>NZ_LSSV01000059.1:0-7912 GCF_001658045.1 Dietzia sp. 111N12-1 | reverse complement strand
TAACTGGAGGGGTCCGCCGGGGCGAGACGGATCGAGAGTGCCTCGCAACGAAGTTTTCGTTGCGAGGCACTCTCAGTGGGTCAGAATTCCGAACAATTCTTCTTACGGGATAGTAAGTCCCCACGCCGCGCGGGCATCGCGGCCCGAGTAGTCAATTGCAATCGACTTCTCATTGGTGTACTCGTTGATGGCATTCGGGCCCATCTCACGGCCGAATCCGCTCTGCTTCACACCTCCGAACGGCAGTTGGCCTGACAGGGCGTGCCAGTCATTGATCCATACGGTGCCAGCCTCAAGTCGATGCGCTAGGTCCATTGCGACCGTATAGTCGGTGGTCCAAACGCCGGCCGAGAGTCCGTACTCACTGGTGTTGGCCTCTGCCACGACGGCATCGATATCGTCGTATGCCATCACTGAGACCACAGGGCCGAAAATCTCCTCCGTAGTGATCTTCATGTCAGGTGTGACGTCGGTGAAGATTGTCGGAGGAACCCACATGCCTTCCCTGTTCAGGTCAGCAGGAAGTTCGGCCTGGAATGCGACGGTTGCCCCATCCTTCTTACCGCTGTCAATGAACCCTTCCACGCGTTCCCGCTGAGCTCGGTTCATCAAGGGTCCGATGTCGGTGCTCATATCTGTGGGATCACCGATAGTGAGCTGCGATGCGCGCTGGACAAGGCGATCAACGAACTCGCGATAGATGGTTCGGTGGACGAACAACCGGGTGCCGGATTCACATGCTTGGCCGGCGTGGACCAAGAAGGCCCAGAGTGATCCGTCTACCGCCAGGTCGAGGTCGGCGTCGGGGAGCACGATGTTTGCTCCCTTTCCGCCGAGTTCCATGGTGACCTTCTTGACACGCTCTGCAGCGTTCGCCATGACCGTCCGTCCAGTGGCAGTGGACCCCGTGAATGAGACCTTCCGGACCTTTGGGTGCTTGGTAAGATGCCCACCGACTTCGGCTCCATCACCAGTGATGACATTGAATACGCCATCGGGCAATCCCGCAGCCTTGAGCACCTCGGCCAAGATGAGAGCCGTTGACGGCGTCTTCTCGTCGGCCTTGAGCACGACAGAGTTGCCCGCTGCGATTGCCGGGATCGACTTCCACACCGTGAGGAGCAGTGGAAAGTTCCACGGAACGATTCCTGCGACGACGCCAATCGGTTCACGACGAATGATGCCGACTACGCTGCCGCTTACCATGGTCGGCTGATCGGTGACGTGTCGTCGCGCCAGGTCGGCAAAGTAGCGGATATGCATGACTGGGAAGCCGACAGAGAGACCTTGAGCGAGCCTGACCGGTGTGCCGTTCTCTCGCGAGGCGAGCAAACTGATTTCTTCGGCGCGGGCTTCGATCGCATCCGCTGCGCGGTCGATTACCGCCGCCCGCTCATGCATCGGAGTTTCGCGCCAGCCGCTGCTGGCGAAAGCCGCTGCGGCGGCTTCGACCGCAGCGTCGACCTCCGCGGTTCCTCCCTTGGCTAGCGTGGCAATCACCGTGCCATCACCCGGGCTGACCACGTCATAGGTTTCGTCGGTATCGACAGACTTGCCGTCAATGAAGAGTGAGTAGTGCGTCATGTTCCCAGAACCAACTTTCTGAACTTGAATGTGTACTCAGCTTCCTTAGCCCAGGAAAGTGTCCTGTGGTGTGTGGTGCTGGTCATGAAACTCAAGCCTCTTCGTAGGTGATGATGCCGCGCAAATTTTTGCCATCCAACATGTCTTTGTATCCTTGGTTAACCTGGTCGAGGGTGTAGGTAGTAGTGACCAGTTCGTCGAGCTTGAGTTCTCCCTCCATATACCAGTCGAGCAGGCGGGGGATATCAATGCGGGGATTCGATGATCCGAACAGACCGCCGCGGATTTCCTTCTCGTACAAGGTGAGGGTTAACAGATCCAGGTCGACCTTGATTTGATCGCCCGGTGCACTCGAGGTCAGAACCAGCACTCCCCGTTTGCCGACCAGCTTCAGTGCTGGCTCCACCAGCTCGCCCTCAGCAACGCTGGTGGTCAGGATGGCCCGATGCGCCAGGGTGCCCCGAGTTAGCTCCGCGATAAGGGGCAGGGCTTCCTCCATGCTTGCGGCCACATGCGTTGCGCCGAACTCCTTGGCGCGCTCTCGTTTGTAAGCCACAGTGTCGATCGCAATGATGTTCTTGGCACCTGCGAGGCGGGCACCTTGTACTGCGTTCATGCCGATTCCGCCGACGCCAATCACGGCCACCGTGTCTCCGGGCTGGGTGCCCGCGGTGTGAAATGCCGAACCCCACCCCGTCGTGACGCCACACCCTACGAGCGCGGCCCGATCAAGCGGAACATCGTCACGGATCTTGATGACATTGTCCTCGTGGACAACAACATACGGGGAGAAGGTTCCCAGCAAGCACATCGTCCCTACGCCTTTGCCACGCGCTTGGACCCGGTGGGTCCCGTCCGAGAGCGCCACTCCTCCGAAGAGGTGGGCTCCGAGATCGCAAAGATGCGAATGTCCACTGACACAGGAGTAGCAACGGCCGCAGGAGGGGATAAACGCCAGCACGACGTGGTCGCCCGGCACGATTCCCTTGACTGCGGAGCCGACTTCCTCAACGATTCCGGCGCCTTCGTGTCCACCGACCATAGGCTCCAAGCCGACAAAGATGCCGGAGTCGATATGGTCGTCCGAATGACAGAGCCCCGACGCTGCGAGTTTGACTCGTACTTCATCAGGCCGAGGATCACCCAGTTCGATCTCTTCGACTGACCAACCCTTGTTCGCGCCAGGCTCCCAGCAAATCGCGCCTCGTGTTTTCATCAGAAAAATCTCCTGTCTCTTCTCGATATTCCTCAGTCGCTCCGCGCGGCCAAGGAGGTTGATAGGAACAAATGGGGATGTCAAAATTTGCTACACGCTGGCCGATTCAGTGTGTGGAGAACCACCATCCCTGATAGCAGTCGCTGTCATAGCCAACCTTCTCTCGCTGAGGTTGTTTGAGCGAACAAGCCAGGCCCACTCGGCTGACCCACCACGCGCTGCCACTCCCAAACGGACGACTGTGTCCTGCGCCACAAGTAGAACACAGACCACATCTTGCCGCAAGCAATATCGTACCGATTGGTACCGGATCTGTTGGCGTGACGCGATACCTCGCCTACAAGGATTGACAAGGGTTCATCCAGCCTCTCGGTGGGACTGAGATTCCACAAAGAGACCGTTCAGTACATTTATGCCAAACAGTGCGGCGCACATTCAGAGCGAACCAACGGCCTCCGGTCAAGACTTCGTCCACGACACCATCCACCCCGTCGCGCCTCCGCCAACCCGCGGGTGTTGAGCCGGACCAGGAACTCGCGCCAGAAGTCAAACGACTCACTGTCGCCGACCACGGCACCGAGCATCTCGCGGGCCCCATCGATCGAAACCCCGGTCGCCACCACCAAGGCGTGAGAGACCACATGAGCACCAAGATTCGGGACTCGTTCCCCTCAAGCGAGGCGGCGATCAAGCTGATCTACCTGGGCATCCGGAACATCGAGACCACCCGCGGTGGCGAATTCGGCACCGGCACCCAGGGATGGCACCGAGCGGTGAACGCCTTCGCCGTGCAGTTCCCCAACCGACTCCCACTCTGACCACCCGGCAGAGCGGGCTAGCTGACCGGCCCCTTACGCAGGAAACCTTGACACGCCCGGAGCCGCCTTGGGGTGTACCAAAAATCTTGGACAGCCGCTTGATGCGAGAGGATCAAGCTCATGGCACCACGATCACGTCGGAAGTTCAGACCGCAGTTCAAGGCTGAGGCCGTGCAATTGGTTATCCAGTCCGAGCGCTCCATCGCCGAGGTCGCCGGGGAGCTGGAGATCCAACCCCGGCACGTTGGGAAACTGGGTGCAAAAACACCGCCAAGACAACCCGGAACCCGGGCTCGGCCTCCGTCCGGCCGATCATGGCCGGCTGGAGGCGCTGGAAGAGCAGAACCGCAAGTTGAAGATGGAAAACGCGTCCCTAAAAAGCCGATTTAGACTCAAGTCGTCAACGCAACACCAAGCAGTTCATGGTGGAGATGGACAATGGTCAAGGTCGGCCGTCACCCAAGCACCCGCCGCGACGAGCACAGTCGAACAGCTACTCGCCGCTTAGATCAAACAGAAGTTCAAAAGAGATTGACACCGAGCGCTGCGCCATTAATTCGTTGGGTAATGCGTAGGACACTGGGAGTCTGTCGTATTGCAGCAGATAAGTCCCCCGGACTTTGCGTGCACAGCCTCGCTCGGCGAGCCACGGCACTGCCGTCCTTGATACCACTGCAATGAGGCGTGAAGGGGCCAAGTGACGAAGTCTCGGCGTGAGAAGTTTGCGAACGGGGGCACTGCCTGGCGGAACGATGCTGAGCGAACCCAGCCATGTTGCGAGCGCTACAACCGCATCCTGCTCGAGGAATGGGCCCGTGCCCGGTCCTGCCGAATTGTGTATGACCGCGCAGCCCGGTTATCGGAGTTTGTCACCTGACCTGCACCACCGCCTTGCCGCGGATGCCCCCCTTCCCGAGATCCGCGAGAGCGGTGGGCAGTTCGTTGAAGGAGTAGCGCGCACCGATATGTGGATTTACCAGCCCGGCCTCGACCATGGGATCGAGGGACTCGGCTTGGGTGCGCATGAGATCCGGGTCCAAGCCCACGAAGGCGCCGAAGGCCGCGCCGAGCACACCGGCGTTGCGTAGGAGTAGCCGGTTGACCTTGATGGAGGGGATCTGGCCGGCCGCGAATCCCACCACGAGCACGCGCCCCTCGGGGGCCAGGGCCCGGACGGACTCGTCGAAGAGCCAGTCGCCGACCGGGTCGAGCACCATATCCACGCCGCGGCCGCCGGTCCGCTCTCGGACCTCTGCGGAGAACCCGGGTTCCAGCACGATGGTCTCCGCCGCACCGGCGGCCACCGCGATGTCGACCCGGCTGGCGCTTGAGACCCCGGCGATCACCCGCGCCCCGAGCCCCGCCGCCACCTGGATCGCCGCGGTGCCGACGCCGCCGCCGGCGCCCATGACCAGAACCGTCTCGCCCGACTGCAGGTTTCCGCGGCGGGAGAGGGCGAGGTGCACCGTGTGGTAGTTCACGACCATCGCAGCAGCGAAGTCGAAGTCCACCCGGTCGGGGATACGCACCACCGCATTCAGCGGGACGGCGGCTTGCTCGGCGAATCCGCCCTCCCACACGAAGGCGGCCGCGCGGTCTCCGGGAGCCCAGCCCGACGCTGCCGGAGCAGCCACGACAGTGCCGGCGATCTCGCACCCCGGCACGACCGGCAGTTCCGGTCGGTGCTGGTACTGGCCGCGGGTCATGAGCAGGTCCGGAAAGTTCACTCCCACTGAATGGACCTCCAGCAGCAGTTCGTCATTTGTTGGGGTTGGCGGGTCGATATCGGTGAGGGCGAGACCGGCCGGGCCGGTGTAGTCGCTGAGGACGAAAGCGCGCACGCGCGTCTCCTTCGGTGATGGGTTGGCGGATCATGGAGTCGGGTAGACGAGGTAGACCGTCTGGCCGATCATCGCCGGCCGGTCCTGGCCCTCGATGTCCACGCGCACGGACACCGTGTACTGGACCCCGCCGTCCTCCCGCTGGCGAGTGGATTCGATCGCGGCGGCCAATGGCGTGGCCCGACCATTTCAACGCGCAACGTTGGGCAGAATTCGGACGATGGGGCCCCACGCGACGAGCCACATTCTCGGGGGCCTCCTTTTTCGGGGGTTCGGGAGCGGTCGGTCAGACCGGCGACTCGTCGCACAGGCTCCTGGGCCGGCGCGGCGGGGTGGTGATGAGCGTCAGCGGCACGGGACCCGTGGGCTGCTTGCGCGCGGCCAGTCCGTTCACGCGGGAATGATCCTGCGACGCCGGGGGGATATTCCGCTCGGCCTCGAGCAGTCCCTCGCCGTATCCCTGGACGCACTCCGGGTCCGGGCCGTCCATGGGCAGGCCGGTGAAGAACTTGGCCGCCATGCAGCCGCCCCGGCAGCTGTCGTAGAAGTCGCAGGACGCGCACGCCCCGGCGGACTGGGGCTCGCGCAGCTCGCGGAAGAGCTCAGAGGTCTGCCAGACCGACTCGAAGCTCCCGTCGGCCACCACATTGCCGGCCAGGAAGTTGTCGTGGATGGCGAAGGGGCAGGCGTAGACGTCGCCGATCGGGTCGATCAGGCACACCACGCGACCCGCACCGCACAGGTTGAGGCCGGGCAGCGAACCCTGGCCGTCGCCGAAGGCGGACAGGTGGAAGAAGCTGTCGCCGGTCAGGACGTTCTCGCCGTTCGCGACCAGCCAGTCGTAGAGACCCCGCTGCTGCTCGGGGAGCGGGTGCAGCTCGTCCCAGACGTCGGCGCCGCGGCCGGAGGGACGCAGTCGGGTGATCCGGAGCGTCGCGTCGTACCGGTCCGCCAGGGCCTTGAACTCGTCGAGCTGGGTGACGTTCTGCCGGGTGACGACCACCGAGATCTTGGCGTCGGTGAACCCGGCGTTCTGGAGGTTCTCCAGGGCCCGGACCGCCATGTCGAACGACCCCGGCCCGCGGACCGCGTCGTTGACCTCGGCCGTGGCGCCGTCCAGGGAGATCTGCACGTCGACGTAGTCGCTGGCGGCCAGTCGCTGCGCCACCTTCTCGTCGATCCGCACGCCGTTGGTGGAGAACTTGACCCCGACCTGATGACTCGTGGCGTAGTCGACGAGCTCCCAGAAGTCCGGGCGGACGGTGGGCTCGCCACCGCCGATGTTGACGTAGAAGACCTGCATCTTCTGCAGCTCGTCGATGATCGCCTTGCACTGCTCGGTGCTCAGCTCACGGGGGTCGCGCTTACCCGACGAGCTCAGGCAGTGCACGCACGCCAGGTTGCAGGCGTAGGTGAGCTCCCAGGTCAGGCAGATCGGCGCGTCGAGCCCGCGCTCGAACTGGTCCACGAGACGGCCGACGGGAGCGGGCGCGGTCGTGGTCGGCGCGGTGGCCGCCGGGCGGTTCAGCGTGCTGGTCATGAGGTCTCCTCGATCATGCGCGAGGCGGCGAGCTGGCCGAGCGCGTGTAGGTACAGCCTTGCGGTACCCGGATCGTCGATCGGCACACCGGCGGCAGCGCACGCGGCGCGCGCCGTGGGGTGGTCGGCCAGGATGCGGACCACCTCGACGATGGTCGGCGACTTGAGGAAGCTGAGCTTGCGGGTGTGGAAGTGGTAGAGCAGGGCCCCGAACGGCACAGGCCGCAACGCCACTCCGGGGTGCAGGCGCCAGTCGGCATCGAGATCGAAGGCCGCTGTGGCGGCTTCCTGTTCGGCGTCGGCCGGCGCTGCTGCGGACGTCATTTCAGTAGACCCCGCACATGCCGTCGATCGAGACCTCTTCGATGAGGGCCTCTTCCAGCACGACCTCGGTGTTCTGCGTGTTCTCCACGACGATTCCTCTCGTCGAACCAGATGTGCGCTTCACCACTTGGGTGAGATCTACATCATATTGACACAGGGTGCCAATGGCAAGGATCACGGCACTGGCGTCTGCTTTCGAAGTCGGTTAGGGCTGGGCATTATGAGTTCTGACGCACCCGAAGAAATTTCCACGGCCCAGAGTTATGCGTCTTGTTCGATGGTGGCCACATGGCCGGCGGCGCCAAGGTAGGCGGCATCGCGTAGGGCCGCCTCGAGAACCCGGACATACGGGAGACGTAGTTCAGCGGCCATGCCGTCGAGCGTGGTTCGGGCCGGCAGGCCGCGCAGACCGTGGGTGCGCCACAGGTGCAGATTCTGGCGGGTGATCCCGGATTCGCCATCGGACCGACCTCGGATCATCTGCGCGATGCGCACCTGCTCGCAGGTCAGGCGCAGCCCGAGTTCAAACGAGCTGCGAGCCATTAGGGGAGGTGTCGAGTTCGCACGATCGACAACTCGACACCCTTAGG
>NZ_LSSV01000058.1:0-7915 GCF_001658045.1 Dietzia sp. 111N12-1 | reverse complement strand
AGGAACTAACGACACGCGACACTAGCAGGTCGCGCGGGTCCGAGTGGCGGGCGAACACCCCGCAGGAGCACACGATCATGTCCGTGCCGGCGGCCGTCACTCGCGGGATGAACTCCTCGGCAGCGTCAACACTGCTGGCCTCAACCACCACGTCGGCCGCCTCGATGGCGTCGGTGATCTCCTCGTCCGTGCTGCGGGAGCGGAGCACATCGCCGAGCCCGGCCCCGGGGACGTCGCCCCGCTCGAGTGCTTCGATGACCGCGCCGCCGATCGCGCCGGCACCGATCACGGCGACCACCAGCGGCCGAGTGCGCGCGGCCTGATCGGCTGAGCCGGTCACATCGACCGGGCTCGCCGCGGAACCGGCCGGGTCGGGCGAGGGGGAGCGCGGAGGGGTCATGGTGAGGCCACCGTACCTACTTTGATCAGCCGGGACCTGTCGGTGTGGGACGTGCCGGCCACCTGTCCGGCCCGCCCGAATCCCCGTTGGCCTGTTGCGCACATCACACAGTGTATGTGATGCTCGTCACAACTTGACGGAGCGTCAAGTTTGATCGACACCCCGTCCACGGAACCCCTCCCCGCGGACGCACCCTTCGCCGAAGGACACCAGCATGGCCTTCACCCTCCCCGAATCGCAGATCCCCCTCGACATCGATTTCGACCCCGACCACCTCCGTCAGCGTTTCGAGGCGGACAAGCAGGCCCGCCTGCGCCGGGACCAACTGGCCCAGTTCCAGGGCCTGGAGGACCTCCTCGAGGTGGACGACGCCGATCCGTTCTCCGACCCGATCACCCGCGAGCCGGTCACCGAGGAGCTCGACACCCTGGTCCTGGGAGGCGGGTTCGGGGGGCTAACCGCCGGTGCCTACCTCACGCAGAACGGCGTCGAGGACTTCCGGATCGTCGAGTACGGCGGCGACTTCGGCGGTACCTGGTACTGGAACCGCTACCCGGGCGTCCAGTGCGACATCGAATCGCACATCTACATGCCGCTGCTCGAGGAGACCGGGTACATCCCCAGCCAGCGGTACGCCGACGGCTCCGAGATCTTCGAGCACGCCCAGCGCATCGGCCGGCACTACGACCTCTACGACAAGACCTACTTCCAGACCCGCGCCACCCACGCGCAGTGGGACGAGCAGGCCCAGCGATGGGAGGTCACCACCGACCGCGGCGACCGGTTCCGCACTCGCGTCCTCATGCGCTCCAACGGCGCACTGACCAAGCCGCAGTTGCCGAAGGTGCCCGGGATCGCGGACTTCGAGGGCAAGATCTTCCACACCAGCCGCTGGGACTACGACTACACCGGCGGATCGGCGGCCGGGAACCTGGAGAACCTGCGCGACAAGCGCGTCGCCGTGGTGGGCACCGGCGCCACCGGCGTGCAGGTGGTGCCCTACCTCGGTGAGGACGCCAAGGAGTTGATCGTGGTGCAGCGCACGCCGAGCGTCGTGCAGCCGCGCAACAACCGCAAGACCGACCCGCGGTGGGCCGAGTCGCTCCAGCCCCGTTGGCAGTACGAGCGGCACGACAACTTCAACGGGATCATCTCCGGGCACGAGGTGGACGGGAACCTGGTCGACGACGGCTGGACCCACCTGTTCCCGCAGTTGACGGGCCAGCCCCTGGTGGACACGCCCGTCGGTGAACTCCCGGAGGCGGACCAGGCGCTGGTCGCCGAGCTCGCGGACATGAAGCTGCTCATGGGCGCCCATCAGCGGGTCGACTCGATCGTCACGGATCCCGCGACCGCCGACGGTCTCAAGCCGTGGTTCGGCTACATGTGCAAGCGCCCCTGCTTCAACGACGAGTACCTGCAGACGTTCAACCGGCCCAATGTCACGCTGGCCGCGTCGCCGACCGGGATCGACGGGATCACCTCCACGGGGATCGTGGTGGCGGGCACGCACTACGAGGTCGACTGCATCATCTTCGCCACCGGCTTCGAGACCGGGTCCGGCCCGGCGGGCATCTACGGCTACGACGTGATCGGGCGCGAGGGTCACTCGATGCAGGAGTACTTTTCCGAGGGGGCCCGGACCTTCCACGGGTTCTTCACCCACGGTTTCCCGAACTTCGTCGAGCTGGGGATGTCGCAGACCGCCTACTACGTCAACTTCGTCTACATGCTCGACCGCAAGGCCCGGCACGCCGCTCGGCTCGTCAAGCACCTGCTGGACAACGATCTCGGCACTTTCGAGCCGACGGCCGAGGCCGAGGCCGAGGCCGACTGGGTCGCCGAGGTGCGCCGGTCCAACGAGCCGCGCGAGGCGTACTGGGGTGGGTGCACTCCGGGGTACTACAACGGGCAGGGCGAGGTGTCCAAGGCCGTGTTCCGCGACGTGTACAACTCGTCGGAGATCGACTTCTGGAACATGATCGAGGACTGGTGGAACTCGGGTCGATTCGAGGGCCTGGTCTTCGAGTCGTCCCACACCGCGGTCCCGGTCGCCTGAGCGACGGGCCGCACGCCTGACGGACCCCGCGCCCCGCGACCCTAGGATTGGCGATCATGGTTTCCGGCCCGTCACCGACACCGGCCTCCGACGCTGTCGACGGCCGTCGCAGGCGTATCCCGAAGGGCGAAGTCCAGCGGCAGGTCATCCTCGACGGGTTCGAGGGACTGCTCGAGCAGATGCCGGCATCGGACATCTCGGTCAAGGACATCACCGAGGCCGCGGGGATCAAGCGGCCGAACTTCTACTTCTACTTCGAGTCCAAGAACGAGGTGCTGGGGGAGCTGGTCGGGCGGGCCTGGGACGCCTGGATCGACACCGTCGGGAGCTACCACCGGCGGGCCGGGGAATCGCACTCCGACTACTTCGACCGGCTCTTCGGCCAGTCCTACGCCGCGTGGGTGGAACACGACCAGGTGATGGTGGCCGGAGTACAGGCGACCGGATACGACGACAAGGTGAGGTCCCGCTGGACCGAGTTGGTGACGGGGTTGAACACTCACCTCGCGGAGCAGATGGGGCAGGACGCGGAGGCCGGGCTGATCGCCCCGTTGTCCGATGACCACGGGGCGATCGTCGACAGGCTGACGGACATGATCGTCATGGCCTTCTACCAGGACCGGTCGCTCAAGCCCGCCGAAGCCGAGTCGGCCCGGATGCTGGCGTCCATCAAGGCGATCTGGTTGGGGGCGTGGGGAGTGGCGGACGACCGGTGACGCGCGAGCCCGGGCCCGTCCCGCTCGCACTGACGGGACGAGCCCGGGCTGCTACCCGGCGCTACCGACTACTCGGTGCTGCCGACGAGCATGGTCGGGGTGACGCCGAGGTTGGCGCCGTCCGCGGCCAGGGCCCGGCCCTCCTCGGTGGACATCGCGGCACCCATCGCCTCGGCGTCCGCGAAGAACAACTGGGCCATGAGATGGAACTCGGGTGCGGATCCGTCCGGGCCGGGCAGGAAGCGCGTAACCTTGGCATCCTCGAGGCCGGGCACCTTGTGGGCGAGGGGGATATGCGTCCCGATGTAGTACTCGTCGAACTTCTCGACATCATCGGGCGTGGGGTACAGGACGGTGAGAGTGATCAAGGGAATCCTTTCGAGGGGCGCCCGGCCCGATGGCCGACCGTGGGGTGTCGTAGCGGTGATGATGCCGCAGACCACGGCGCCACGGGCCCGGTCCGTCAGGCGAGTCCTCGGAGTCGTGATCGCCGGCGCCCCGAACCTGGCCACCTGGATGGTGATGGGCGCAGGCATCGGTGTGGTCGTGGGGAGCGTCGCCGAACTGTGGCGTGACGTGGCACGCCGAACAGCTCACGGACCCACGCCCACCGCGCACTGATCACAGACCACCGCGGTACCGGCCGCGGCCCTATCGTGGTGTGATCCGATCCCGAGAACTCCGGAAGGACCGATCTGCCATGACCGCCATCACCACCGTCGACCGCGGCCCCCGCGTCGTCGCCCGCAGTGTCACCGTCAACGCCCCCGCCGAGGAGCTGTTCGGGCTCGTCACCGACCCGCGCAAGCACGGGCTCGTCGACGGTTCGGGGACCGTCAAGAGCAACGTCAAGGGCCCGTCGTCCCTGTCCGAGGGCGCCAAGTTCACCACCTCGATGCGCATGTACGGCGTCCCGTACCGCATCACCAGCACGGTCACCGAGTACATCGATACGCCCGACCAGAAGGTCATCGAGTGGGCGCACCCCGCGGGCCACCGCTGGCGCTGGGAGTTCACCCCGACCGCGGATGGGCGCACGGAGGTCACCGAGTGCTTCGATCCCCGGCCCTCGAAGATCGGCAAGGTCTTCGAGAAGATCGGCGTCGCCGACCAGAACGCGTCCGGCATCACCGAGACGCTCTCGCGCCTGGCCGCGAAGTACGAGACCGCGGGCTAGCCGCGGCCGGCCGGCCCGACACGGCCGCGTGCAGCCCGGTAGCGGGCGATGAGGGCCGCTGTCGAGGAATCCAGGTCGACTCCGCCTGGGCCGACTCCGCCGGGTTCGGTATCGCCGGGTTCGTCGGAGGCGAGTGCCGGGTAGAGGTCGCGGGCCTGTTTCTTCCCCAATTCGACCCCCCACTGGTCGAACGCGTTGATGTTCCAGATCGCCCCCTGGACAAAGACGACGTGTTCGTACAGGGCGATGAGCTGACCGAGGACGCCGGGAGACAGCGAGGGCGCGAGGATCGTCGTCGAGGGACGGTTGCCGGGCATCACCCGGTGAGGGACGAGAGCGGCCTCGGTGTCGTCGGCCCTCAGCTCGGCCTCGGTCCGGCCGAAAGCCAGCACCCGGGACTGGGCGAACATGTTGCTCACGAGCAGGTCGTGCATGGCGACACGGTCGTCGGCCGCCATCGTCCCGTCCGAGGGGCGGGCGATGCCGATGAAGTCGACGGGGACGAGGTGGGTGCCCTGGTGCAGGAGTTGGAAGAACGCGTGCTGACCGTTCGTCCCCGGCTCACCCCAGTAGATCTCCCCGGTGGGGTAGTCCACCGGGGAGCCGTCGAGCCGGACCGATTTGCCCAACGACTCCATGGTCAGCTGCTGGAGGTACGCGGGGAACCGGGCGAGATCGTGCGCATAGGGGATGACGGCCTTGGACTGGGCCCCCAGGAAACTCGTGTACCAGACGCCGAGCAGCCCCATGAGCAGGGGCGCGTTGCGGTCATCCGCCGCGGTGGCGAAGTGCTCGTCCATCGTGTGCATGCCGTCCAGGAACTCGGTGAAGACCCCGGGCCCGAGGGTGATCATGCAGCTGAGCCCGATCGCGGACCCCACGGAGAAGCGGCCACCGACCCAGTCCCAGAAGCCGAACACCGCCTCCTCGGCGATGCCGAACGCGGCCACCTCGTCGGACGCTGTCGAGACCGCGACGAAGTGCGCGGCCACGGCGTCCTCCGCGCCGAGGCGATCGAGAAACCATCGACGGGCGGCGTGGGCGTTCGCGAGGGTCTCCTGGGTGGTGAACGTCTTGGAGGCGACGATCACCAGGGTCGTCTCGGGGTCGATCCCGGCCAGGGTGGAGTCGAGGTCGCGGGGGTCGACGTTCGACACGTAGTGGGCGGTGATCCCGCCGGTCTGCAGGGGGCGTAGGGCCCGGTCGACCATCGCGGGCCCGAGATCCGATCCGCCGATGCCGATGTTGAGGACGGTGGTGATCTTCTTGCCGGTGTACCCGGTCCATTCCCCGCTCCGGACCCGCTCGGCGAAGGCGGTCATCATCCGGAGGGTCTCGTGGACGTCGGCGACCACGTCGCGACCATCCAGGGTCAGCGTGTCGCCGGCGTCTCGTCGGAGGGCCGTGTGCAGGACGGCCCGGCCCTCCGTGGTGTTGATGCGGTCGCCGCGGAACATGGCCGCGCGGCGGACTGGCAGGTCCGCGACGCGAGCGAGGCCGAGGAGCGCGGAGACGACCTCATCGGTGACCAGGTTCTTGGACAGGTCGATGTAGAGATCGCCTGCCGTCACGCCCAGTCGGCTCCCGCGGTCGGGGTCTCGGTCGAACAACTCACGCAGGGTGGTCTCACCCGTCGAGGCGGCCAGCGCCTCGACCGCTCGCCACTCATCGGTGGTGCTGATGTCCATGTCGATGCTGTTCACGGGCAGTCCTTCGGTGTGGTGGCGGAGGGGGCGAGGCTGACGATACCGTGGTGTACACAATTGACTACAGTTTCCGTACGCAGGTGACTACAGTGGCGGTGGCGGGTCGACGCACCCGCCCGGCTGCACCGACGTGAAAGGCCTCGATGACCACCACGAGCACGACGATGCTCCCCGCCCGTGCCGCGGCCCGCCTGTCGGGCAAGGTGGCTGTCGTGACCGGCGCCGGTCAGGGTGTGGGCCGGGGCATAGCCCTCGCGCTGGCGGAATCCGGAGCCGCGGTGGTGCCGCTCGCGGAACCGATGCCGCTGGACGAGTACTCGGACGCCGCGTTCCGCACGGCAAGGGAGGCGATCCGGTCGCTCACCCGGGCGGCAGCCTGTGAACGGGGTCCTGACGGGATCCGAGCGCTCGCTGTCGCCCCCCACGCCCACAGCCCCGGACTCGACCGGTGGATGCGCCACAACCCGGAGGAGGGCGAACAGTTCATCGCCGGCATACCGGCCGGGCGGGTGGGCGACCCCGTGGCAGACATCGGCCGGCCCGTGGCGTGGCTGTGCACGGCGGAGGCGTCCTACCTCACCGGCGTGACCATTCCGCTCGACGGCGGTCAGTCCCGCTGGGGCTGACCACCGCGTCCATCGTTTCCGACAGAAGAGGTCACATCATGCAGTTCTCCGTTCCGGTCGCGTTCAGCCCGATCGACCAACTCCTCGGCCTGGCCCGCGCGGCCGAGGACGCGGGCTTCGCCCGCGTCACGCTTCCCGATTCGCTGTTCCTGCCCCACCGGCAGGACACCGACTACCCGTACACGCCCGACGGGGCGCGGATGTGGGACGAGCACACCCCGTGGGTCGAACCCCTGACCGCGATCGCTGCGATGGGTGTGGCCACCTCGACCATCAGGTTCTGCCCGCAGGTCCTCAAACTCGGACCCCGTCAGCCCCTGCTGCTGGCGCGGCAGTTGTCCACGGTCTCCCACCTGACCGGCGGACGCATCGACCTGGGGGTGGGGATCGGATGGGACCCCAACGAGTTCGCGTGGTGTGGAGTCCCCTACCCGGGGCGTGGCAAGAGGGTCGACGAGATGCTCGAGATCATCCGCCTGGCCGGTGACGGCGGGTGGTTCGAATACCACGGTGAGCACTTCGACTTCGACCGCCTCACACTGGATCCGCCGCCCGTGGCCCAGGTGCCGTTCTACGTGGGCGGGCACACCGCTCCGGCGCTGCGCCGAGCCGTCCGGATCGGCCAGGGGTGGACCTCGGCGATGATGGGATTCGACGAGATCGCCGCCACCATCACCCGCCTCGGAGAACTACTCGAGGCCGACGGCCGCTCCCTCGCCGACCGCGGGGACGGCCGACCGTTCGAGGTTCAGGTGGCCTGCACCGACCGATACGGCAGCCGCGGTTTCGCCCAACTCGAAGAGGCGGGGGTCACCGATGTCATCGTCATCCCGTGGTTGATCGAGGGCCACGGATACGACGCCCCGCTGGACGCCAAGTGCGAGTCGATCGCCCGGTTCGGCGAGAAGTACATCAGCGCATGACCTCGACACACATCAACCACACCGCTACGACCCCAAGGAGCCCCGCATGCCCGACACCCCGTCCCTGAAGCTCGGTTACAAGGCGTCGGCCGAGCAGTTTGGTCCGCGTGATCTGGTGGAGTTCGCCGTGCTGGCGGAGCAGGCGGGGATGGATTCGGCGACGGTGTCGGATCATTTCCAGCCCTGGCGTCACGACGGTGGTCATGCGCCGTTCTCGTTGGCGTGGATGACGGCGGTGGGTGAGCGTACCGAGCGGCTGCAGTTGGGCACCTCGGTGCTGACGCCGACGTTCCGGTACAACCCGGCGG
>NZ_LSSV01000057.1:0-9013 GCF_001658045.1 Dietzia sp. 111N12-1 | reverse complement strand
TCCGACGTCCCCGGAACATTCACCGCACGGCGATCACCCACGAGATCCGCCACCGACACGGCGAACAACAGCGACGGCGACTCGGCCACGAATCGATGCAGTGCCACGACCAGATCATCGGGGGAGTCCCCGTCGAGCAGGCCACGCTCCCGCACGACAGCAGTGAAGGCCGAGATCTCGGCCTCGGCACCACGACGTTCCTCGGCGCTGTCGCCCGTCAACTGTCCCAACTCCTCGCGGATATCCACATGGACGAGGTCGGCGTAGCCGGCGGTCGGCGGGAGATCATGGGTCGTCACCGACGCCATACACAGCCGTCGATAGTCCTCAGGCGGGATCGGGGCGTCCTCGTCCTGCTCGAACCACATCACGGACGTGCCCAGGATCCCGAGCTCGGACAGCGTCTCGCGGACCCCCGGAGCCACCGTTCCCAGGTCCTCGCCCACCACGACCGCGCCGGCCCGTGACGCCTCGAGTGCGAGAACTCCGAGCATCGCCTCGTGGTCATAGTGGACATATGTGCCCTCGGTCGGAGCCGCGCCCCGGGGAATCCACCACAGCCGGAACAGGCCGAGGATGTGATCGATCCGGACGCCGCCTGAATCCCGCAATGCCGCGCGGACGATGTCGCGGAAGGGACGGTAGCCCTCCTCGGCGAGGGCGTCCGGACGGAGCGGCGGCTGCGACCAGTCCTGACCGCGTTGGTTATAGGCGTCCGGGGGAGCACCCACCGAGACCCCACGGGCCAGTGAATGGTGGAGCGACCACGCATCGGCGCCCGTGGGATGGACCCCCACCGCCAGATCGTGCAGGACCCCGAGACGCATCCCCGCGGCAAGGGCCTCGCGCTGGGCGTGCGCCCGCTGCTCCGCGACCAACCACTGCAACCACAGGTGGAAACGGATCTCTTCCGGATTCTCGTCGGCGTAACCCGCGACGGCCTCCGAGCCCGGATCCCGGAGTTCCTCCGGCCAGGTGGACCAGTCGGGGCCGTGGTCACCGGCCAGCGCGGACCACGTGGCGAAGCCCAGAATCCCGGGCTGCTCATCGACGAACCGGTCGAACGAGTCGGCCCGGGCGGGAGCCAGCGGGACCATGAACAGGATGCGCAACGCCTCGAGCTTCGCGGTCCACGAACTGTCGCGATCGATCGTGTCCACAGTGTTGGTCGCAGCCGCGGTGCGGGCCAGGTCATCCACGCGACGGCGGTCGGCGACTGACAGGGCGGAGTACTCCGGCACGAGCTCGGGGCGCAGGTACAGGGGGGAGGCGAACCGGCGGGTCGTCGGGAGATAGGGCGACGGACCGACCGGCACGAACGGCTCACCCGCATGCATGGGGTTGACCAGGACGAAGTCCGCGCCGAAGTCGCGGCTCGCCCACCCGGCGAGGTCCCCGAGGTCGGCCAGATCGCCGACGCCCCAGGATTGTTCCGACCGGACCTGATAGATCTGTGCCGCCAACCCGACTGCACGGTGCTCCTCGAGTCCGGCGGGCACGGGGATCGCGCGGGGATGGACTAGCAGGGTGCACTCACTGGAGTGGCGGGTGCCGTCCGGGGCTCGGACCACTGCGGTGACGCGATGCCATCCGACGGGCAGATCATCGGGGACCGCCAGAGTGACCCGCTCCATCGCCACCCCGTCGACATCCCGGGCGATCCGGGGTTCGTCGAGGGGGAGCAACGTCGACGGCACGTCGGCGTCCTCGAGAAGGACCTCGACATTCACGATCGCGCCGCGCGGGACGTGGACCGGGCACCCGATGGCGGTGCCCTCACGCGCCACCAGCGTCGGTGGCAGCACACGTCGCCAGGGGCGCAGACGAACAGCACCGAGTGCCTCACGTTCGGAGACGCCGCCCTCGTCGTCGTCGTCGCCGCCGACCTCGACGCCCATCGCGGCGAGCACCGCGCGCAGGGTCGAGGCCGGGACCTCGCGACGGACGCCGTCGGCGTCCTCGTAACTCGATGCGACGCCGCAGACATCGGCGAGCTCGGCCAGGGCAGGGGATACGGCGTGGTTCTCGGTCACGGGACCCACTGTGCCACCGGAGCGAGCCCAGTGAGTCTCGTGCAGAAACGGACCGCAGTCCGAACCGTCCGGTGGGCACAGCGTAGTGTGAAGCGGAACACGTATCAGCTCGCCCAGAGAAAGGCCGTGGACCACCCATGACCGAGGCATTCATCTACGACGCCATCCGGACTCCGCGAGGCAAGGGCAAGCCCGGCGGCGCTCTGCACGGCATCAAGCCGATCGACCTGGTGGTCGGTCTCATCGAGGAGACCCGTCGACGCTTCCCGGACCTCGACGAAAACCGTATCTCGGACATCATCCTGGGCATCGTCACGCCGATCGGCGACCAGGGGATGGACCTGCCCCGCACCGCGGCGCTCGCCGCCGGCATGCCGGACACCGTCACGGGTGTGCAGATCAACCGGTTCTGTGCGTCCGGACTGACCTCCATCAACATGGCCGCCCAGAAGATCCGCTCCGAATGGGACGAGGTCGTCTTCGCCGGCGGCGTCGAATCCATGTCGCGCGTGCCGATGGGCACCGACGGCGGCGCCTGGGCCATGGACCCCGCCACCAACTACGACACCTACTTCTCGCCCCAGGGCATCGGCGCCGATCTCATCGCCACCCTCGAGGGCTTCACCCGCGAGGACGTGGACCGCTACGCCGAGCGCTCGCAGCGGCTGGCCGCCCGTGCGTGGGAGGAGGGCCGGTTCGCCAAGTCGGTCGTGCCCTTCAAGGACATCAACGGCATCACCGTCCTCGACCACGACGAGCACATGCGACCCGGGACCACGGTCGAGGCGCTGGCCGGCCTCAAGCCGTCCTTCGCCATGGTCGGCGACATGGGCGGCTTCGACGCCGTGGCGCTGCAGAAGTACCACTGGGTCGAGGAGATCAACCACGTCCACCACGGTGGCAACTCCTCCGGCATCGTCGACGGCGCCGCGCTCGTCGTGGTCGGCTCGGAGAAGGCCGGACAGGAGATGGGGATGAGCCCGCGCGCCCGCGTCGTCGCCGCCGCGACCTCCGGCGCCGACACCACCATCATGCTCACCGGGCCGACCCCGGCCGCCAAGAAGGCGCTCGCCACCGCCGGCCTGACCGCCGACGACATCGACCTGTGGGAGCTCAACGAGGCGTTCGCCTCCGTCGTGCTGCGCTTCCAGAAGGACATGGACATCCCCGACGAGAAGCTCAACGTCAACGGCGGCGCGATCGCCATGGGCCACCCCCTCGGCGCGACCGGCGCGATGATCACCGGCACCGCGCTCGACGAGCTCGAGCGCACCGGCGGCAAGCGCGCCCTCATCACCTTGTGCGTGGGCGGCGGCATGGGCGTGGCAACCATCATCGAACGCGTCTGACCCCCACCGACACCACAGTCATAGGAGCAGAAACCAATGAACGACAACATGTTCCGGTGGGAGCAGGACGGCGACGGAATCGTCACCCTCACCATGGACGACCCCGACCACGGCGCCAACACGATGAACGCCCGGTTCATCGACGACTTCGCCGCCACTGTCGACCGCATCGAGGCCGAGAAAGGGTCCATCAAGGGCGTCGTGCTGACGTCGGCCAAGAAGAGCTTCTTCGGCGGCGGCGATCTCAAGTCCATGATCAAGGCCGGCCCCGACCAGACCGAGGAGCTGTTCGAGCGGTCCATGGGCATCAAGAGCCGCATGCGCGCCCTCGAGACCTGCGGAGTGCCGGTCGTGGCCGCACTCAACGGCGCGGCCCTGGGCGGCGGCCTCGAGCTGGCGCTGGCGTGCCACCACCGCGTGATGGCTGACGCCCGTGGCGCCAAGGTCGGCCTGCCCGAGGTCACCCTCGGTCTGCTGCCCGGCGGCGGCGGCATCGTCCGCACCGTCCGCATGTTCGGTCTCGCGCAGGCCGTGCCCAACATCCTCATGTCGGGCCGGTCCTTCGCACCGGACAAGGCCCTCAAGGCCGGCCTCGTCGACGAGGTCGTGCAATCCGAGGAGCTCATCGACGCCGCCAAGGCGTGGATCAAGACCGACCCGGAGCCCACCCAGCCGTGGGACCGCAAGGGCTGGACACTGCCCGGCGGCACGATCGACGACCCGGCCTTGTCGGGCGTCCTGCCGTCCTTCCCGGCGAACATGCGGAAGCAGACCAAGGGCGCGCCCTCCCCGGCACCACGCGCCATCATGGCCGCCGCCGTCGAGGGCTCGCAGGTCGACTTCGCCACCGCCGAGAAGATCGAGGCGCGCTACTTCGTCTCGCTCGTGACCGGCCCGATCGCGAAGAACATGATCCAGGCGTTCTTCTTCGACATGCAGCATTGCTCGTCTGGTGGCGCGCGTCCCAAGGCCGCCGACGGCTCGGATATCCCCCGGACCGAGTTCACGAAGGTCGGCGTCCTCGGCGCCGGGATGATGGGTGCGGGCATCGCGTACGTCTGCGCGAAGGCCGGCATCGAGGTCGTGCTCAAGGACGTCGAGCAGGCCTCCGCCGAGAAGGGCAAGGCGTACTCCGAGAACCTCGAGGCCAAGGCCCTCGAGCGTGGCCGCACCACGCAGGACAAGTCCGACGCGTTGCTCACCCGCATCACGCCCACGACGGACCCGCAGGCGCTGGCCGGCTGCGACCTGGTGATCGAGGCCGTGTTCGAGTCGCCCGATCTGAAGAAGAAGGTCTTCCAGGAGATCCAGGACATCGTCGCCCCCGACGCTCTGCTCGGCTCTAATACCTCGACCCTGCCGATCACCGACCTCGCCACGGGCGTCAAGCGGCCCGAGGACTTCATCGGCCTGCACTTCTTCTCGCCCGTCGACAAGATGCAGCTCGTCGAGATCATCAAGGGCGGGAAGACCGCCCCGGAGACGCTGGCCAAGGCGATCGATCTCACGCTGGCCATCCGCAAGATCCCGATCGTGGTCAACGACTCGCGCGGCTTCTACACCTCTCGGGTCATCGGGACGTTCGTCAACGAGGCGATCGGCATGCTCGACGAGGGCATCGAGCCCGCCACCATCGAGCAGGCCGGCCGGATCGGCGGCTACCCGGCGGCTCCACTGCAGCTGTCCGATGAGCTGAACCTCAACCTCATGGTCAAGATCCGTCAGGCGACCCGCGAGGCGGAGGAGGCAGAGGGCCGGGAGTACGTACCCAGTGCCTCCGACCGTGTGGTGCTGAAGATGGTCGAGGAGATCGGCCGCTCCGGCCGCGCCGCCGGTGCCGGCTTCTACGACTATGCCGACGGCAAGCGCGCCGACCTGTGGTCCGGCCTGCGGGAGGCGTTCAACACCTCCCCGCACAACGCGCCGCCACTGCAGGACCTGGTCGACCGCATGATCTTCGCCGAGGTGCTCGAGACGCAGAAGTGCGTCGACGAGGGCGTGATCGTCGACGACGCCGACGCCAACATCGGTTCCATCATCGGTATCGGGTTCCCGGCCTGGACCGGCGGCACGCGCCAGTACGCCAAGAACTACGCGGCCCCCGGGGCGCGCGAGGCCTCGGGCTACAGGGGCTTCGTCGCCCGGGCCGAGGAACTGGCCGCCACCTACGGCGAGCGCTTCACGCCCACCGAGTCGCTGAAGAAGGCGGCGGCCGAGCAGGGCTAGTGGTCATTTCTGTTAGTTCGTCGGGGGGTCAGGCGGCCTGAGCCGTCTGGTGGTCTGCGATCCGACGGAGGAGTTCGTTGAGGTCACTACGGCTGTAGTTCCACTTGAACGGCGTGACGGTGGTGTTGTACCTGTCCTGGAACGCCAGGACGCGTTCGGCGAGATGCTTGAGGTCGCGGAAGTTGCCGGGCTTGATGGCCTTTCGTTGCAGGATCGAGAAGTAGATCTCGACCTGGTTGAGCCACGAGGCGTGCACCGGTAGATGCACGAGCTCGGCGTTGGGCCAGGCTTGTTTCATCCGGTCGATCGAGGTCTGGCCGGCGTGGGAGGAGCCGTTGTCGACGACCCAGAACACTCGTTTTGCCGATGCGTACGGCTCGGTGGTCATCACCTGCTCGACGAGTTCGGTGAACGGTACGATCCCGGTCTTCGGGGCGATCCGCCCCATAACCCGAGCGTGATGGACGTCGTAGGCGGCGAAGTAGGCCACGGTCCCGCCCCGGATGTACTCGAACTCGACCCGGCGGCAACGTCTGGGCCCGGCCGGCTGATCGGGGTGACGACGCCGCAGGGCTTGGAGCTGGGATTTCTCATCGGCACTGATCACGTACTCGTCATCGCCCAACGCCACGCCCTGCCAGGTGCGGGCGTACAGGTCCAGAACGCGGGCGGCCTTGGCCGCAAAATCCGGGTCGCGGGGGAAGAGCCACGAGCGGTGCTGCCAGGGCTTGATCGCATCGCCCGACAGCCAGCGCCGCACCGTGGAGGCGCTGATCGACTCGACGATCTTTCGGGTCACGGCCTCGGTGGCCAGGTCGGTGTACGACCAGCGTGACAACGGCAGGCCGGACTCGGCGGGCAACTCGCACGCCATCGCCTTGACCTCGGCGGCCTGGACGTCGGTGAACACCGTTGGCCGACCCGATCGGGGCAGATCCCGCAGCCCTTCGAGCCTCTGGAGGGCGAAGCGGCCACGCCATTTGCGGACCGTGTCGACGTGGACGCCCAGATGGGCGGCGATCGCTGCATTCGAATCACCTCGCGCGGCCGCCAACACGATCCTGGCGCGCAGCACGTCGCGCTGTTCGGTGCGCCCCGCCCTGATCCTGGCCCGCAGAACGGCCTCATCCTGGGGCGTCAACACGATCGGCGCCGCGGTCGCCGTGGCCTGGAAAAGCTGCGTGATAGTTGGCATGACCATTTCTGGACCATCCCGGCCCGCACCACAGGGCTGACACGCCGGATATCAGGAAGTTCGCCCTGATCAACTCCTGTCAGCGCCTCGGGCGGCACGATTGACGCCATGGCCAAAATCCCCGACTCCACGCAGCACTCACTCAGCTACAAAATCCGGCTCCGCGCACAGTAACGCTGGCCGCAACTGGCCAGCGTCACCGTCCGGTTCCGGGCCGGATTCGCCTACATCGACGGAACACTTCCCGACGGCGAAGTCCTCAAGCTGTGCCGGCTTCGCTACGGCGGTTCCGCCTCAACGTGGGGATTCGCGATCTACCGAGCCAGTCACGACGACTACGAAAACTCCTACCTTCCCAACGGATTTAGCGCAGGCGCCCCCGAAGACGCCCTCGACACCGCCTGCGGCCTCTACCTCGCAGACCCCACCGCCTGGACCTGACCCCCCGACGAACTAAGCTTGTTATTTAAGGTCTAGGCGGCTTTGCCGACGGGCTGTACTGGTGCTTTGCAGGTGTTTGGTCGGCCTTTGGGTCGGCCAGGGCCGGCACGGGAGGCTTTCGGCGGACTGGCGGGATAGGTCGCTTTCTGGCAGATGCGGCGATAGCCGGCTCGTATCCGTGCTGGGGTCAGCTGGGCCGGGGCGAGGGGCTTCTGCCAGGGCAGGCGATGATCGGCGGCCAGCGGTCGGGCCAGGCGTAGTTGCGTGTGGGCGGCGATGATCAATCGGGTCCACCTATCTGCTGCCTGTGGATCGCGCAGCTTGGGCCGGGTCCATCCCAGGGACTGTTTGAGGAACCGGAAGGTGTGCTCGAGATCGAACCGGCGAATGAACATCGACCACCAGTGATCGACCTCGGTGTCGCTGTCTGGGACCGGCTTGGAGGCCCAGAGCCATACCGGTTTCGGAGCCCGGTCACCGGGCAGGCGTTCAACGGTGAGATTGACCAGGGTGCCGTCGATGATCGGTGGGGGTCCTGTGTGGTTTTTGAAGCCGCCTCGGGTCTCGATCTTCGGGTGCATCCTGGCGAANTGGCGACTGTCGGCACCGGGTGGGTGGCCCGATCGCGCAGCTTCAGTCGGGCGCCGTGGCGGGGCTGGCGCCCCTTGGTGGGGCCAGCCCGTGTGCCTGCGGGTGCGTAGTAGACCCGGTCTGAGCGGACCCGGCACAGGATCGTCACGGGCAGATCAGCGAGCAGCCAGGCCAGCCGGGGACCGTCGTAGCCGGCATCGGCGACGACCAGCACTTCCGGGTCGTCTTGATCGTGGTGGCCGGCCCGTTGTAGCTCAGTGAGCACCCTTCGCAGCTGGGTGGCGGTCACCGCGGTGGCGTCATCGCCGGGGAGCAGCCTGGTGGCATCTAGCAGGGCGGTCCATGACGTCGGGCCCGGTTCCAGGGCGGCAACGAAGGAGTACTGCCAGCCGGGAATCATCTGTGCCTGACCGTGTCCACGGGCATAGGTGTGGCAGAAGGCCCGGTCCGGGCTGGTCGCTGCATCGGGGCGCAGCCAGTTCGACACGTCCACCGCCAGTACGATTCGTTCTCGCCCATCGGGGCCGGCCATCGTCGGCAGCGGGGTGTCCGCGAGCAGCACGCGCATCCCGGTGGTGCTGATCTGCCCAGCGTTGAGACCGTCGTAGAGACTACCGTGGCCGCGTCGGTGTTCACTCTGTAGCGACAGCCTCGCCAGATCCGTTATGTTCCCGGTAGCGCATGCGGTCGCATCGGCCAGTTCGAACAGCGTGTCACCACGACGGGTCAGGCATCGGTACAGGCCCGCCCGGAATCTGTTGAGATCCGCCAGAGTGCCCTCGCCGGGCGGTAGCGGTAACGGGGTCGAGTCGTCGATAATCTGCATGCGGTCGCCGTTTCTTCTGCTTTCGTCTGGTAACCAAAGCATTAGAGTCGGCGACCGCTCAGCCTCAGACCTCCGGAAGTAGCGACGGTGCCGGTGTTGAGATTTGGTGCTCGGCGAGCTGGTAGGTCAGTGGGCGCCGGTCGCCGGGTAGGTGGGCGGGGGCGGTGTTGATCTCGTCGAGCAGTGCTGCCAGGGCGCTGGCGATCCGGGGGGCGTCGGGCCGGTCGAGGGTGATGGTGATCGCGGTGGGGGTGTAGGTCACGGTCCCGCCCTGGTGGAGGAGGTTGCGGGTGATGGCCCGGTATTCGTTGGGATCGGCGAGATAGGTGTGGAGTGTTCCCGCTAAAGTGGC
>NZ_LSSV01000056.1:0-9205 GCF_001658045.1 Dietzia sp. 111N12-1 | reverse complement strand
GGCGTTGAACGCCAGCAGGCGCAGGGGGCACCCGGAACCCGAAGAGATCACCCAGCTCCTCACCGACGCCGACCCCGCCGGCATCTACGACCGCGTCGAGAGAGTACCGGCACCTTCATCTGTTCTTCGTGGGAACTCCTTCTGCGGAGCAGCCGTCTTATTCAGCTGGACCATAGTCCTGGATCTGCCAGCCCTGGACTGTTTTCGCCACGTCCACCTTCAACAACGTCGGCAGTTCACTCGGTTGTGGGTTCTGCACGTTCTGCGTCTTTTGGTTCGCGAAGACCATCACCGTGTATTCCCCGTCGGTGTCACCGGTGACACTGGTGGCCAGAACGCGTCCCGACGCCTGCACCTGGGCCTGCTGCATGATCTGGGTCAGCGTTGGCCGAACCTCGTCGTAACGCTTGACGAGCGCCTCACCTGCGTTCTCTTTGACCGCCGCGAAAAAGGCGTCGGTGTTCTGGTAGCTGTAGGTCAGGGACTTGGTCGTGTAGTCCGAGGCGGCCTTCGCCGCGGCGGCCCGTTGCGCGGCGTCGTTTTCCAATACCGACTTCGCGTCGTCGGCCTTGAGGTAGAGGTAGGCGAACACGCCGACCAGCACAGCGAGCACCACTATCACGGCCGAAACGACCACGGCACGTGATCGCGGCAATGCTGACCAGCGACGCCAACTTGGCGAGGGGGGGTCGACGTCGCTGTCTCTAGCCCCCGCCGTGGCTACGGATGCGGTTTGGGCGTTTTCGTCCACCAGCAGATCGCCATCCGTCGTCGCTGCTGCCGCGCTGTCCTCGACCTCAGTGGGCTCGGTGTGCGGTTTGGTTCGATCGTTATTTGTCATCTAGGACCTTCTGTGTAGTTGCGGTGACAGTCGCTTGCGGACAGGTCGTCACCGTGGTGGCGGCGACACGGTGACGGGGACCTCGACGCGGCCTGGTCGCGACGCCGGGAAAGTTCGGGCCAGGAGGTCGCCGATCGACCCGAAGTCGACGTATGTGTCCGCGACCTCCTCATTCGCCGGTTCCGCCGCCCGGGTGATCGTCAGCAGATCCGGCTGCAGGATCTGGATATAGCCGTTGAGCTTTTCCACGAGCTTCAACACGGGAGGCCACTTGTCGTACGAGGTGGTTGTGAACCTGATGAACGCCCGTTGAATCCGCGCCAGCCCGTTCACGGCGTCAGGGGTGCGCACAGATGCCGTACTGAGGACGTCCCCCGCATTGGACAAGAGGCCGAGCAGGAACTCGGCGTTGTCCGCGGTCACCCGGACGGACCCATCTTCGCCGACGAAATCGACTAAACGGTGCATCATGTCGCCGATCGTGTCGAGGTCTTCCTGCCGTCCGGCGACGGCCTCGGCGACGGTCTTGTTGATGGACTCGATCGATGCCGGGTCGAGCCCATCTGCCACTGCAGCCATCTTTGGCAACACCTGGGGCACCGATTGCGACACGTGCACCGCGTCCGCGGGCACCACGTCTCCGTTGTGGAAGTACCCACCGGTGGCCGTGCCCGCGGGCACGAAGTTGATGTACTGTTCCCCCGCGAGCGACAGATTCTGGATAGACATCTCGCTGTCCTGGGGGATCTTGTGGTCGGAATCGATCGTCATCTCGACCTTAAGTGCCGAATCCACGACGTTGATCGAGGCCACCTTTCCGACGGGTATGCCCCGCACCATCACCGGCGACGTGTCCAGCAGACCGCCTGAGCTGTCGATGAAGGCGGTTAACGAGTACTCGGAGCGTGTGGGGTCGACGTGTGCCACGCCGACGACGAGGTAGCCGAGCCCCACGACGAACACGACGGCGAGAGCCAGCATCGATATGAGCGTGCTGCTGCGGTTCACGGCATCATTCCGATCGATCTCAACACGGTTATGAAGGATTCGGCGTCACGCCGCGCCAGGTCCCGACCATCGATGGAGATGTCCGAGAGGTTAATGTCGGGCGACCGCACGAACGGAATGAGTTTGTCGCGGACGACGCGCGTTGCCTGCTCCGTGACGGACTTCGAGTAGATGTCGGAGTTGGCGATCGAATCGATCACCGGGGCGACCGCGGCCACCGTCTCCTTGATGCGTAAGTACTCCGGATCCACGATCCTGCCCGCGGCCACAGCGAAATCACGCAAGTTGGCGATGAGTAACGCGACGTCGATCAGGGAGTAGCCGAGGCCATAAAAGTTGCGTCCGCCCTTGGTCAGCATCCGGTCAATTCCCGACGGATCGTCCAAGACAACTTTCAGAGTCTGATCAGCCGACCTCAACACTACGTCGAGCTTGTCGGTGTTCGAGGAGACCTCCGAGACGGTCTCCAGCGTTGTCCGATACAGGGCGTCGAATTGCTGCGAATCCTTGGGGAACGTGGTGTTCAATGTCGAGATTGCGGTGTGGATCTTGTCGAGCTCTCCGCCGCCGAGGACATTCGCCATCCCGCGCATGACATCCTCGACATTAGCTGCCGGCTCGGTCCGTGCCAGCGGGATCACCGAACCCGACCGCAGCAAGGCACCCGTCGACGGCTCGGCTGGGGGAAGGATGGCAACGTAGATCTCACCAAGGAGAGTGTCCTGACGCAGCTCAGCTCGCGATTCGCTCGGCAGCTGAGTCTTATTATCGATGCGAGCTTTGACGACCGCATGCCCGTTCTCGTACGTAACATCCTCGACAGCTCCGACGCTGATCCCCTCCGAGAGGACTTTTGCGAGGGCCGGCAAGTTGAGTGCGCTGGTGAACTCCATCTGGATGTCGTAGCCGTTCCCGTCGGAGGTCCCTATGGTCGGCGGATTGTCGGCGTTGATCCCACACGACGTCACGAACACCATCACTGCCATCAGTGCGACCACCATGGGTCCGAGGCGTGCGCGGATGACCGAGATCATCAGGCCCCTCCCCCCATCATCCCGGCGATCGTCCCTGATACATCGCCGGGCCCGCAGACGCCGTTTGCCACAGGCGCGGCGCAGCCACCGCCCAGGCTTCGCAAAGGCAGCGACACTGCGAACGCCTGCACGATCGACTTGGCATCGGGGTGTTTCACGATGAGGTCTGCCGTGCGGGCTGCAACCGCTGCCACCATGTCCGGCTGCTCTCCCATGTCGGCGATGAGCGGAACGGCAGCATCGCCGATCGCGAATATGGGGGGACCGAAATCCGTCGCGAACCGCGAGAGGATCGGTACGAACGTCCCCGCGTACTCGACTGCCGCGCCGAACGTCTCGCCGAACGCGACGATGACCTCGATGGCACCCACGAAGTTGTCGAAGAGGGCGGTCACCTCTTTGTCGTTCTCGGTTGCCACCCCCGTCAGTGTTGCGAGGTTCCCGACGATACTGCGAATCTGTCTATCCCGCTTGGCCGGGTCGTTGATGAGCGTGGCAGAGTCCTTGATGATCCCGGCCACGTCACCCTGTGTCCCTTCCAGATTGCGGGAGACGAGCTCGAGGGACTGCAGGACCGCGTCGGTGTTCCTGCCGTTGTCCTTGACCAGGTCCTCGGACAAGTTGCTGATCGAGTCGAGCGTCTGACTGATTCCCAGCGGGGTTCTCGTCTTACTCAACGGGATGCACTGATCCGTCTCGTATCGGGCTCCATCAGAGTACGGCTTGGTGAACTCGATCTGACGTTCGGTCACGATGGATGTCGACACCAGAGTCGCGCCGACGTCGGCGGGCAGCGGCACGCTCTTGTCGATCCGCATGTCGATCCTTACACCGGACTGACCTTTATTCTGGTGCACCCCGACGACGCTGCCCACCTTCTTGCCGAGCATGGCGACTGCGTTGCCTTCGAAAAGGCCCGATGCATCGGTGAACTCTGCACACAGGGCGCGCGTGTCGTCGGACGCCCTCCGCCCTATCTCCGTACTAGCGACCACCACAACCACCACGGCGATCAGGAGCAGCAACCTTCGGACCCATGTGGTCAGCATTTGTCGTCACCAGTCGGAATGCACACACGAACCTCTGGTTCTGTGGTGGCCGGCGCACCAACCGGCGCCTGGAGGAGGACGCCGAGGCGCTGAGTGATCTGATCAACCTGGGTTAGGGCATTGGCGTAGCCTGGCAGCTCTGTCGACACCTTATCCAGGAGCGTCTTGTAGTGTTGCACAGACGGTTCGATCCCTTCGCTGTAAGCCACGAGCGGCCTCGTCAGAAGTTTGAACAGACGTCTGAGAAGGTCGAACCCGCCGCGGACGTTCTGGATATCAGGTCCCAGCGTACTGGCAAGGAAGCTGAGTTGAGTGAGAAAGTCGACCAGCACCTGTTTTTGGTCGGCGAAAGCGTCGACGTATTCATCGGATAAAGCGACCGCTTTGTCGAGTTGACCGTACTGTCGCTCTAAGAGGTCCATCAAATTGCTGGTGTTCCTCAGTGCGTCGGGAATGTGTGTGTTGCCGTCGGAGAACGCATTCTGCAGCAGCGACGCAGTTTGACGGAGATCGACGCCCTTCACATCACGGAACACCGGCGTCGTCGTCTCGAGTGTGTCCGAGATGTCGTAAGTACTCGATGTCTGAACAAGGGGGATTGCCCCCGACAGCGGGGTCGGTCCTGACCCTGGGTCCAGATCGAGAACTCGCCCGCCGATCGGCGTGATCAGGCGAACCGCCGCGGTAGCATCCGAACGGACTGACACCGAGTCGTCGAGTCGGAATTTGACTGTGATAAACGTTCCCGTGAGATCCACCGACGACACCTTCCCGTGTCCTATCCCCGCTATACGCACCTGATCACCCGACTCCAGCCCGCCGGTGTTGACCAGTTGGGCCGAGTACACCTTTTGGCCGGGCGGTGCGATATACACGGTCCCGGCGATTACCAGACCGACCACCACGGTCACCACCACCACAGCGGCGACGATGAGGTCGCGTCTGCGTTCGGGCTGGTGATGCGGTCGATTTCGACTGAACAACCTCACTTGCACACCACCAATCGTTGCCCCATAAGTGCAATCGTCGCTGTATCCGGCAGGGGTAGAAGGCCTTTCGAACATCGTGCCTCGCTCGGCGTGGAGTTCGTCGAAGCGGTCAGCGAGTCCATTAGGGGCTTGAGCAGTACCGCGCCGTTTAGTAGCCCCTCTAACTCCGCGGGTTCTCGCGTCAAACGCTGATAGATCGTCGCGAAACTCTGGTCGTACGTTGACTCAATTTGCTCGCCGACGATGATCGTCTTCGCCATGGACCGGTTGACCTCGCGTAGCGACTCTCGCATGCGGTCACTCACGCTGCTGAAGGCGTCGACGATCGATCCCAGCTTGTCGACGAGTTCGACCAGCTCCGCCGAGCGGCCTTCGAGCTGGTCGGAGACTTGGCCGAGACTCGTCACAATATTCGTGATGATCTCAGACCGCTGGTCCCCGTAGGCGGTGATGTTGGTGACTTGCTCCAAAACAGGCGATATGCCCCTCCCATCACCTTGAGCAACGCGCAACAAGTTGGACTGCAGTTCATTGATCTCGTCGGCATTAAGCGTGTCGAACACCGGCTTGAATCCGTTGAACAAGGTGGACACATCAAATGAGGGAATGGTCTTGTCGAGCGCCACCTGTGTGAGTGCCTCCCCCTGTGTCTTTCCCTGTGCCGCACCGATCAATTCGACATATCGCTGTCCGAGAAGATTCTGATAACGCACGGCGGCGGTGGTGCTCGATGTGANACCGCGGTGGGCCCTTTCAGGTCGATCGCCGTCACATAACCGACCTTGACTCCCGCCAAACGCACACCGTCGCGAGGCTTGAGCCCGGATGCATCGGAGAAGACCACAGATCGTTCAGAACTCGCTCTGTCCGAGCTGGGTTCGAGGATGGCGATGATCACGTAGGTGAGAACGCCGATGACTGCGGCGAACGCGACGATCTTGATGATAGTGGGAGTTAACGACTTGAGCTTCATCTTCTCGGTCCTCCTGCTACAAGCGCGCTCTGTAGCGCAGGAGACGTCTGCACTACCAGGGCGACCTGAAGTTGTACTCGCTCGCCGACCTGCGGCGTGGCCTTGTCGATGCTGTCCAAGATCTGCGGGATGGTGTAAACGGTCTGCGCGAGTCCCGATGCCGATCTTGCGACCGGCCTCGCCAGATCGAGGCCGACGTCCAGTTGTGAACTCAACGCCGAGTAGTTGTCGCTCAACAGTCCTCCGAGTCCTCCGAACAGGACCTCGCTGGTGCCGTTGAGGTTGCCCTTGGCCTGTGCGATGGCCTCGTCGGTGGCGAAGAAGTCGGCGATGTCGACGTTCATGAGGACGCCCGGAACGAACGGCGTCATGAAGTCAGCAACACCCTGGGACAGGTCTGCCGTGATCGCCAAATCCTGACCCACTGGCCGCTGTTGAACCTCCCGAGTGAGCTGCGCGATCTGGAACATGAGCTTGCCGGCATCGGCAAATGTTTGGGAATCGTCGACGACAAACTTCACCACAGAATTGAACGCCGGCTGATCGAGAGCATCGACCAGCTTGGAAAGTTTTCGAATCAGGGTCGATACCGAAGTTTGTTCGGACTGCTGCTTGCTCACATAGACACTGCCGCCATCACGGATGAGGACTCCCCGCCCGGGGTCGACAATCTCCAGTGCCGTCGGCCCCAGCGCGCTGGCGGACGTGTAATTCACTGCCATGCCCTGACGCAACGGGATGTCGTCGTTCGCCCCGGTGAGCTCAATTTTCACTATTGCACTTTGGTCGCGCGCCGACACCGAGGACACCTTGCCCACTGTGAAGCCCAGATACTTCACCTCCGATCCGCCCTTCAACCCGTCACCAACCGCGTCGGTGGTGATCGTCACGGTCTTGTTGTCTTCGTACTTTCCGGTCGCGTTGCCCACCAGAAGATAGCCGGCAACCGCCACTACAGCGAGAACCCCGATCCCACGCAGGGTCAAGTTTGTTGGTGAGGGCGCCCGCCCTGACAGATCTTGAAAAACAGCCACTTGAACTCCTAGCCCGAAATCCTGACGCCCGAATCGAAGCCCCACATCAGCAGGGTTAAGATCATGTCCAACACGACGATGATGATGAGACTGCTGCGGATTGCTCGACCAGACGCGCGGCCGACGCCTTCTGCTCCGCCGGTGGCGTAGTAACCCTGGTAGCTGTGGAGGATGACGACCGACACTACGAAAATGAGGACCTTGATGACTGAGAACACCAGATCCTGCGGTTTGAGGAACGCATCGAAATAGAAGTCGTAGGTGCCACCCGACTGGCCGTGTAGGAGGATGACGACCAGTTTGGCCGCGACGAAACTGAGTATCAGCGTCACGATGTAGAGCGGGATGATGGTGGCGATTGCCGCGACCACACGCGTGCTGACGATGTACGGAATCGGCCGCACCGCCATCGACTCGAGCGCGTCGATCTCTTCGGCGATGCGCATCGAACCGATCTCCGCAGTGAGGCGACAGCCGGCCTGGGCTGCGAAGCCGATCGCGGCGATCATCGGTGCCAACTCTCGAGTGTTGGCGTATGACGAGATGAACCCCGTAAGAGACCCCATCCCCACCATGTCTAGCGAGGCGTAGCCCTGGATGCCGATGGACGCCCCGACAGCCACTCCGAGAATTACAAGCACGATCGCGGTACCCCCGCCGACCAGAACAGCGCCTCGTCCCCAGGCAAACTCCTGTATGTATAAGAGCGTCTGTCGTCGATAGGTGGTCGCGACGTGGCGAATTCCTGCGACGGTGTCGATGGTGAACGTGGTGATGTGCCCGAGTTGTGCGGGGACTTCAGCGAGGGGCGTCACAGAACGCACGATAGGACGAGTGACAAAAGCGAAACGGGTGGATGGTATTGTTGTCATCTGTCCTCCGTCATCCGATGGTCTGCGGCATGAACATGACTGTCAGTTGGGTGATGAACATGTTGATGACGAAGCACGCCACCACCCCTAGGACCACGGTGGCGTTGACAGATGTAGCCACACCCTTCGGGCCGCCTTTCGTGGACAGGCCCCGGTGACATGCGATTGTCACGACCACGAGACCGAAGACCACTGACTTGATCAGTGCCACGAGGATGTCCGCCGACGAGGCGAACGATGCGAACGATGCGACGTAACTTCCCGGCGTGATGTCTTGGACGTTGACGCTAAGGATGTAGCCGGCCACGAGACCGGTAAACACGATGAGCATGCACAACATCGGAGCGACGAGGAGAACCGCGACGAATCGCGGTGCGACGAGTCGACGGGTCGTGTTGAGTCCGAGCGTCTCCATGGCATCGATCTCTTCACGGACGGTGCGTGCGCCAAGGTCAGAGGCGATGGCCGACCCTGCCGCACCACCGAGCAGGAGCGCTGTGACGATCGGTGCCCCCTGCTGAATGATCCCAAGTCCACCAGCGGCGCCGGCGATGGACGTGGCCCCGACCTGCTGGGTCAGACTTCCGACCTGCACCGAGACAATGACGCCGAACGGAATCGCCACCAGGATCGCCGGCAACGTCGTTACGGTGATGACGAACCAGGTCTGTGTGACAACCTCCCGATACGGAAAACGTCCGGTGACAATATCGTGCACGACCCACCGCAGTGCTTGGCCGGCGAGGGCAACCGAATTTCCGAAGGTCGCAAGACTCGCTGTCGCACGACCAGTAATTTCTGTAGAGATAGTGGTTCTCCTTTACGTGGCTGCACAGCCCGTCGCAATGAGTCGTTCCTCACAGTATCAGGTACGTGCAGTATCCCACAGGTTTCGGGAACTTCTGTCGAAATTAACTCAGCCGCACTTGCGAGGACCTTCGTCGAGCGTGTTGACAACGTCGGCGAGGTCGCAGATGAGGGGCACCCACCCCAACACCCCAACAGCCCAACAGCCCAGCGGTTGGCGTCGTGATCCGACGAAGAGCATCCGACCGTGATCGTCGGTGAACGCGGGTACACCCGCTGCCAGTGGTGTCGTTGACCAGTAGCGACCGAATAGTAGGGCGGCCCGAATCGCTATATCAGGGTGCGCGGACATCACCCGTAATACGGCGATCCCTGTCTTGGGGCAAGTGGTCGAGGTCGAACCGCCGCTCCCACAGCGGTCAGGAATATGCGAACGATGGACTATGCGGCGCAGGGACCGGAAGGGAACGTCGTTCAGCCAGCGCCTATGGGGGCCGATCGCACCGACGAGTCAGGTATCCCGTGTCGCGACATCGGCCCTCCTCGTCAGGTTGATCACCTCGCGGAGGGCCACTGTTAGGGACGCATTTCGGATAGC
>NZ_LSSV01000055.1:0-9546 GCF_001658045.1 Dietzia sp. 111N12-1 | reverse complement strand
ACCCCACACTTAGATGCGAAGAGCCCCCTTACAGGGCACACAAATCTGCCCCGAATGCCTGCATTCGGGGAAATGGCTCATTGAGTGGAGACTGCCCATTATCGCCGTTTGCGATGTCCACGCCAACTACTTGGTGCCATCGTGCACGCAATGTGGCAAGCGTTTTCGCAGTCGAAGGACAAGCCCCCTCAGACCTGAGCTTTCAACCACACAGCCGTGCGGTAACCCTCTCGGCCCTCGACGAAACTGCCGTCACTCAGCCCTGGCCCACCCCATCGAGCAGTCACCGCACGACGACGTCGTAGCCAGCAAGGCGATACGTCAAGCAATAGCAGGGGTGTCCCTACGTTGTCTTGGAACTGAAACTCCGCCGGAGCGCTACCTCGCTGATCTGAGGGCGACTGCAGTCCTTCTCATGCACATCGCAACGCACTCGTCCCCCGAGAGTGCGGCAGGCTGGGGCGAGAGCCTCCGAGCGGAAGCGGCACTACGACGGACAGAGTTACGAGGACCGCGGTGGGGCATACGGCCAGCCGATGATCCGAAGATCCGAGGCAAAGCGATTGGAGCGGCTCACCAGATTCTGACCGCCACAACAGTCGAGGCCGCAGCGGCCATGCTAAATCCCTGGATAGCTCACATCCCCGCTACTCATGGGGGCCAGGCTGGCTGGATCCGCAATCGAACGCCTCAAGCACCAATGCTGCACGAGATCGTGCAGAAGTGCCTGCAACCACGACAAAGCACATCCCGTCAAGTGGCGATACGGGTCCGGACAGACCTGCCTGACTCGCACATTCCGCAGGTTCTGCACGAAGAACTCTACGAGGAGCATATCGGGCCGATCATGAAATCACATTCGTTCCTCGGCCGAAGATTCGCTAGCTTGTGCCTAGCAAAAATCTCCCGGCCAGGACGGTCCTGGTCGGAATCAGCATCCGCTCTCGGGTTCCAAGCGGAGGTCGGACCCAGCACAGCAAGAGCAGTGACCAAACACGTCAAGTGGTCACCACACGAGGTCGCAGACGCACTGGAGCGAGTAGCAGATGAGCTGGAAGGCGGGACGGACTATCGCAGCGCCGAAAGCGTTGTGAGGCAGCTAGCGTCCGAGCCCGAAACGTGGTTTCCCGGCTGGGCCAGATCCCAGAATCCACGGCGGCGGGCGGTCACGCTGCCGTATGCCGTCACATGGATTTGGATAGAAGTCGCCCATGCCGATTTGGATACAAGTCCCGGATGGACCGCAGCTCCCACGCACACTGAGAAAGCGTATTTCCGCGCGTTCAGCGAACGACTCAGTGAGCCCGCGAAGAACACCCTGCGCGCTATCGCGGTCCAGGCGGATGCGACCAACTGAAACCCAGCCCCCTCCAGTCAAGTCTCTCGCTCATGTCGATATCAGTTGTTGGGATCCTGGGTGACTGCCGAACTGATTTCTTCCCAGGCCCGGACATCGTCAATGTGAGGACCTCCAGTGGAGGCGTCTGCCGCAGATGATAACGAGAGCAGGAATGTGGTCGGCGACGACCACTGAAGCTGGGCGCCACTATCTGGAACACGGCACCGTGTCGAGATACCGCTACGCGGTCTGGGACCATGTCAGTGGTGCCGTCCACCGTCTTCTTACTGGTGAGGCGGCATTGCCTGTAGCACTGTCGGCGCCAAGCCGGTAGGCAAGAAGTCTGATCAAGAGTGAAGGATCCTCGTGCCACATAGCTCCATCAACCACGCTCGAATCGTGGCCCTCATCTGGAACATCGCTGACGATGTGCTCCGCGACCTCTATGTCCGAGGCAAGTACCGTGACGTGATCCTTCCCTTTACGGTCCTGCGTCGCCTGGACAGCGTCCTTGGCCCGACGCGAGAAGCCGTGATGGCAATGAAGAAGGTGCTGGATGAGGCGGGCGTCGCCGACCAAGACGCACCGCTGCGGGATGCAGCCAAGCAGGATTTCTACAACACCTCGGGGTTCTCGCTTCAGGACCTTCGCCACGTGGCGAACTCGACTCGCCTTAGGCAGAACTTCGAGGCGTACCTGGACGGGTTCTCGCCCAACGTGCAGGAGATCATCGACAATTTCGAGTTCCGTAACCAGCTACCTCGTCTCACGAAGGCTGACGCGCTCGGTGCGTTGATTGAGAAGTTCCTCGCTCCAGATCTCGATCTCTCCCCAGCGGGGATGGACAACCACGGGATGGGCACGGTCTTCGAAGAGCTTGTGCGCCGCTTCAACGAGGAGAACAACGAAGAGGCCGGCGAGCACTGGACGCCGCGCGACGCCGTCCGACTCATGACCCGGCTTATGTTCGAACCGATTGCTGACGCCGTCCCGTCGGGCACGTACCGCCTGTACGACGGCGCTATGGGTACCGGTGGCATGCTGACCGTTGCTGAGGAGACACTGCATCACCTGACGGAGTCGTCCGGCAAGAAGGTCTCGACCCACTTGTACGGGCAGGAGATCAATGCCGAGACGTATGCGATCGCGAAGGCCGACCTGATTCTCAAGGGCGATGGCAAGGCTGCAGACAACATCGTCGGCGGGCCGGAGTACTCGACGTTGTCAAACGACGCGTTCGCGGGCCAGGAATTCGACTTCATGCTTTCGAACCCGCCGTACGGCAAGAGTTGGAAGACCGACCAGGACAGACTCGGGGGCGCGAAGAAGATCATCGACCCTCGGTTCGTCGTGACCCACAACGGCGACAGCGAGTACTCGCTTGTCACGCGCAGTAGCGACGGGCAGCTCATGTTCCTCGCGAACTTGATCTCGAAGATGAAGCAGGAGACCGAGCTGGGCTCCCGCATCGCATCGGTGCACAACGGATCGTCGCTGTTCACGGGCGACGCGGGCCAGGGCGAGAGCAACATCCGCCGGTGGATTATTGAGAACGACTGGCTCGAGGCAATCGTCGCACTGCCGCTCAAGATGTTCTACAACACTGGCATTGCGACCTACGTGTGGGTTCTCTCCAACCGAAAGGAAGAACGCCGCAAAGGCAAGGTGCAGCTCATCGACGCGACCAGCTGGTACACGCCGCTCCGCAAGAATCTCGGCGAGAAAGGTGTCGAGGTTGGCGTTACCGACGCCGACAAGGTGCTTGAGGCATTCACTGCGTTCGACAAGTTCGAAGATTCTGATCGCTCCAAGGTGTTCGACGGTATCGACTTCGGCTACAACAAGATCGTTGTCGAGCGTCCGCTGCGCATTGCCGGCGTGGACCCGAACCGCATCTACACCGCGAAGGAGATCAAGCAGCTCAAAGAAGATGGCGTGCGCGATGAAAGTGCGCCGCCAGTCATCAAGAAGGCTCTCCCGTACACGGCTGTACCTGACCCGCTACACGGACGGTACGAGGCCGTCATCGCTGGTCGTACCCGCGTTGTCGAGTACGAACCTGACACCGAGCTTCGCGACACCGAGCAGGTGCCGCTGACGGAGCCAGCTGGCGAACACACGAGTGGGATCGAAGCCTTCTTTCGACGTGAGGTGACGCCCTATGCGCCGGACGCCTGGATCGACGAATTGAAGACCAAGATCGGCTACGAGATCTCTTTTACTCGCCACTTCTACAAGCCTGCTCCGATGCGCACTCTCGCTGAGATCCAAGCGGACATCCGCGCTCTCGAAGCAGAGACCGATGACCTGATCGCCGAGATCGCGGGCGAACAGTGATGTTTCGTGATCTCCCTCGGTACGGCCAATACACGGCGAGGAACAGTCCGTGGCTAGGAGAGTTGCCTGCGCATTGGTCGACCGAGCGAACGAAGTCGCTGTTGACTGAACGAGTCGAAAAAGGATACCCCGACGAGCCGCTACTTGCAGCGACGCAGAGCCATGGCGTCATCAGGAAGGCCGACTATGGAACACGGACTGTCACTGCGTCCAAGGATCTTCACCTTCTAAAGCTTGTTGAGGTTGGCGACTTTGTGATCAGTCTGCGCTCGTTCGAGGGAGGAATCGAGCGTTGCCACCATCGAGGAATCATTTCTCCCGCCTACACCGTGCTGACAGCCGGGTCGGCTGGATATCGTGACTACTTGACTTACCTGTTCAAATCAAAGCCATTCGTTAGCTCACTCACGCTCGCGGTTACCGGCATTAGGGAAGGCCAGAACATCGACTACTCGATGTTGGCTGTCGACCTGCTCCCTGTGCCACCGGTGGAGGAGCAGGCGGCGATCGTGAAGTACCTCGCCTACGCGAGCGCCCGTATCGACAAGGCAATCGCCGCCAAGCGCCGACTCTCCGCCCTACTGGAAGAGAAACGTCATGCTCATGATGATCAGGATCTGAACGATCAGACTCGCGTCGATCTCGGAAGCGTGCGGCTTAAGTCTCTCCTGCATGAGGTGGACGAGCGATCGCCTCGGGGCGAGGAGCAACATCTGTCCATGAGTCAGAAGTTTGGTCTGGTTCCAGCTGATCGAATTTCGCGCACACTCACCGCACAGTCCATGGCAGGTGGACGAATTTGTCAGCCGGGCGACATCGTACTTAACAGGCTCAAGGCGCATCTCGGAGTTTTTGCGGTGGCTCCGTTGTCGGGTGTAGTAAGTTCTGACTACACAGTTCTGCGTGCCCATGGAGATGTTCTTCCCGAGTTCCTGTGTAGACAGCTTAAGTCGGCTAGTGTCCGCCCCGAACTTCGACGGCGCACTAAGGGAATCGTTGAAGGGTTTTGGCGGCTGTACACCGAAGACCTGCTTTCCATGCACGTGAGGCTTCCTGACCTACCGATGCAAGGGCGAGTTGTTCGCGAAATAATGGCTCGAGACGAAGAATTCCGACGTGTTACTTCCAAGATTGCTGAAGAGATTGTATTGCTTCAGGAGTTCCGTGCCCGCCTCGCCGCTGACGTCGTGACGGGCCAAGTTGACGTCAGATCGATCGCAGCGACGTTGCCTGAAGCGCCTGAAACGTCCGACAACCAGATTTTGTTGCTCGATAATTGTGACGATGAGGTATTGAGCGAAGGCGAGGACTGATCATGCAGCGTCTAAACGAGGAGAGCTTGGAAACGCTCATCGTCACTCAGATGAGAGAGGGTGGCTGGATTGAGGGTGTACCAAATGATTACGTCGCCTCATACGCACTCGATCTTCGCCATTTCGCTGCGTTCATCGAATCGACCCAGCCCGACCTCGTCGAACCGCTCGGGCTCGCCACCGAGACCCCAACGCGCCACAAGTTCCTCGCTCGGCTGCAGGGAGAGATAACGCGGCGCGGGATCGTCCACGTGTTGCGGAACGGCATCGACCATCATGGTCGCCACATTGACCTGTACTACCCGACGCCCGCGGCCGGGAATTCGAAGGCGCGTGGGCATTTTGCCGCAAATCGGTTCGTAGTCACTCGGCAGGTGCACCACAGCGTCAGCAGCACGGGCGATGCCGTCGATCTCGTGGCAATCGTCAACGGTCTGCCGGTGTTCACGTTCGAGCTGAAGAACAACTTCACGAACCAGACCGTGGAAGACGCGGTGCAGCAGTACCAGCGCGACCGCGACCCTCGCGAGCCGCTGTTCGCGTTTGGGCGGACGATTGCACATTTCGCGCTCGACGATCAGCGCGCACGGTTCTGCACCGAGCTCAAGGGCGCGTCCTCGTGGTTCCTGCCATTCGACCAGGGGTTCAGGGACGGAGCGGGGAACCCGCCGAACCCTGATGGGGTGATGACGGACTACCTGTGGCGGCAGGTGCTCTCCCCTCCGAGCCTTGCCGGGATCATCGAGAACTACGCGCAGATCGTGGTTGAAAAGAACCCAAAGACCGGAAAGAAGGTATCGAGGGCGATCTTCCCCCGGTACCACCAGCTCGATGTGGTGCGCCAGCTTCTCGCGGACGTCGAAGCGAACGGTGCAGGTCGTCGCTATCTCGTCCAGCACTCAGCTGGCAGCGGAAAGTCGAACTCGATCGCCTGGCTGGCTCACCAGCTCACAGAATCTACATATGCCGGACGGATCGCGTTCGACTCGATAATTGTCGTCACCGACCGCATCATCCTTGATAACCAGCTCACGCAGACCATCAAGTCGTTCCTGCAGGTGGGGTCCACTGTCGTCCATGCCGATCGCTCTGGAGATCTGCGGCAAGCGATTAATGCCGGCAAGAAAATCATCATCACCACGGTGCAGAAGTTTCCGTACATCCTGGACGACATCGGAGCCGACCTCCGTGATCGTACGTTCGCCATCGTCATCGACGAGGCGCATTCGTCTCAGGGATCAAAGACCTCAGCGGCCGTGTCGCACGTGCTCGCTGGCGTCGAAGCAGACGAAGAAGACACTTTCGAGGACCAGATCAACCGAATCATCGAGGGCAAGAAGCTGCTGACTAACGCGAGCTACTTCGCGTTCACAGCCACGCCGAAGAATAAGACCCTCGAGATGTTCGGCGAGCCAGCACCCAACGCTGATGGCAGTACCAGCTTCCGACCATTCCATTCCTACACGATGAAGCAGGCGATTCAGGAGGGCTTCATCATCGATGTCCTTTCCAACTACACGCCCGTCGGCAGCTACTACAAGCTCATGAAGACTGTCGAGGACGATCCCGAGTTCGACGCGAAGCGCGCCTCAAAGAAGCTCCGCGCCTACGTCGAGGGTAACGAGCACGCCATCGCGCAGAAGACCGAGATCATGGTCGAGCACTTCCTCGCTCAGGTGGTCGCAAAGCGCAAGATCGGCGGTCGGGCGCGAGCAATGGTCGTGACATCGTCGATCCCTCGATGTATCGAGTACTTCCATGCGATTCGTAAGGCGCTCGCTGCGCGCAAGAGCCCTTACCAGGTGATCGTGGCGTTTTCTGGCGAGCACGAGTACAAGGGCATGAAGGTAACCGAGGCGATCTTGAACGGCTTCCCCTCCAAAGCGATCGCCGAGCAAGTGAAGACTGATCCGAACCGGATCCTTGTAGTCGCGAACAAGTTCCAGACCGGCTACGACGAGCCACTCCTGCACACGATGTATGTGGACAAGCCACTTTCGGGTGTGCTGGCAGTGCAGACGTTGTCACGGCTCAATCGGGCACACCCCGCGAAGCACGACACGTTCGTCCTTGACTTCGCAAACGACGCCGACGAGATCCAGCGCGCATTCGATCCCTATTACCGCACTACCGTGCTGGCGGGAGAGACGGACGCCAACAAGTTGCACGATCTGGCCAACGATCTGGATGCGTTCGGCATCTACAACCCCGAGCAAGTGGACGACTTCGTGGGGCGCTACCTGGCAGGGGAGCCCCGGGACCGCCTCGATCCGCTACTCGATGCCAGCGTGGCAGAGTACATCGAGCTGTCCGACGAAGACGACCAAGTGACTTTCAAGGGCAATGCGAAGGCCTTCCTTCGCACCTATAACTTCCTCTCCACCGTCCTTCCCTACGGCAGCAGCGAGTGGGAAAAACGATCGATCTTCCTCGATCACCTAGTGCCTAAGCTGCCAGCTCCCAAGGAGGAAGACCTCTCCACTGGCATTCTTGAAAACATCGACCTGGAGTCGTATCGGGCTGAGAAGCTCAACGCGATGAAGATCGTGCTCGATGACGAGGACGGCACCCTCGATCCGGTCCCTGCCGCTGGTGGAGCGTACCGCGCGGACCCGGAGCTCGAGAGGCTCTCGGCGATCGTGCGGAGCTTCAATGACCACTTCGGCAATATCGAATGGAACGATGCCGACCGCGTGGAGCGTTTCATCACCGAAGAGATTCCGCGGCTTGTGTCCGAGGATGAGGCCTACAAGAACGCACAGGCTAACGACGATCCTGTGAACGCCCGCGTGGAAAGTGACCGTGCTCTCAGCCAGGTCATGTTGCGCCTCATCTCCGATGACACTCAGCTCTTCAAGGAGTTCCAGGACAACAGCAGCTTTAAACAATGGCTCGCCGGGGCCGTCTTCGATGCGACCTACCGAAAGAGCGCATGAGGAATAAGACCCTCTGTCGATGGGCACGAACCGGTACCGCAGCTTGGCGCCTAGGCTCGGGGATAGCGACCTTACAGAACCGGCGTTAATCTGGCGCACATCGTCCCGGTGGTTATGTGGAGCGCGTGAACCCTAGTGCGCGAACGCGGGTGGTCCGGACGCCCGGTACCGGCATTTCCGGCCCGCCGCCGTCAACTCGGCCGAGGTTCGATCGGAACCTTTTTGCAGGACTAGAGAGGTGCAGCTGCCAAACAAGAGGGGTGACTATGAAAGAAGCGGATGGATGGACAGTGGTGGCGTGGTCTCAACTTGCCCATATCGGCGCGCACGCGGGGAGTACTGACTTACGTCCGAATCTGGACGAGCTCAACCTCGACATTGTGAGACACGCGTTTAACACTGCCTGGATTTACAGTCGTGCCGACTTCGAACCGCATCTGAACGTCGCTCTCACCAAGAGCCAGTGGCGCGAGACGTGTGCGCTCGCCGGCTCGATGGCGGAGTCTTTGATGCTCAGCTCCGCCACGTACGTCGAAGCAGTCTGGCACAGCAGGTTGATCGAGGCTAAAGCGGAACCCGCAGGTATGGCGATAGCTCAGCGGCATCTCNCGCAGACAATACCGTCGACACTGCTGTCAGCGTGGGGCACCGACTGATCAACTTCGTTGTGCGAGTGGCCCGGGCAGTGCCGAGTACGTGCGAGCTACTGGGCGAGACAGACCGCTACTCAATGCTCGGGCCCGGTTACCAACCATTTGAAACGGAACACCGTGACGCTTGGTTGTCGCTGAACAAAGATGAAGTTAAACGTCTCCGGAGGACCCTGCCGACGGCTCACCGCTCAGCAATAAACCACCTTGAGGCTCTAGCGAAGAGCCTTGAGTGGCAGGCCCTGCTCGATATTCGTAGCGAGAACTTCCATCGTTGGCGCAAAGAGCACGAGTCCGTCATCGGCGTAGACGCCACGTCCGGTATCGGCCGCGATATTCTTGACCACGACGGCAATGTGACAGGCCGTTCCGTGGGTGGGCACTCGCGCCGGCACACAGCTGGGGACGGACTGACCGAGAAGACGACGGCAGTGGCCGGCGACGGGCTGCGGGTTATTGCCGAGACACTCACGAGCATCATCGAGGACACTCTGTCGATCCTTCCAGAGATCACGGGCGGCTACACCATCGATTATGACGGCAAACGATTGAAGCAGTCGTGGCAGATTCCTGGCCCGCAATCTGCGGCGCCCGCTGGACCGCAGGAGGACGCGGACGGGTGACGAACGCAGGACCCATTAAACGAAACACCTTACAGGACTCGTTCCGCTGTCCAAGTCAGCCCCATCCCAGAGCCCTCGGAACCGCCGATCGACTTCTGCGTCGCAAGAAACTCTCGGATTATCTTCCGGGTGGTGAGGCGTCCGACCATCAGATCGGGTTCCTCCGTCGAGGCCACCAGTTCCCAGGAGCCGTTTCGCTTTACGTGCGACTCGGCTATCCAGTCCACGCGGCCGGGTACGTCGAAGGTGCCGCCGATCACCAGACGAGCGACGTCGTCGGAAGAGCGGAATGCGACAACGAAAGAGCCATCCCATTCGTCATCCTTAGAGGTTCCGCCAGTAGGTGAG
>NZ_LSSV01000054.1:0-10270 GCF_001658045.1 Dietzia sp. 111N12-1 | reverse complement strand
AGCGCCTTGTTCAGCAGTCTCCTAGCTGTTCATGCTTAGGGACGGTGGCGGTAACGGTTACGGGCGGGGCGGGTCCGCGAGGGGAATGGCCGGTTCAGATGCAGCCGCTGAGTGCCGCCAACATGTAAGGGATGTGGACGAATGCGGCGAGGGCGATCAGAGCGGCCATGCAGCAGGTGCTGGCGGTCGCGGCTACGGCTCCGGCGGTCCCGCGGTCAGGTTGCACGAGGTGCGCGATCCGGTTCGGGCCGAGCGCGTAGAGCGCTCCTTCTGCGGTTGGTTGCTGGGAGAGGCGGGCGGCCTGACCGAGGACGAGTAGCGCCCCCGCCAGCGCGGGAGTTCCGGATACTCGCCGGGCGTGGTCGTCGGCGGCGATCTCCAGGTAGTGGCCCAGGGCGTCCTCGGCGGCGGCCAGCATCGGGATCCACCGCAGTCTTGTGGTCAGTCCGCTGACGATCGCGGTAATGAGATGGTGGCGCTGCTGTAGGTGGGCGTGCTCGTGGGCTAGGACGGCCACGAGTTCGTCGACGGAGAACAGCTGGACTGCGCCGGTGGAGATCACGATGCCGCCGTGGCGGCGGGGGAGGCTGAGGGCGAATGGGTGTGAATCGTCCGCCAGGAGCACGTCGTATCCGTGCATGCGTCGAGGCCGTGCGGTCTGTCGGTATCGCATTGCGGTGCGCAGCGTGCTTCGGCGGCGGCGGATGGTCTCGATGCTGACTGAGGTCAGGTGCAGCAACACGGCGGCTGCTGGCAGTGCCAGCAGAATTGCCACCGGGAAGGGAGTGTTGAACGTCTGGTCACCGAACGGATTGGCGGCAGCAAGGCACTGCTCACACACCTGGGCTGCACGGGCTGGAAGCACCACCGGCCCCGAAAGTACCCATGCGAGCACCGGCCCCACCGCGAGAAGTGTCAGCACCCAGGCCGCCACGCCGCCGGCGAGCAGTCCTGCGGCCAGGCGCGGGACCCTCATAAGCAGCGGGGCGGCGCTGCGCAGTACTCGCGGGCCCGCCAGTGCGGACACGACCAGTCCGATGATCAGCATCGCGGCCAGCAGTCCGGAGGTCATGGGTTGATCCCTTCGTCGCGGCGACGGAGGTAGTCGCGCAGCAGGTCCAGGTCGGTGTCGGGGATCCGCTCCGCGAAGTTCAGGATGGACGCCGCGCGATCCCTGCTCGTGCCAAGTGCATGGTCCATTACCGAGGCGACGTGTTCCTCACGGGTGCACCGTGCCTCGTACACCGTGGATCGACCCCTTTTGCCGGAGTCGACCAGGTTCTTGCGGTGCAGGTTGGTCAGAACGGTGGCGATGGTGGTGTACGCGAAGTCTCCGGGTAGTCGACCGATGAGCTCGCGGATGGTGAAGGTCCCCTCGTCCCACAGCAGGTCCATCACCTGTGTCTCCAGGGTTCCCAGCCGGGGCGGCTCCCCGACGGTCTCGGCAGCGCTCATACCCGCTCCTCGACACGCACTGCGGGCAGCGGGCATGCGATCTGCCCCCGCAGACGCACCACGAGCGCGATTCCGGTCAGCAGCAACGCCACGATCGCCAGGATCGGCTGCACCGGCGCGAACCAGGTGATCGCCCCGGAGTATCCCAGAGCGAGCAGCGCCAATTTGTTGCAGACCGGGCAGCCGACCGCGAACCACGCCAGGACTGCGCCGATCATGCCGAACCGGCTCGAGCGACGGGCCTCTACGTCGTCTCCCAGCTCCGTGGTGCCCTCGACACCTGACGGCGAGGCAGTCGCCGACCCGCGAACGTACGTGGCGAAGAGCATCCCGGAAAACACGGCGGTGAGGATCCAGACCGGGTAATTCCACCACACCGGCGGGATCTCCCGGGTGAACACCGAGTTGGGGATCAGTACCGTCGCCAGGCCGAGGAGTACTCCGAAGACGAGCGCTACCGCGCCTGCAGTCACGACCTGGCGCGGCGTCCACGTCCGCAGCCCGCGTGCCGCGAGTGCGAGGGTCTGCGGCCACGACGTCAGGGCACTTCGGAACCTATCCATACGGGCCATCATGCCACGGGCCGACTATCCCCAATAGTCGACTATGTGTAATAGTCGTACCGGTCGATGATCCACCAGTTTGCGAAAGGGACCGCCCGTGAGCACCAATCAACCGCTAGCCCGCCACACCCTTGAGGCGAAGTACCGGCGGGCGACCATCGGGAACTGGATCCTGGGTGCGATCGCCGTCTTCCTCGGGATCGTGGTGCTCGCCCAGACACTGACCGGCCAATCCCCGACGACTGGGACGTCTGTGGCCGCGGAGTCCGCTGACGGCGCGCAGACCACCGGGGGCGACATGGAGTTCGTTCGGCGCGAGGCCGATGACCCGAAGGCGATCGGTGATGTCGACGCACCGGTGGTCCTGACAGAGTGGATCGATCTGCGGTGCCCCTTCTGTGCTTCGTTCAGCCGCGACACACTGCCCGTGTTGATCGAGGAGTACGTGGACACCGGCAGGGTCCGCATCGAGTTCACCGACGTCGCCTACTTCGGCGAGCAGTCCGAGGACGCCCAGATCGCGGCGCAGGCCGCCGCGAACCAGGACAAGTACGTCGACTACATCACCGCCGTCTTCGACGCGGCCCCCGATAGCGGACACCCGGATCTGACCCGCGAGGTGCTCATCGACTTCGCTGAACAGGTCGACATGCCGGACATGGAGAAGTTCACCGCAGATCTCGATGATCCGCAGATCCGAGCGCAGGCGGAGGCCGAGACCCGCAATGCGCAGCAACTCGGCGTCACGGCCACCCCGTTCTTCGTCGCGGGCCAGGCCGCGCTGTCCGGAGCGCAGCCGGTGGCCACGTTCCGTGAGTATCTGGACGAAGCTCTCGCGGCGGTGGAGTGAGTCGTGGACATCGGACTTGTTGGCGCGTTCCTCGGTGGTGTCCTGACGCTGCTCAGCCCGTGCTCGGCGATGTTGCTGCCCGCGTTCTTCTCCTACGCCTTCGCCGCCCCGCGGGAGCTCCTCACCCGCACCGGCGTCTTCTACCTGGGCCTGGCCACCACGCTCGTCCCCCTCGGGGTCCTCGCCGGGACGCTCGGGGCCTTCGTCAACGAGCACCGGTTCACCTTCGTCACCGTGGCCTCCGTCCTCGTGATCGTGCTCGGCCTCCTCATGCTGCTCAACGTCCCCGTGCCGTTCCTGCGCCGGGGGACCAACACCGAGGGCACCTCGATGACGGCCGTCTACGCCCTCGGCACGGTCTACGGGCTCGCCGGCGTCTGCGCGGGCCCGCTGCTCGGCGCCGTCCTCACCGTGGCCGCCGTCTCCGGCACGCCACTGTCCGGCGGGATCATCGTCCTGGTCTTCGCCGCAGGGATGGCGCTGCCACTGTTCGTCCTCTCGCTCCTGTGGGGACGCTTCCCCGCCGTCCGGAACCTCGTCCGGCCGCGCGAAGTGAAGATCGGACGCTGGAGCAACACCTGGACCGGCCTCATCGGTGGCGCGCTCACAGTCGCGGTCGGCGTCCTGCTGCTGGTCACTGCCGGCACCACCGAACTGAGCGGCATCCTCGGCGCGTCCGACCAGGCTGCGCTGGAAGGTGCCGTGCTCGACAGTGCGGGCAGTATCCCCGATCTCCTCGTGATCGTGGCCGCTGTGGCACTCGCTTCAATCGGCTGGTTCATCATCCGCAGGCGCCGTAAGCGTGCTCCGGCTGTCTCGGGAGTCTCGCTGCCAGAGACCGTCCAGCTCCACACCGCTGCGGCTGCCAGGGCGGATACCAGGTTCGACGAATGACGACAGACACCGTAGTCATCCTCGCCCAGTCGATCGGGGAGACCTTTCAGCAGACGGTCGTGTCCGGGCCGATTCTGCTCGCCCTCGGGGCCGCCGTGCTGGCCGGGCTGGTCTCGTTCGCCTCACCCTGCGTAGTGCCGCTCGTGCCCGGCTACCTCGCGTATCTGGCCAGTGTCGTGGGAGCAGAACGGCCCGCCGTCACCGCAGCTGGAGCCGAGCGCCGCCGGGTCGAAGCCGGCACTCTCACGCTGGAGGAGAGAAAGCGGAGAGTATCGAGTAGGCGCCGAGTGGTGTTGGCCTCAGTACTGTTCGTCGGTGGCTTCACCGTGGTGTTCGTGCTGCTGTCGGCGATGGTCCTCGGGACCGTGCAGTACATCTCGCCCCGACAGGAACTTCTCCAGCGCATCGGGGGCGTCGTCACGATCTGCATGGGACTTGTGTTCATCGGTGTCGTCCCCGCGCTCCAACGCGATACGCGGATGCAGCCCAAGGCGCTGACCACGTGGCTGGGGGCGCCGATGCTCGGCGGGGTGTTCGCCCTTGGTTGGACGCCGTGCCTGGGGCCGACCCTGGCGGCGGCCCTCTCGGTCGCAGCCGGCACGGGCCTGGATGCGAGTCGCGGCGTGGTGCTCATCGTCGCCTACTGCGCGGGGCTGGGCCTGCCGTTCGTTCTCGTGGCTTTCGGCTCGACGTGGGCGCTACGCACCGTGGGGTGGCTACAGCGACACACACGCAAGATCCAGGTGTTCGGCGGCGTGATGCTCATCCTGGTGGGTCTTCTCCTGCTCAGCGGCGCATGGGCGCTGTTCATCGGCTGGCTGCGGGACTTCGCGATCAGCGACACGACCCTGCCGATCTGATGACGCCCTCGTCAGGAAAGGAACACAACGTGTCGCGATCGCACAGATCGGGCCGACTGCCGATCGGCACCATCCCCGGGCTCGTCATGCTGGCGATCCTCATCATCTTGGTGGTGGCTATGTGGCGAGCCGGAGATGCAGGCGATGGGGATACGGCCGGAGGGGGTGTCGTCGCGCAGCAGCAACCGGATTACTCCTATGCGGAGCGAAGGGAGACGGGCGATCCGTTCGCGCTCGGTCCCGTGGATGCTCCCGTCGGGCTGGTGGTCTTTTCCGACTACCAGTGTCCGTTCTGTGCGCAGTGGAGCCGCGAGACGCTTCCGGTGATGAAGGAGCGGGCCGAGGCAGGTGAGCTTCGCATCGAGTGGCGCGATGTCAACGTGTACGGCCCGGCGTCCAAGCGTGCGGCGATGGCCTCGTACGCAGCCGCCGAGCAGGGTCGGTTCTGGGAGTTTCACGACGCTCTGTTCGACGGTGGCCGCACACGGTCCGAACGGGATCTCTCCGAGGCGGCTCTCGTCGCTTTGGCGGGCCAGCTGGGGATGGACACCGAACGATTTGCCGCCGACATGATCTCACCGCAGGCGGCCGAGGAGATCGCACGGAACGAAGAGCTGGGGATCGAACACGGCGCGAGCGCGACCCCCGTGTTCATCCTGGGTGGGTCGCCGATGGTCGGCGCACAACCTGTCGAGGTCTTCCTCGACGCCCATGAGACGGCCCTCGAAACCTCGGGCGGAGGGTAGCCCGGTGGACATCGGGCTGCTCAGTGCGTTCATCGGTGGGTCCCTGGCACTGTTGAGTCCCTGTGGGGCACTGTTGTTGCCCGCGTTCTTCGCCTCCACCGTTGGCTCGGGGCCCCGATTGTGGCTGCATGGCGTTGTCTTCTACGTGGGTCTGGTCGTGGTCCTGGTGCCGCTCGGGATCGGTGCCGGCGTGGTCGGCAGCGTGTTCGTCACCAACCGCGGAGTGATCATCATTGCCGCGTCGGTATTGCTCATCGTGCTCGGGGCGGCGCAGGTACTCGGGTTCGGCTTCGACGCCGCTCGCCTCCTGCCGGGGGCGGGCACGCTGCAGAGCCAGTCAGACGCCCGCGCGGGTCTGGTAAAGACGGTGCTGCTCGGCGCTGCCAGTGGCGTGGCCGGCTTCTGCGCTGGGCCGATACTCGGAGCTGTTCTGACGCTGGCGGCTGCGCAGGGCGATGTGGTCACTGCGGGAACGCTGCTGGCCGTTTACGGCGCCGGGATGGTCGTGCCGCTCACCGTCCTGGCCGCACTGTGGGGCCGTATCGGGACGCGGACCCGAGCCGCGCTGCGGGGTCGAACGTTCACCGTCCTTGGCCGCGAACTGCACAGTACCTCGGTGGTCACGGGCCTGCTCATCCTCGCGGTCGGGATCCTTTTCTGGACGACCAACGGCTTTATCGGGGTCCCCGAACTCGTGCCGATTGACGTCCAGGCCGGGCTGCAAGCGGGCGTGGCGGCGGTCGCGAACCCCGTCGTGGACGTCCTCGTGCTCGTCGTCCTGGCCGGGATCGGACTGCTCGTCTGGAACCGGATGCGCAGTCGCGGCCGCGCCACGGTGTCCGAACCGGAGCCTCGATGACCCTGCTGGTGATCCGTCTGGGCTTGGCTGCCATGGCCGGTGCGCTCGTCTACGCCGCGTTCCCGCCCGTCGGATGGTGGCCGACCGCGTTCGCCGGCCTCGCCTTGCTCGTGCTCGCGCTCGGGCCGGTCCGGGGCCGCCACCCCGGAACCGGGACCGGCGCGCTCCTCGGCCTCGTCTTCGGGGTCGTCTTCTTCCTCCTCTTGGTCCCGTGGGTTGGTCTCTATGTGGGCGCCTACGCTGCGTGGGGGCTCGCGCTGGTGGAAGGGTTGTATCTGGCGGCGTTCGGGGCGGGCGCGGTACATCTCGTGCGAGTCGGGGTCCAGAGCGGCCCGTTCGCTGTGGCCACGACCATAGGACTCGCGGCGTGGTGGTCTCTCTGGGAATCCATCCGCGGGTCCTGGCCGTGGGGCGGTTTTCCCTGGGGCGCACTGGCGTTCGGCCACGCCGACGGTGTTCTGCTGCCGCTCGCGGCGCTGGGCGGTTCGCGATTCCTCGGGACCGCGATCGCTGCGACCGGTTTCGCGGCGGGGTTGATGATTCTGGCCCTGCTCGATCGAGCTCGGCCGGTCTCGGTGGCCGCGCCATTGGCGATACCGGGGGCCGTGCTGGCGCTGCTGGCGATCGCCTCCACCGACCTGGTCACACCCAATCTCGGCCGGGCGGGAACACAGCAACTTCGCGTCGCTGTAATCCAGGGCAACGTTCCCCGCCTGGGACTGGACTTCAATTCCCAGCGCACCGCGGTGCTGCGAAACCATCTCGACGCCACGTACCGACTGGCAGGGCGGGTCGTGGCCGGTGAGGATCTGCAGCCCGACCTCGTCCTGTGGCCGGAGAACGCCTCGGACGTGCCGGTCCTGGACACTCGAGAGGCGGCCGAGCAGATCACGGCCGCCTCCGAGGCGGTAGGGGCACCGATCTCACTGGGTACGATTGATCGCATCGCCGACGGCCCGGAGTCGTTCAATACGCAGCTGCTCTGGGACGGCACATCGGGGCCGGTGGACCGCCACGACAAGAAGTACATTCAGCCGTTCGGCGAGTGGCTACCGTGGCGCGGCCTCTTTGAGGCGCTTTTCCCCGTCGCAGAGAGCGCGGGGCACTTCCTCGCCGGTGACGGCTCGGGCACGCTCGAAACTTCAGGGGTCGTCACTGGCGTCGCGACCTGCTTCGAGGTGGCATTCGACTCCGCCGTACGCACACCCGTTGCCGGAGGTGCTCAGGTCCTCACCGTCCCCACCAACAACGCGACCTTCGGCTATTCCCCCATGACCTATCAGCAGCTCGCCATGTCGCGGGTCCGGGCGGTCGAGCACAACGTGCCGGTACTGGTCGCAGCCACTAGCGGTGTGAGCGCAGTCATCGCCAAAGACGGCACTATCGAGCAGCGGACGGAGATCTTCGAGGCGGCTACTCTCCTCGCCGACCTCCCACTGGGCGACGCCGGGACCCTGGCCACGCAGGTGGGAGCGCACGTCGAGATCGCACTCGATGTACTCGGGATAGTTGCACTCGTGCTCTCACTGGTCTTCCTCCGGCGCGCAGCAATCCTTCGCCGGCACCTGAGTCCCCGCAGCCAAGAAACTCTGAGTTAGGGGTGTCTCAGTGCGGTGGATCATGTCTCACCGTGAGCGGGGAATGGACGCCTCACCATTGGTGAGACGTCCATTCTGGGGGAGTGTCGGTCGGGGCCGGCCGGCCTCAGCTGCGCGTGGGATCGGCTTCGCTGCTCGTAGACAGGGCCGCGCGCAACCGTGCGTCGGCGTCGTCGGCAATCTCACGTACCTGGGGACTGCCGCTGAGCTGGACCATGGTCTGCGGGTCGATGGCCTCCACGGTGGTCTGCCCATCGCCGTTGCCGCGACGAACCACGACGTTGCACGGCAGCAGGACGCCGAGCTGCGGTTCGGCGGCCAGGGCCTTGCTGGCCAGACCGGGGTTGCAGGCTCCCAGGATCACGTAGTCGCCCACGGCCTCGGCGGCCTCTTCGCCCAGCTTGGTGTTGAAGGTCGCCTTGACGTCGATCTCGGTCAGGATGCCGAAGCCCTGGTCGGCCAGGGCGGCCCGGGTGCGCTCCAGGGCCTGCTCGTAGGACATAGGGACAGTGATGGTGCGGGTGTAAGTCATGGACGCCTCCTTCGATGGTTCGTCGACGGCGTTGAGACTTCCAGATTCCAGGCTGTCAGAGTCGGCGGAAATCAGGCCAGGGAGAGAAACAGCTTCTCCAAATCCTTCTTGCCCAGCGATTCCTCGGGGTTGGTCAGGCACTGCTCGAGGCCGCTGGCGATGATCGCGAAGCCGGCCCGGTCCAGGGCCTTGGACACCGCCGAGAGCTGGGTGACGACGTCCTTGCAGTCGCCGCCCTCCTCGATCATGCGCACCACGGCCCCGAGCTGCCCCTGGGCACGCTTGAGGCGGTTGAGTGCGGGTGTCAATTCAACGGTGTCGAGCTGCATGGGGACTCCTGGCAGAGGTGGAAGGTCACACCATAATATACCCGGGGGGGTGTTTTGCCTAGCCTCCGCTTTCGATCGCGGGCCCTTGCGCTCGGCCCCCGCCAGTTGCCGTGCCGAATCCCCTCGACGGTGGCGGCAGGGAGGGGCGGGCGGGCCAATCGCCGACCGTCCGAACCGGGGGAGTGGGCTTCCGGCGCCCCGATCTCGATACCCCGTGGGGTATGTTGCACATACCTAGTGGGGTATGTACATTCGTGGCACGCCCCGAACAGGGAACCCCGATCGACAAGGAGATCTCGATGCTTCTCGAACGCATCTATGACGAGGACCTGGCGCAGGCCGGCTACTTCATCGGCTGCCAGTCCAAGGGCGAGGCCGTGGTCGTCGACGCCCGCCGCGACATCCGCGAGTACCTGGACCTCGCCGCCCGGCACGGCATGACGATCACCGCCGTGACCGAGACCCACATCCACGCCGACTACCTCTCGGGTACCCGCGAGCTCGCCGCGGCCACCGGGGCGAGGGTCTACGTCTCGGGCGAGGGCGGGGATGACTGGCAGTACCGTTTCGACGCTGAGCGGCTGCACCACGGTGACAAGCTCACGCTGGGCAACATCACCGTCGAGGCCGTGCACACGCCCGGGCACACCCCGGAGCACCTGTCGTTCCTGGTCACCGACGGGGCGTTCGCCGATACCCCCGGGTACTTGCTCTCCGGTGACTTCGTCTTCTCCGGGGACCTCGGCCGGCCCGATCTGCTCGATGAGGCCGCGGGCGGCGTCGACACCCGCTACGAGGGTGCCAAGCAGATCTTCCGCAGCCTGAAGGACTCGTTCGTCACGCTGCCGGACCACGTCCAGGTCTTCCCCGGCCACGGCTCGGGTAGCGCCTGCGGCAAGGCGCTGGGTGCACTGCCGTCGACCAGCGTCGGTTACGAGCGTCGCTACGCCTGGTGGGGCGGGTACGTCGAGCGTGACGACGAGCAGGGCTTCATCGACGAACTGCTCGACGGCCAGCCCGACGCGCACGCCTACTTCGGCCGGATGAAGCGACAGAACAGACAAGGCCCGACGGTCCTCGGCCCGCTTTCCCCACTCCGCGAGTACGCCCCGGCCGAGCTCTCAGCCGCGCTCGAGGCGAACCAGGTCGTCGTCGTCGACACCCGGGGCCAGGACGAGGTCCACGCCGGTACCGTCCCCGGTGCGCTCAACATCCCCGGCGTCGACAAGGCGGCGTCCTTCGGCGCCTGGGTCTACGACCCCGAGAAGGAGGACACGCCCCTGGTCGTGCTCGCGCCCGACGAGGAGGTCGCCGGTGAGTACCGCGACCACCTGCTGTGGGTTGGTATCGACACGGTCACCGGGTACACGACCACTCTGGAGGGCCTGCCCACCGCGACCCCCGAGATGATCGGCCCCGACGAGCTCGGCTCCTTCGACGCGGCGATGGTCCTGGACGTGCGCAACAAATCTGAGCACTCCGACGGCCACATCCCGGGCTCCGCGCAGCTCAGCGGCGGACGGGTGCTGTGGAACCTCGACCAGCTCCCGGCCGACGGTCCGATCGTGACCTACTGCCAGAGCG
>NZ_LSSV01000053.1:0-10745 GCF_001658045.1 Dietzia sp. 111N12-1 | reverse complement strand
GCAACGCCAGCGCGGTGTTCATCGCAGACGGTGCGCCGAGAAAGACCATGTAGCCGCACACCGCCCGGGAGTAGTCGTCGAGGATGACGGTCAACCACGGCCGGGCGGGCCGCCCGTTGGCGTCGAGGATGAGGATGTCGAGTTCGGTGTGGTCGGCCTGCCAGGTGGCATTGGCCCGCTCGGCTCGATGGCGCCACACCAACTCGTAGGTGTCTCGGTAGGCCGCCGCACCTTGGAGGGCCAAGGTCACCATCCCGGGATCCAGACCGGTCACGATGGACCGCACGGTGCTCGCGGAGACCATCGGCCATCCGCGGCGGGTGGCGGTCGCGGCGGCCTTGCGGAAGATCGCTGCGGTGGACGGTCGAGGCGTACTCAGCGCCAGGCCTTCGATGTAGGCCACAAGGTCTGGGTGGGTGCGCCGCCCACGCTTGGGTGGCGCTGCCGGAGCCAGCGCGGCGATCCCGCCCTTGCTATAAGCGGCGAGCCAGCGCTGCAGAGTGCGTTCCCCGACCTTTTCGGCTGCGGCCAACTGGGTCAGCGGGACCCCGCTCTCCACGTGTTGGCGTAGGACCTGCCATCGGGCCGCGGCAGTCTTCGCGCCAGTGGGGGCGTCGATCGAACCTTGAGGTTCATCGCCCCCGCTCATGGCTACGCCGTCGTCGACTTCTGCCGGCGCCGAGCGGGGGGCTTGTCGGCCCCGCGTTGCAGCGCTCGGTAGACGGTGGTGCGGCTGACCCCCAGGACCTCGCCGATCTGGGCGACGGTCATGTCTTGTTGCTCGTAGAGCTTGCGGGCGGTGCGCAGTTTGTCCCCAGACAACAACGGTGGACGCCCACCTCTACGGCCACGGGCTCGGGCGGCCTCAAGGCCGGCGTGGGTGCGTTCGGAGATGAGGTCTCGTTCGAACTCCGCCAGCGAGGCGAAGATGTGAAACACCAGCCGCCCGCCCGAGGACCCGGTGTCGATATTTTCCTGCAGGGAGCGAAACTCGATTCCGCGCTCCTGCAACTCGGTCAACTGATCGATCAGATGCCGAATCGATCGCCCCAGCCGATCCAGTCGCCAGACCACGAGCGTGTCGCCCGGGCGAAGTTGATCGAGGAGCTTTCCCAACTCTGGGCGCGAGGCCAAGGCCCCGGAGGCGGTGTCGGTGAAGACCTTGTAGCAGCCAGCAGCCTCCAGAGCATCGTGCTGCAGTCGAGCGTCTTGATCGCCAGTCGACACCCGCGCGTACCCGAAAGCGTGGCCCATACCGACAAATGTAGCAATACCCGTCGCTGGCGGATAGATCAGAAACACAGATTCCGGGACTGGGTTCCGCTACAGACCAGGCTTCCGCCCACCTCGGCGTATCCAAGGTCGGCCAGCTTCGACCCGTTTGTATCAAAAACGACCGTTTAAGGGACGAGCTGACAGAGGGGCAGCGGCGCAACATCCGGCAGGCTCCGTGAGCTGGGTGTGCTCAGTCTGCTGTCGGCATGCGGTCCAGAGTGATAAGTGGGCCGGCGAAGATCGGAAGCGAGAGGAGCTTCCAGACGACGTCGAGACTGATGCCGCTTGAGCTGGCTCCGAACTGCTGCCAAGGGTCAGCGATGGCGCTGGGAAAGCAGGTCCGGGTCGAAGACTCGTGCGGCCTGTGCCAAGGCAACGATGAGCAGTCCGTAGATCCACACCGAGTAAGACCAAGGGCTGTGAGTGACTACCGTGACGCTGGGGGCGTCTCTGGTCCAGTAAGTACAGCGGACGCCCGCGGGAAGCAATTCGTATCCGTGGGACCAGTCGAGATTGGTATGGAAAGTGCTCACCTGTTCCTGCGGGGGAAGCCGGTCGGGAGGGAAGCCGTCCGGCACGTGTCCGTCGCGACGGGCACAGGTGTAACCGGGGAAGTCGTTGTAATCGTCGCTGCCGCTGAACCCGAGAAAAGCGATAGCTCCGCAGATCGACAGCAGCACAGACACGGCGGCCGTAGTTCTTTGCATGCCTCGACCCGTGGCCCGAAAGGAAATCCAGATGATCCACGCCCAAAGCGCGAGCGACATCGCTACAGGCGGCAGGAGCGGGACGAAGAACGCCTCCACTTTTGCCTCCCGCCTGCATCGACGTCTCTGCCACGAAAGGCTTTGCCAGTGACAGTCGCGGTGACGGGCGAGTGAAGCCCGCCCCGACGTGAGTTGGCTCCTGCCCGTCGCATAGGTAAGGAACGCGGTTTACTCGTCTCATCCTTACTGGGCCTTTGGTGTAAAGGTGGCCGATGCCCGACGACCTGATCAGTCTCCAGTCGATGTTTCTGCACCCCGCGGGGATCCGACAGGGCACTGGAGCTGCACCTCACGGAATCTGGCTTGGCTACAGACCAGGAATCATGCCGGGGTAGAGGAAGACGTTCGGCGCAGAAACCGAACCGAGGTTGAAGCCGAAGATCAGTTTGAGTTTGTGCGGGTGCCCATCGCGATCGGCTTGCCAGCAGTCGTTGAACGCACGGAAGCCGCTACACACGATCCGGGTGGAGTGCCCGAACGGGGTGATAATCCGAACTCGCTGATCGGCCGGGTTGTAGAACTCCGGTTGATCGGAGGTGAGGACATAGGGGCCAGCATCCACAGGACGCACCGCGCTACCTGGGCCCGGGTCGACTGGCCATGCATCCTGCGCACTGGCCGATCCCGCGCCGGCCAGTAGACATACGGAGGTAGCTGAAACGGCCAGCAGAGATCTGAGTGCGCGGCGCATACGGTGTCCTCGGTAGAAGTGGTGGGGTTCGATTCAGTAATCGTTCCGAGAGCGAACTGCGTTAACAATAGTGCTCATAACTTCGGCCCGAAATCGATACGGGTCGCGGACCCCGCTCCACCCTCGTCATCGGCATCACCCGACACCGCCAAACAAACCTGCGAAATCCCGCCAAACGAAGGTGAGAGTCACAGTTCTCGCTGTAGCGCAGGGTGGGTTAGCCAAGTTATGAAACGTCGTCTCTCCGGGTCTAGGGTGTATTGATACGCCGGATGCGGGGAGGGCCTTCAATGGCGGATCGGATTGGGACGCTTCTGAGCCGTTCGGGTGACGGTGGCGAGGAGGTGCTCATCGTCAGCCGCGGGAAGGCGCGGACTCGGTTCCGTCGCCGGGACGAGTTGGGCTGGAACTTTCGGGTGGAGTCAACGGACTCGGAGAACATCGTCGAGGGGAAGCCAAAGCCGGATCCGACGTCGGTTCGCCGGGCCTCGCGTCCGCGCGGGCAGAGGGTGGCCTATGTGCGGGTGTCGGCTGCGGATCAGAATGAGGCGCGTCAGCTCGAGGCGGTGGGGGAGTGTGATCGGGTCTATGTCGAAAAGCAGTCTGCGCGCTCGCGCGCCGATCGCGAGAAGCTCGCCGAGTGCATCGGGTACCTGCGCGACGGTGACGAGCTCGTCGTCGCGTCAATGGACAGACTCGCTCGTTCCCTGGTCGATCTCAAGCAGATCGTTGGTGAGGTCACTGCCAAGGGCGCGAGTGTGGAGTTTGTCCATGAACGGGCTACCTACGCCGCCGGCGCCCAAGATCCTCGAGCCGATCTGATGCTTTCGCTGCTCGGGGCGTTCGCCGAGTTCGAGCGGGCCATCATTCGTGAACGTCAGGCCGAGGGCATTGCCATCGCTAAGGCGAAGGGCAAGTACAAGGGTCGTAAGCGAGTCCTGACCGCCGAGCAGGTCGACAAAGCCCGGGCCCGCATCGAGGCAGGGGAGGGGCCATCAGTGATCGCCCGCAATCTCGGAGTTGGCCGATCCACGCTCTACCGCGCACTACAGCGCGTTGAAGCGGGCGGGCGTGGACGCACCAGCCACTGACCCCCGCCCTGAAGATGGTGGGTATCGCTAGCCACAGCAGCTCGACCGCCGAGATTCGGCACTCGGGAAGTGACCGCGGTTCTTGCTGACCTTGCGCAGTTTCTCCAGGCACGAGTCAGTGCAGCCGGAAGCCGGACGGGCCACCTATCCGACGCTGTCCCGGTGTGCCGGTGCTGTGGAACTGGCCGTGGTCTTGTGGTCACGCGGAGCAGTGCCCGGGGCAAGGATCGCTAGCAAGACTGCGGCGCCGACGGTAAGGATTGCCAACGTAAGCGTGGCCTGACTGCTGCCGTTCACAAATGCCTCTTTGGCGTAGTCGACCAATGGTTGCGCTATTGGTCCGGCTTGCTCGGCGACCTCTAGGGCGGCGGCCAGAGAATCGGAGACTGGACCACGGGCAGGTTCGGGTAACTGAGGGAGGGCGGGTTGAATGTGGCGGCTGTATCCGGCGGCCAGCACACTGCCAGCCACTGCGATCCCCATCGCAGCTCCGATCTCGCGGGCCGCATCGTTGACTGCGGCGGCGACCCCGTGTTTACTCTCCGGAGCTTCGGCGACGATCGCGTAGGTCGCTGGGGCTGTACATAGTCCAAGTCCTGCACTCATGATCAACAGCGGCCATAGCAGGTCGAGGTAACGTGCATCGACGGTCATCCGGCTCACCAGCATCAGGCCAACTGTGATGGTCAACAGGCCAGCGACGGTCATCACTCGCAGTCCAAATTGCTGTGACAGTCGAGGGGCGATCACCGAGATCACGATCAGAGGGACCGCCATCGGCGCCAATCCCAACGCCGAGGCCAACGGTCCGTATCCAAGGATCAATTGCAGGTATTGCACTAGGAGTAGGAACACCCCAAAAGTGACCAAGAACTGGATGGCCACCGACAACGAGCCGGCGCCGAAGCCGCGCCTGGCGAACAACCGAACATCCAGCAAGGGGGTCGAAGATCGCAGCTCAAAGAGGATGAAAAAGACTGTCGCCAAGATGCCGACCCCGGCGCTGGCCAGAACAATCGGGTCGGCCCAACCCCGCGCGGGAAACTCGATCGTGGCGAATACGATTCCCGCAACCGCAACCGCAGCTGCCCCCGCGCCCACCCAGTCCACGGGGGGGTGATCATGCTGGCTGGACTCAGCGATCGAGCACGCCAGCGCGGCCAATAACGCTCCCGCTGCGGTCAGTCCGACAAATACCGATACCCACGACCAACGCTCAAGCAACACCCCAGCGCCGAGGATGCCTAACACTGCGCCGGAGCCGGCGACTCCAGCCCACACACCTACTGCTCGGCCGCGATGATCAGCGGCGAAACCAGCAGTCAGAATCGATAGCGTCGAGGGCATTACCAGTGCAGCGCCCGCCCCGGCAATTGCTCGCGCAGCGATCAACCACGCCGGGTCGGACAGCAGCAGTGGAAGCGCGGACGCCATGGTGAATATCACCAGGCCTATTACGAGAACCGCCCGTCTCCCGTAGCGGTCACCGATCGCTCCAGCGGGCAGGACCAAGCACGCCAGTACCAGCGTGTAGCCATCGACTATCCAGGTCAGCTGGGCTTGCGTCGCTCCCGTCTCTACCGCTATCTGCGGTAATGCCGAATACAGTGCGGCCATCGCCGCGACCACCAACGCCACGGCTAAGCACGACACCGTGAGCATCCACCATTCGGCTCGGGTCCACCGGGATGATTCGGGGATGGCCTGTTGGGACGAGTTCATCGTCGGCCCCTTGCTGTGAGATGGTCGGTCTTGTTTTGAGACTAGTAGTATCACAGTATCTGGTTGGCGAGACGGGCCAGCTTGGACGAGGAGTTGCCGCCGGCCGAAGGGGGAGAGCGTGGACGACTGGAGTACCGATCAGTCCGCTGCGGACGACGACCAACTCGATCCGCGGCTGCTGCGCTCTCGAAAGCGGTTGCTCGACGCTGCTACGCAGCTTCTGAGCACTGGCGGTGTAGAGGCGGTTACTGTCGAGGCGGTAACTCGAGTATCGAAGGTCGCGCGAGCCACGCTCTATCGACATTTCGGCGGCACCGCCCAGTTGCTTGCGGCGACCTTCGAGCGGTTGTTGCCTCGCGTCGACATCTCTACCGCCAATGGGTCGGTACGGGACCAACTCATCGCGCTTCTCACGGCCCAAGCCGACCTTATTGACCAGGCGCCGCTGAACATTACAACTCTGGCTTGGCTGTCAATCGGATCAGTCGGCGGCAATCTTGCCGATTCGGCTGCAATCACTTCACTGCGCAGTCGAGTCATTGAGGAGTACCGGCAGCCCTTTGACCACATCCTCACACGGCCTGACGTACGAGCACAGCTCGGGAACATCGACACCACCTTTGCGATCGTTCAACTCCTCGGCCCCGTCGTGTTCGCTCGACTCACTGGGCTCTGCACCGTCGACCACGACGGATGCGTGCAACTCGTTGATGATTTTCTTGCTGCCCGCAAGCAGGGAGGCGAACCCATCCCGGCCGAGTCCATCCACGACCTGAACCGCCCTGGCGCCGGCGGATCTCGCTAAATCGGGGCTTCTTCTTGTCGGATGGGTGTGACCGCTCGATCGCCGAGGTCGCCGGGGAGGTGGCGAGGCAACCCTAGAGCCCGGTCGTTTCGGTGCGAGCGGCGGCGAGCCATCCGCTGCAGTCTGAGTGCGGCCGGAACTTCTACCGTCCAGTTTTGACTTCCCGATTAGTCAGGCTGCTGCAAGCGATCGCGAAGCTGACTCCAGAGCTTCAGCCAGTTGAAGCTCGAGCGTGGGCAGGAGGCTAACCGCCGAAGCCACACGTTCCAGCCGAGTACGCACATCGACCTCGTGCTCGATCCCGGCTCGGCCGGCCTCCGTCCATGTCTGTGCACAGTGTCTGGCGGCTACGGCGAGATCTTCGGTCGCGAGGTCACCGGTCAAACGTGCCACGTCCGCGCAGCCGTCAGCGAGCAGCTTTCGGAACAGGCCGCCACCGGTGCCGGCCTTCTCGATGAAAGCGCTCAAGCTGAATAAGAGGATCTCGAGTTCGTCAGCCGGTAGATGGGACCAAGTCCGGACATCAGCGGCGAGCTGGGCGACCGCTGCTAAGCCTTCGGAACCGCTCACCGCGGTCGTGAGATCAACGACTCCTGGCGGAGTTGGGTGGCGCATGTTCGCTGCCGATTGACGGAAAGCCGCTGCGGCAACCTGCGCAAGGTCTGGTAACTCATGCGGCCAGGCGATGCGGTACGTGGTGTGACGTGTCGGTTGTGGGAATGACATCGACGACCGTGCTCGAGCGAGAGCGTCGAACGGAACCTTTTGGACCTCGGCACGGTCGTTGTCAACAACGAAGGCGATCCTCTCCGCCTCGTCGTAACCAATTACCACGATATCGTGGCGACTCATTTGGAGCCGAACCCGCAGGTAGGGCAACTCCGCGATGTCGCCCCATATCAGGGCTGGCCTTCCGGCATCGACCTCCTGGCTAATCCACGACCATCCTTCTCGGGGATCGTCGGTCGTGAGCACTTGGACCTGTGCGCCCAGTAGATGGGGGAGATTTACTTCGAAATCGGAGTCTCTCCCTACCAGATAAAGCGGCGGGAAGAGGTCGCTCGAGCGCAAGTAGGACAGGCCAAGTGACCCCCCGAGGGTGAAGACGAGACCTTCATCGGGCGGTTCTTCCCAGCCGAGGCCTTGCCAGTGCAGGAGGTCTCGCATCGCGGCTGAGCCGCAGTGCCCCCCGACCCGATGTGGATAGTTCTCGATGAGCGTCTGGCGAGTCATCAGAGTTCCTTTCTGAACGGCAGGCGGGCACGAACCGGGCTCTCTTGCTGCGCCAGTGGGATGTCAGCGCCGTTCGTCGAGGCTCCGCCGCTGACCGTGCGAGTCTCGCTCGGGACTGGCTTACCCATTGCGCAAGGAATCGGGAGAACCCGTATGGGCGAAATCGGTCCGGACGAAAGGACGCTGCTGTGTGATGACCTGTTTGCTGAGCATGAAATCACGGGGACGATTGATGCAGTCTGCAGCAAGGAGTTCGCCATCACGGAGGTAGAAGCAGCTGAAGTCGCGGTCCCGGGTGGGGTCACCGCTGAGGACGACTTCGTCGTAACCGGTGTTGAGACCGGCGATCTGCAGCTTGAGATCGTATTGATCTGACCAGAACCAGGGCAGCGACACTGCGCTCTTGGACTTCCCGCAAAGGGTAGCCGCGGCGAGTTTCGCCTGATCGGTTGCTCCGGGTACGCACTCCAGCCGGACTCGGCGACCGTATCGAGAGATGTACTTGCTGGCACAGTCTCCGGCGGCAACGATGGCTGGGTCACTGGTTCGGGCGTGCTCGTCGATCACCACACCATCGTTCAGGGTCAAGCCCGCCGCCTCGGCGAGTTCTGTTCTCGGTTCAACACCGATACCCACGATGACCAGATCAGTCGGAATCGACTCGCCAGTAGATAGTGTGACCTCCCGGACGCAATCGTCTCCGACTAATGCTGCGACTTTGGCGCCCGTTCGGATATCGATGCCCTCCTCTCGGTGGATCCGCTCGAAGAACGTTGATACGTCGGGAGCAGTGACCCGCTTGAGGACGCGAGTGGTCGCCTCGAGCACGGTGACTTCCAGGCCCAGTGCCCGTAGTGAGGCGGCCGTCTCAAGTCCGATGTAGCCGCCCCCGACGATCACCACCCGCCGCCCGGGGGCGGCGGACGTGCGGATCAACTCGACGTCTGCGGCGGTACGAAGGTAATGGACCCCGGGGAGATCGGCCCCAGGAACGCGGAGCTGACGAGGGCGGGCTCCCGTGCACAGCGCGAGCTTGTCGTATGTCAGTGTGTCGCCGGTGCTCATAACGATGTGCCCAGCCGAGCGGTCGATCGCCTCCACGTGCGCGTTGAGAAGCTGGATTCGCTGCTTGGAGTAGAAGTCCGAACTGCGGATGGTGATCTCGTCGAGGGTGGTTTTCCCGGCGAGATACGCCTTCGACAGTGGCGGGCGCTGGTAGGGCACCGTGGGCTCCTCGCCGATGAGGACGATCTCACCGCTCCACCCGTCCTGCCGTAGGCTCGCCGCGAGTTGGGCTCCGGCATGGCTGGCACCGATGATGAGGGCTCGCTGCGATGTCATGTGCCGGATTTCGGGGTGAGGCGCACCATCATCTTGCTGATACCCCGCACGAAGTTGGACTGCACGTACTCGGGTTCGCCGACGACCTCGATGTTCTCGAAGCGGGGGAGCAGCTCTTCCCAGAGGATCCGCAGCTGCATTTCGGCCAGTCGGTTGCCCATGCACCGGTGTACGCCGAACCCGAAGGAGATGTGGTTGCGGACGTTGGCCCGGTCGATGATGAAGTCATCGGGCCGCTCGAACACACGCTCGTCGCGGTTGCCTGAGGCGTACCACATCACGACCTTGTCACCCTTACGGATGAACTGACCGTTCAAGATAGTGTCAGTCTTGGCGATTCGGCGCATGTAGGCCAGCGGCGTTTGCCACCGGATTATCTCGGAGACCATGTTGGGGATCAGGTCAGGGTTGGACTTGAGCTTTTCGAACTGGTCTGGGAACCGGTTCAGCGCCAGAACGCCACCACTCATCGAGTTCCGGGTCGTGTCGTTCCCTCCGACGATCAACAGCACAAAGTTGCCCATGAATTCCATCGGGCGGTCGATCAGATCCTTGGTGTTCTCGTTGCTCTGCAGCATGGTGACCAGGTCGAAACCGGGTTCCTCCCCCTCTGCTAACCGAGCCTTCTTGTCGTACCACAGAGAACTCAGACCGCTCGCCATCTCGCGCATTCCGTCGAACGTCTCGTCGAGGTCCGCAGGACCACCGTTCGCTTCCTCGAACGAAGTTGCAATATCTGACCAGTACACGAGTTTGTGACGTTCCTCGTATGGGAAGTCCAAGAGCGTCGCGAGCATTCGAGCTGTCAGTTCGATCGAGACAGCCTGGACCCAATCGAACGGCTGATTCACCGGCAAGTCGTCTAGTACCTCGCGAACCCGAGACCGAATGAGCGTCTCCATCTCGCGCAGGTTCTTCGGCGCCACCACCCCCTGCACAGCTGCTCGCTGCACGTCGTGGCGCGGTGGGTCCATCGCGATGAACATCTCAATATCGAGAAAACGAGGCGGGGCCCCGATCACTATCATCGGCTCGGCGGAGAAGACCTCATGGTTCTTATCGACCGCGATGATGTCTTCATGTCGGGTCACTGACCAGAACGGCCCGAACGCACTGTTGGGCTGAAAGTGGACCGGAGCCTCGTTTCGCAGGCGCTCATAGTAGGACTGCCAGCGGCCTTGGCGATAGAGAAAGGGATTACTGAGGTCGATGTCGGCGAGCTCGACATCCTCGACGGGAGGAATGGGACTCTCTACGAAGAGCTTCTTCCCATTCGTCCTTGTCACCCAGCGCCGAGTCCTGTCGTACAGATGGGCGCCCCGGATCTGAAGATCCATCGGGATGGCCGACCGGATTCTGTCCCCGACTTCTACATGATTGCTTGACACGACTCTTGATCCCTTCGTCGTTACATCTGGAACTCTGGCACCTGGACGACCAGGCCGTCCCAATCCGCGGACGCGGTCATCTGGCACGACAGTCGAGAGGTCGGCAGCCTTTCCGGGTTCATTGCGAGCATTTCCTCTTCACTTGCTCCCGAGAGGCCGACCTGTTCGGACCACTGCGGATCAACGATGACATGACACGTGCCGCACGCGGCTTCGCCTCCGCAGTCAGCGTCAATCCCGGGCACCGCGTTGTTGACGGCGATCCGCATGAGTGACTGCCCCTCCTCTAAGGGCACCACGTGCTTCTCTCCCTCATGTGAGACGAAGGTTACGACTGTCATCGCTGGCTCCTGCATGGTTGTTCGGGTAAAAGCTGCTCACAGCATTGCTAACAACGACGACTGCGGCTAGGAGACTGCTGAACAATCAGGG
>NZ_LSSV01000052.1:0-11386 GCF_001658045.1 Dietzia sp. 111N12-1 | reverse complement strand
GGGTGCTCACTGTCGCTCTCGGCCGCAGCAGCGAGGGCGAGCACCTCGTCCTCGGTGTGTCCCTCGATCGGTTTGATCCCGGTGACGGTGGGTTCGCCTTTGGTCAGGGTGCCGGTCTTGTCGAACAGGACAGAGTTCACCGTTCGCATCGATTCCAGCGCGAGGCGGTCCTTGATCAGTACGCCGCCGCGGGCGGCGCGTTCGGTGGCGATCGAGACCACCAACGGAATCGCCAATCCCAGCGCGTGCGGGCAGGCGATCACCAGCACGGTGATCGTGCGCACCACCCCCGCATCCGGCATCCCCAGAACACTCCAGATGACAGCGGTGATCACGGCCGATGCGAGGGCGAACCAGAACAACCAGCCGGCCGCGGTGTCAGCGATGCGCTGGGCCCGCGAGGAGGATGCCTGCGCGTCGGCCACCAGCTTCTGAATTCCGGCCAGGGCAGTGTCGTCACCGATTGCGGAGACCTCGACGCGTAAGCCGGAGTCGGTGGCCACCGTGCCGGCGACCACCTGCTCGCCGATCTCACGCCGGACCGCCTTGGACTCGCCGGTGACCATGGATNTCTGAATTCCGGCCAGGGCAGTGTCGTCACCGATTGCGGAGACCTCGACGCGTAAGCCGGAGTCGGTGGCCACCGTGCCGGCGACCACCTGCTCGCCGATCTCACGCCGGACCGCCTTGGATTCGCCGGTCACCATGGACTCGTCCATGCTGGCCGAGCCGTCGATGATCCTGCCGTCGGCGGGCACAGAAGCACCGGGGCGGACAATTACGACGTCGCCGACCAGCAGATCGGCCGGTGCGACGGTGACCACGTCGTCGCCGTCGACCTTCTCGGCCTCATCGGGTAGCAGTGCCGCCAGGGAGTCGAGTGCAGAGGTGGTTTGCGCCAGGGAGCGCATCTCGATCCAGTGGCCCAGCAGCATGATGACCACCAGCAGCGCCAGTTCCCACCAGAAGTTCAGCTCATGATCCAACAAGCTCAGGCTTGCGCCCCAGGAGGCGATGAACGCCACGGTGATCGCCAAGCCGATGAGCAGCATCATGCCGGGCTGCCGAGCGCGAACCTCAGACACCGCGCCAGTAAGGAACGGCCGACCACCCCAGAGATAAATCACTGTGCCCAGGGCGGGGGAGACCCACCACACCCATCCGGCGTCGGGCAGCTGGTAACCGATGAGGTCGGCGAACATCTCGTTGAAGCCGACCACCGGCACCGCCAAGACGAGCATGATCCAGAACAAACGTCGGAACTGCCCGACATGGTCTCCGTGCCCGGCATGACCGCCATGGTCTTCATGGCCAGCGTGATGCTGCCCCGCATGGGCGTGGCCCGTCGTCTCCTGGGGCCCGTCCGGGTGATGGTGCTCAGCTACCGCCGTGTCTCGCTCGTTGAGGTGCCCGGCCGCGGCTCCGCCGGATCCGTGACTGTGGGCGTGGTCATGATGATCGTGCGACTGATTCATTTGGTCCCTTCCGTCTTGTCCATTGCCACCTGGTTGGCGTGATCTTCGAGCGGCATGCGTCCGGCAGCTTCGATATGCAGGAGTTTCGAGGGAGTGAAACAGCAAGAACATGATTCCCTGACAGCGGTGAGCCCTAGCGCATGATGTGTTCTAGGGGTCATGGACATCTCTTCACGTGGGGCCAAGTAGCAGTTGCTCCGGGCCACGAGCCGATACCGCCGCAGGGTATCGAATCGTGCTGACATCTGTGCTCGGCCGACCACGTTCGTGACACCGCCCATCCCAGGATCGCCGTTCCCGTCGGTGATGACGCACGTCCTGGCGTTCTGGGGTCCGGCAGACAGTCAGGATCGTGGGTGAGCCAGCGGATTGTGGTGGAGATTGTGGAGGTTTGCTCAAGATGTTCGTCAGGGGAGTGGTTCGGGCTGGCGCCACGATGATGGCGGCTCCCTTCTAGGGCGCTCGGAACGATGGAAGCACCCTCCGCCGCTGCTGGTCTTTCGGGCGCCCAAGGGCGTGGGCCAGGGTGAGCTGCCTTTGGCCCGACTCCGTAGCCACATTGCTCGAACCCGAAGGCTTTTTCGGTGACGACCTGCGGTGATGGCCTGGGACGATTGGAACAACCGGGTTGCCAGCCCGGGATAGGGCCCGCGAGTTCGTCGAGCTAACCGGCGGCGTCGACCGGATCCTGAATTCGATCAGATGTCATGTTCTCTCCTGGTTTCTGCCGTGCGAGTTCATTGGCTTTCCCACCCGCAAACTATACCCCAACGGGGTATGTTGGTGAGGCGTGTTCACCGAATTTCGGGGCTCGGCTACATCCGCGAAGCATCCTGCTCGCGACCTTGCCGGGGCCTCCCATGCACCTACCCGCCCCCGCTTAGCGGGAGAAGCGGGCGATGGCGTCGGCCACTTCCTTGAATTTGATCTCTGCGGCCTCGTCGGACTCGTTCACTGCGTCGGCGACGCAGTGGCGCATGTGGTCGTCGAGCAGGCCGAGGGCGACGTTGCGCAGTGCGGAATTGATGGCGCTGACCTGGGTGAGGATGTCGATGCAGTACTGCTCCTCATCGATCATGCGGTGGATGCCCCGCACCTGGCCCTCGATCCGCTTGAGCCGGGCCTTGTAGCGGTCCTTTTCCTTCATGTAGCCGTGGTGACTGTGGGTCTCGCAGCCAGCGGCTTCGGCATCGTGCTCGGCTGCAGGGTCGATGGCGAGGTCCGGCGTATCCGTCATGACTGGCTCCTGGTCTGGTCGTGGTTGGGGGTCGCGTGGCTTGAGGTGAACCCGCGCAGGCGTAGGGAGTTGGTCACCACGAACACACTCGAGAACGCCATTGCGACGCCTGCGAGTATGGGGTTGAGCAGTCCGATCGCAGCGACGGGGATCAGTGCGAGGTTGTAGGCGAACGCCCAGAATAGGTTGCCCTTGATGGTGCCCAGGGTCCGGCGTGACAGCCTGATCGCGTCCACGGCGGATCGCAGGTCGTCGTTCATCAGAGTGATGTCGGAGGCTTCGATCGCCACGTCCGTGCCGGCGCCCATCGCCAGTCCGAGCTCGGCCCGGGCGAGAGCTGCCGCGTCGTTGACGCCGTCGCCGACCATGGCGACGTTCTTGCCCTTGGCCTGCAGTTTCTCGATCTGGGCGACCTTGTCGTGGGGCATGACCTCGGCGATCACGTTGGCCGGATCAATGCCGACCTCGCTGGCCACGACACGTGCGGCTCCGGCGTTGTCGCCGGTGAGCAGCCACGGGGTCAATCCGAGAGCTTTGAGTCCGGCTACCGCCTCGGCGGAGGTGGGCTTGACGGTGTCGCGGACGGTGATCACGCCCGCGACGGTGCCGTCGATCTGGGCGACCACAGGGGTGCCGCCCTGCTTCTGGGCATCGTCGAACGCGGTCCGCAGGTCCGCCGGCAGGGAGCCCTCAGGGCGACCAATGGTCACCACGGCACCGTCGACGGTGCCCGTGACGCCACGGCCTGCAGTATTGGTGAACCCGGTGACCTCCGGCAGAATGGCGGATCCGGCCTCCCTGTCGGCCACGGGGCCCTCGCCCGCCAGACTCTTTGCACCCTCGCGGGCGATGGCCTGGGCGATCGGGTGCTCGGACGCGGCCTCCACCGCAGCGGCCTTGACCAGCAGATCCGTCCGGTCGAATCCGGCGGCAGTGGTGACCTGGCTGACGGACATCACTCCGGAGGTGACGGTGCCGGTCTTGTCCATGACGATGGTGTCGACGCGCCGGGTGGACTCTAGGACCTCGGGCCCCTTGATGAGCAGTCCCATCTGGGCGCCGCGGCCGGTACCGACCAGGAGTGCGGTGGGAGTGGCCAGGCCCAGTGCGCACGGGCAGGCGATGATGAGCACGGCCACGGCGGCGGTGAACGCGGTGGCCAGTCCCGCTCCCACCACAAACAAGTGCACGAGCAGGGTGATGATCGCGATGACGATCACGATGGGCACGAAGACCTGCGAGATGCGGTCGACCAGTCGTTGGACCGGGGCCTTCTTGGACTGCGCCTCGGTGACCAGCTTGGCCATCTGGGACAGTGTGGTGTTCTCGCCGGTGCGGGTGACCTCGATCAGCAGTCTTCCCGAGGTGTTCATGGTTGCGCCGGTCACCGTGGAGCCGGACGTGACCTCAACCGGGACGGATTCGCCGGTGAGCATGGACTCGTCGATCGCGGACGAACCCTCGGTGACGCGACCGTCGGTGGCGATCTTTTCGCCCGGGCGCACCACGACGATGTCGCCGACCTTCAACTGACCCACGGGGATGCGGACCTCGACGCCGTCGCGGAGGACGGCGGCGTCCTTGGCTCCCATGTCGAGGAGCGCCTTGAGTGCGGCGGAGGACTGCCCCTTGGCCTTGGTTTCAAACCAGCGGCCCAGCAGCAGGAAGGAGATCACCACGGCGGCGGTCTCCAGATAGATCTCGTCCATCGTGGAGTTTGTGGGCAGCAGATGCACTTCCATGGTCATGCCGGGCATGCCGGCGTTGCCGAGGAACAGTGCCCACAGTGACCAGAGGTAGGCGGCCGCCGTGCCCATGGAGACCAGGGTGTCCATGGTGAACGAGCCGTGCCGCAGGTTGGCGAGGGTGGCCTTGTGGAAGGGTGCGCCTCCCCAGAAGAAGATGGGGGTGGCCATGGTCAGCACGGCCCACTGCCAATTGGTGAACTGCAGTGCCGGGATCATGCTCAGCAAGACCACCGGGACCGTGAGTGCAGCCGAGACAATCAGACGGTGTTTGAGGTCTGCGGTCTCGCGTTCCCTGGCCTCCTCGATCTGGTCTCGGGGACCGGCGCCGCCACCTGCGGAAGTTGCGTCCACAGCCTGGTCGTCGTCATTCTTCATCGTGAACGCGTCGTATCCCGCACCGCGCACGGTCTCGATGAGCGCGTCCGTGTCGACCTTGCTCGGGTCGAAGGAGATGGACGCGGACTCGGTGGCGAAGTTGACCGTGGCGTCCACCCCGTCGAGCTTGTTGAGCTTGCGCTCGACCCGCCCCGAGCACGAAGTGCAGGTCATGCCCGTGACGCCCAGATCTATGTCGATCAGGTCCACCGCGGGGTGCATCTGGGAGGGTTGAGTCTGGGTCATCGAGGATCAATCCTTCACGGTGAACGGGTGGTGTGCTCGGGGCCAGGGATCTCGCCAGCTGCTGGGGCTGGCGAGATCGCTTCGCGTCAAGAGGTGACGGTGTAGCCGGCTTCCTTGACGGCGGCGACGACCTGCTCGTCGGTGAAGCCCTCGCCGGAGACCGACACCGTTCCGGTCTTGCTCGAGGCCTCCACCATGGAGACGCCCGCGATTTCGCCGACTTCCTCCTTGACCGACGACTCACAGTGTCCGCAGGTCATGCCCTGGACGGTGTACTCCTTGGTGCTGGTAGCCATGACGGCTCCTTCCGTTGACGGGTGTAGTTCGTTGAGACATCCGATGGCTCGGATCAATCCGAACACCAATGAACATATACCCCGTAGGGGTATTGGTCAAGGGTGATGTTCGCTTGTGTCCGCGGCTCACTCCGCCTGCACTCTGATCGCCCGGACGCCGTATGGATTGACCAGTAGGCGGGCGCAAGAGCCGTGGCGGCAAGGTCTTTGGAAGCGCGGAGACGAGCTCACCGTGCTGGCGGTGCAGCGCGAACCAGGCCCTTGCTGCCGCAGTCGAGCAGTTCGTCATAGAGACGGGCGACGCGTATTAACGCAGGCCAACACCCGGCCATGTCTGTATCCGCAACCAATTGTTCGGAACCCTGGCCGAGGGCCTCTTAGGCTAGGTCGGCATTTCCAGCACGCCAGGTTTCCCACGGGATGTTCCAGTCGCCCAGCCCGTCGGTCCCGGGAAGCGTCGGTCCGACGGTATTGATGACCTTGACCACGTCGCCCCGGTTGCTGCTGTGCTGGAACGACTTGGCGTAGGCGTCGGTGACATTGATACAGCCGTTACTGACGTTGGTGAAGCCCTGTTGTTCAACGGACCATGGGGCGGCATGGACGTAGATCCCGCTGTAGGACATCTGGGTGGCCCAGTTGACTGAAAGCCGGTAGCCGTCGGCCGAGTCGACCGGCACACCAAACGTCGATGAATCCATGATGAGCGATTCGTATCGGTCGCCGATGTAGTAGGTGCCGTTCGGGGTGGGTGTCGATGCCTTTCCTAGTGAGACCGGGCTACTGCTGACGACCTCGCCATTGATTCGGGTCGTCATTGTCTTGGTGTTGTCGTCGATCGTGGTGATGACCTCGTCGCCGATCGTGAAGTTGCTGTTTGCGTCCTGGGCTCCGTAAAGGCCTTCGCCCATATCGGTGCCGTAGATGTTGACGTCGACGTCGACCTCGGTGCCCGGTGCCCAGAATTCGGCGGGGCGCCAGCGAACCTCCGAGGGCGACACCCAGTAGAAGGCTCCTTCGACGGCGGGGGTCGTGGTGACCTCGATGGCGTCCTGGACGGCCTTACGGTCGCCGACGGCGGACTCGAAACGCACCGCGACCGGCTGCGCGATACCTACCGTGTGGCCCTGACCGGTCACCAGGCTCGCGCTGGTGGTCGAGTTCGGGACCACGGTGCTGAACGAGGACGAGTCTGTAATCGTCTCACCGTCGTCGTTAGTAGCGCTCGCCTCGATCGAGTAATCCCGGTTGTAGCCCAGAGTCTCGGTGGTGCGCCACTGGGAGCGTTCCGCGTTGAACTCGCCTTCGACCTCGCGGCCTTCTTCGTTTGTGACCGTGACATCGTCGAACGCACCGTCTGTCACATCCAAGACGATCGGTTCCCGCGGCGTCGCGGCCACTGTCCCATCTTCGAACGAGGTGTGAATGACGGCCGCAGCGGCGGGGGCTTCTTTCGGTGCAGCGGCCGTCGAGGTGTCCTCGGTATCTCCGATCGTGCACGCGCTCAGCCCTACTGCGGCCACCAAGGCCACCGCGACCGAGGCAAGCCGTTTCGCCGGTGTGCGCTCTGGTGCGGCTCCGCCTGCGAGCATCGCTTCTTTCCTCACCACTTCTCCCTCGAGTTCGTATGCGTTCTGACCGGTAGTTTCCATTCCGTCTTCGGTCGGCCTTGGTTTGCGCCGCCGACGACGTTTCAGGGAATCGTTAATGTATGAAATGACCGTCCATCAGCAGCGTAGGCAGTGTCCTGGTCCGCGGCGATGATGGCTTCGACATCACCGACGACTGGTCCCTGCTGCCACTCATCGTCGTTGACGTTCTTGCGCCAGGCGGTGCCGTCGGTGTCGATCCCCCAGAGGGTGCCGTCTTCGGCTGCAGATATCAGCAGGAGTTCGGGAGCAGCTGGTACTGATGCGAATGTGCGCCCGATGTCGGTGCTGAGTTGTAGGCCTCCTGCGGTTGTGGCCCAGATGCCCTCGTCGGTAATCGCCAATGCTCTCGCGGCTATCTCGATGCCGTCGGTCCAACTGACGCCCGAGTCGGTGGACGTTCGAATTCCGTTGGCGGTGTCGAATCCGACAAGGGTGTTTCCGTCGGTGGTCAGGGCGTGAAAGTCGACTTCGCCGGAGAGGGATTTCGTCGCCCACGACTGGCCGCCGTCGACACTCTCGATGAGTCCGAGAGGATTGGGGGCGGAGCTTGACGGGCCGGGATGGCCCGAGGCGTAGAGGTTATCCGTCCCGGGCGCGCCTGTGAGCCCCATGAAGTCGTCGTCGGCGTCGCCGACGCGGGTGGTCGCGCCATCGGGGTTGAGGACGAAAAGCCCCGTATGCGTGCCGGCCAGCACCCTTCCCTCAGCATCGAGGTGGAGTCCGTGCACATGGTCAAGCGCGGGTGTTAATGCGGTGCCGACCGTCGATGAGGCGTCCCCGGATTCGGGTGCTGGCGTCTGCTGCGGGCTTGAACACGCGGTCGCGGTGAGAGCCGATGCAAGGATGGCTATTGGGGTCCAGGCCCGCTTTCGGTGCGAAAGCATGAGTGCGTATCTCGTTTCTGGCAGGGACAAGAAAATGTGTTGATGTCCAGACGGTCTCCGGCGGGGTCGGACTGCCATCGACCCCGCCGGGAATGCGAGCTTTCGTTTTTTTACATGGAGTCGAGCATCTGCTGCATGGTGTCGATTTCCTGCTGCTGGGTGTCGATGATGGTTTGCGCCAGATCGACAGCCGGCGGGTACGTGCCGTTCTCCACCTGGTCTTCGGCCATGGCCACGGCACCTTCGTGGTGGGCGATCATCTGGTTAAGGAACAACTCGGCAGCCTCAGGGCCGGGAGCGTCGGACAACTGCTGCAATTCCTCATCGGAGAGCATGCCCTCCATCTGCGCCATGTCATGGTCACCGCCCATGTCCATGTCCATGCCTTCGGGCTGCGTCGGCTCGCCCCACTGCTCAAGCCAGTCGGTCAGCTGCGCGATCTCGGGCCCCTGGGCCGCCTTGATCTCCTCGGCCAGCGAGGTGACGTCGGCGGGGACATCATCCTTGGACAAGATGATGTCGCTCATCTCGATGGCTTGCTCATGGTGGGGGATCATCATCTGGGCGAACATCACGTCAGCCTCGGAATGCTGAGCTGATTCCTCTGCCTGCTCGGTGGTCGAACTCCCGCTGGTCGCAGTGGTCTCGACGGCGGTCGTGGTCTCGCTGGCCGTGTCGGTCTCGTCGCTGGTGCAGGCGGACAGCCCCAGCAGGACCGCGGCGGCAGCGGCGGTCATCACAAGCTTCTTTCGATTCATCTGGGTTCCCTTTCTTCTGCGGACTTTCGGGCCCGCGAGTGGATCACCTTGCCGGTCAGGCGAGGTAAGACAGAGTGGTCATCATCCCGGCCTCTTGGTGATAGGCGTTGTGGCAGTGCAACGCCCACTGGCCAGGATTATCGGTGTCGAACTCGATCTCAATAGTGCGCATCGGCCGAATCGTGACGGTATCCTTGCGAAGCCCGCTGTCCGCGAGCGCGAACGTATGTCCGTGCAGGTGCATCGGATGGAACATGTCGGACATGTTCCGCATCCGCATCCGCACCCGCTCCCCACTGTTGACCTCCAGCGGCACCGAATCCGGGTGGACTTGGCTGTTGAGGGTCCACCGGTACGGCGACATCGTCCCGCCCAGGTCAACACTGTGGTACCGATCATGACTTTGGCTAGACAGACGTACTGCCTCGCTGGGGGATAAGTCGGTACCCAATAGCGGACGCCGGTCCACTTCGACTGGTCGGGAATTCGTCGGGAGATCGCCCGCTGCTGTACGTACAAGGGCCTGCGCGTGGCCATCCTTGCCTTCGGGCTGAGCGAACAACGGGAACACGCCGTCGCCGAGCGTGACCACAACATCGAACCGTTCACCCATACCGATCAGAAGAGAATCGGTGTCCTCGGGAAGCACGGGAAAGCCGTCAGTGTGAGTGACGGTCATCCGGTGCCCGCCAAGCGCGACCCGGAACGCGGTGTCGGCGCCGGCATTGACGAACCGGATGCGCACGCGTTGGCCCCGCGACGCTCTCCAAACGTAGGGGTCGACAGGGAGTCGACCATTGATCAGAAAGTGCGGGTAGGTGACATCCCCGGCGCTGCCGAGGATGGGGGACATCATCGACCCCTCACCCCCGTGCATGTCCATCATGTCGTGGTCCATCCCCTGCATCCCGGCATCTGCGGTGTCGGCACCGATGCCCAGATCACGGGCGACATCGTCGGGAGTCCGACCGGTCCCGTCGACCCAGTCGTCAAGGACCACGAGCCATTCATGGTCGTAGTCGCCGGGCTCGCCCGGATCATCGATGATCACCACTCCGTACAAGCCCCGATCGAGTTGCAGACCCGAATGTGAGTGGTAGAAGTACGTGCCCGGGTCTGGGGCGGTGAAGTCGTAGGTGAACGTGGTGCCTGGTGCGATCGGGTCCTGCGTCAACCCGGGAACCCCGTCCATGTCGTTGCTCATGGCGATCCCGTGCCAGTGCACGCTGGTCTCCTGGGGCAGCTGGTTGTCCACGGTGATCTGCAGCCGCTCTCCAGCTTGGGCCCGCACCAGTGGGCCTGGCAATTGTTGGTCGTATCCCCACGTTGAGACGACTCGGCCACCCAGATCAACGTCGACCGGACGGGGGGTCAACTGCGCAGATACCACCGTTTGGCCGGGGGAGCGTCGCTCCTGCTCAAGCCGCCTCACGAGATCTGACGAGGCTCCCACGGGACTGCCCGTGGCTGCTCCGGAACCAGAACATGCAGTCAGAGCGCCGGCGCCGGCGAGAAGCGATCCGGCCAAGAAAGACCGGCGGGAGACCAGCACGCGCGGCGCACGTCTTAGCGCACCTGCCCGCCCCGTGGCGTCAGCGTTCATCATGATCGGCGTTTCGCGAAGTCGCGGTCCCTACGTGAGATCCGAAAGAGATACCGGAAGAGACGACCCCAGTAGCAGGAGAGTGAGACCCGCGTAGGTGCCGATGCCCTCCGAAAAGACTGGTCGTCAAGGCCAGAACCATCGCCCAGAAACCGAGTACGAACGCGATCAACAGGACGATGTCGATCCAGTTCATACCGTAAAACCACCCCATCAGACTCAACTCCTTGCCTGTCTTAGAAACTCGATTCTGCGGGGCGAAATGCGAGATCTGGGTCATCGTTTCGTCAAGATCCGATCAAGGTTCTTTTCGGACAGACAGACTCGACTCGAGTTAGGAGAGACCATCGGAGCACTGTCAGATCGGCAAAGTGGTGTCTGAGACGGCGAAGTCGCGGAGCCAGTACACGAACTGCGTCCATATGCCGCTGAGCAGCAAGATTCCGACGACAATGAGCATGATGCCGCCGACGATCTGAATCGTTCGCGTGTGTCGTTGCAGCCAGCCCACCGTGCGGATGGCTCTCGTCGAACCGAAGGCTACCACGATAAAAGGCAGTCCGAGCCCCAGGCAGTACGCCACGATGAGCAGTACTCCGCGTGCGGCGTCGAGTCCGGTTCCGGCGGCCACCGACAACGCCGCTGCCAGCGTCGGTCCGAGACACGGCGTCCATCCCAGGGCGAAGACGGCGCCAAGTAGCGGCGCGCCCGCCCAGGTGGAAAGCGCTTTCGGCTGCATTCGAGTGTCCCTCTGGAGGGCGGGTATGGCCCCGATGAACACCAGACCCATCAAGATGGTCACCACACCGCCGAGCCGCTGCAGCAATTCTTGCTGGGGGGCGAGGTATTGCACGGTGCCCAGCACCATCGCCGACAGCAGCACGAAGACCACCGTGAATCCAGCAACGAATAGCACCGCGGCGAGGACGACTCGTCGTCGCGATGACACCCGCTGACGCTGCTGTTCAAGAGTGAGCGTGCTGGCTTCGGCGCGGCGTTGCTCGGCGGCCTGCACGGTCACCGCCGGGCGCTCTGCACCCACGATGCTGGCCATATATGCCAGATACCCGGGCACGAGCGGGACTACGCACGGCGAGGCGAACGAGACGAGT
>NZ_LSSV01000051.1:0-11638 GCF_001658045.1 Dietzia sp. 111N12-1 | reverse complement strand
AACGCACTCTAAATCCGGAAGGGTCCGATATCGCCGAGGCGTACGAGTCCGAATAGGCGAGATGGTCACCCTTACCCAGGAGCACCTCTCGGGGGCGCCGACTTTTTTTGGGGGGAATGGAGAAAACGTCACGTACGGCGGTGAGCCCTAGTCCTGCGACGAGTGTGACCCCTTCTGGGCCGCGACGGGACAACCGTCCGGCTGCCCGAGCCTCGATCTGACGCGTGTTCCCGATATGCGATCCATCTTGGAGGCGAGATCTCATGCGGTCTTGCCAACGAGCCGGTCAAGGTGTGCACGGTGACGGAGGGCCAAGATCTGCACCTCGCACAACAACGCCCGCCCGCACGGCCATCTCAATAATCTGCCGCAGACTGAGTTCGAGGGAACGTTTACGCTACGGAACGGGCCGAGTAAACCCTGGTTGGAATTTAATCGCCCAGCCGTCAAAAGAACCAAGTGTGTTTCAGACCGGCGACGCCGTGTACCCCCAGAACTACACCATGTGCGAATACTCGGGGACCGCTCGAGCTCTTGCGCCCAGGCGGTGCCCATGAACGAGCGGTTGATTGTTAGGGCCGGCAACCCGGGCACTGAGTTTAAAACCGGCGAGCAATGGCTCCACTTTTCGGGCAGTTCCGGCGGACCCGGTCGGCGCACGCCGGGGTCAGGGGCCAGCGGCTTGACTTGCCAGACCGTGAAAACGCGGGGATAGGACGGAAGGTGATGAGATTGAGCGGCTACTCACTGTGCGGTGACACTGGGAATGCAGGTGAAACTTCAGTGACGTACCGGGGGGGATGGGTCGACATAGATGGGTTAAATGAGACGCCCGGTTACACTGTGCATTCGGTGTGGCCGCCCTCTCGCGTCCTTTATCTGTCGCTGACGCCGTCTACCGTGAAAGGAACTTGGAGTGGACCTTCGGGACCTGCTGTCCGTTCTCCGATCCCGCTGGCTCTCGATCGCGGGTCTGACCGTGATTGGTGGACTGCTCGGACTGGGGCTGAGCTTGCTTACCACTCCCTTGTATTCGGCGAAGATCACCTTCTACGTCACCTCGTCCGGAGGGGACAGCGCTGCGGCGGCCTACCAGGGTTCTCTGGCGTCTCAACAGCGCGTCCAGTCCTACGCGGCGCTGGTCGATAGCACCGACATCGCGCAGCAAGTTGTCGACGCCGCTAACGTCGATGCAAATGCGGGTGAGGTGGTCAGTCAGACGACTGCGATCGCCGATGCGAAGACGGTGCTCCTCAATGTGTCGGTGACCGACCCGAACCCGGAGCGGGCCATGCGGATCGCTGAGGGCTTCGGACAGGTCCTGCCTCGCACGATCGAGAAGTTGGAGACCCCCGAAGGCGGGGGGCCGCCGCTCGCGAAGCTCACCGTGGTCACCCCGCCGAACCTGCCCGCGAGCCCGGTGTCACCCAAGACGGAGCAGAACATAGCCGTGGGCCTCGTCTTGGGTTTACTTGCTGGCGTCGGATTGGCGCTCTTGGTCAATACTCTCGATCGTAGGGTGAAGGGTAAGGCGCAGGTGGAGAAGCTCACCGGCGCCTCGGTGGTCGGCAGCATCCCCTTCCGGCAGAGGGAAGACAAGGAGGAGGACGCGGAGCACATCGTCCCGTTCCGGGAGGGGCATTCCCCGGCCGCCGAGGCGTTCCGTCGACTTCGGACCAACTTGCAGTTCCTCAACGTCGACAATCCTCCGAGGGTCTTTGTCGTCACCTCGTCAGTGGCGTCCGAGGGTAAGTCCGAGTCGACGATCAACATTGCACTGGCCCTCGCGGAGGCGGGACATCGGGTGCTGGTAATCGAAGCGGACCTCCGACGACCTCGGGTCGTGAACTATATGGCGATGCCGGACAAGGTGGGCCTGACCAATGTCCTCTCCGGTCAGGCGCGATTCGAGGACGTAGTGCAGGAGACTCGGTACGACGGCGTCGACCTGCTGGCCTGTGGCCCTCTCCCGCCCAACCCCTCGGAGTTACTCGGCTCGGAGACCGCACGTAGCCTGCTCGAGCAGGTGCGGAAGATTTATGATTATGTCATTGTCGACTCGTCCCCTCTGCTCCCCGTGACTGATGCTGCGGTGCTCGCGAGGATCACCGACGGTGCGCTTTTGGTGGTCCGCGACCGTCGGACGACCACTGACCAGGTCAGTCAGGCTGTGGACAACCTCCGCAACGCCGACGCGCACCTGCTCGGCGTGGCGTTGGTGGCCGATAAGCCCATCAAGAGGGGCACCGCCGAGTACTACGACTCGTACTACTACTCCTCGAAGGGGTCGACTTCGGCGGTAAAGGGATAGCGCGCACCTTCCAGACCTCGTTGCTCTCCGGAAGGACGGCTATGGACATGTCTTCTACACGTAGAACGCACGGACTCTCACCTTGGATCGCAATCGATACCGTCATCTGGTGCACGATGGCGCTGCTGGCCCTGTGGATGCGGTTCGATTTCTCCACTCGTGAGATGGCGTCAGTCCTTGAGGGGGGGCGCTTCTACCTTGTGGTGGGCGGTGTGGCAGCGCTCGCCTGGATGGCCGGCGTGGGGACGGGCATTTATCGCGGGCGGTTCGTGCCGGGGAGCCTGCTGGAGAGCGTGAATCTGACGGTGACCTTCACCGTTGCCGCCCTGCTGGCGTTCATCGTCCACTTCTCGGTCCCGGGGGCGGGCGGTGTACCGCGGTCACTGCCACTATTCGCGGCAGCCTTCACGATCCTCAGCGCGCTAACGTTGCGCTCACTCGTACGTCGACGTGAACTGTTTGGCGCCGGCACCGCGTCCGATGCAGAGCCGGTTGTCGTTTTCGGGGCCGGGGCAGGCGGTCGCCAGCTTGTCAGACAACTGCGCCGATCCTCGGTGTCGCGGTTCAGTCCGGTGGCGATCCTCGATGACGATCCCGCTAAGCAGAACCTTGTGATCGACGGCGTCCGGGTACGGGGTACCCGCGACGACCTGGAACCTGTCGTAGGTAAGTATGGCGTCGGGACTCTTCTCATCGCGGTACCGAGTCTCCCCAAGGACGAGCTCGTCGACATTAGGGACCGAGCGGAGAGAGCTGGACTGCATGTCCTGCTGCTGCCGCCCCTGGACTCTCTGATGCGGGGCCGGGTGGCCGCGAACGAGCTGCGAGAGGTCAACGTGGAAGATCTCCTTGGTCGTACCCCGGCGCGGCTCAATCAGACGCAGATAGCCGACTACCTTCGAGGGAAAAGGATCCTCGTCACTGGTGCCGGCGGGTCCATCGGCTCAGAACTGTGTCGACAACTTCAGCGCTTCCGACCGGCGGAGCTCATGATGCTTGACCGGGACGAGTCCGGACTCCACGCAGTGCAGTTGTCGATTCAAGAGCAGGCAATGCTGGACGGGGATGACACGATCCTCGCCTCCATTCGTGACCGCGAGGCGATTCGGGAGATCTTTCTCAAGCGCCGCCCGCAGATCGTGTTTCACGCCGCCGCCCTCAAACACATGCCCCTGCTCGAGCATTACCCACTCGAGGCACTCAAGACCAACGTGCTCGGAACCGCAAACCTTCTCGACGCAGCCCGGGAAGCCGGAGTGCAGACGTTCGTCAACATTTCCACCGACAAGGCGGCGAACCCGTGTTCGGTGCTGGGTACCTCGAAGCGGATCGCAGAGGGGCTCACCGCCGCCGCAGCGCTTGAGGCGACCGATGCTACGTACGTCTCTGTGAGATTCGGAAACGTCCTCGGTTCCCGCGGCTCCGTTCTCACGGTCTTCGAGAAGCAGATCAAGGACGGGGGACCGGTGACAGTCACCGATCCGGACGTGAGTCGCTTCTTCATGACCATTCCGGAGGCGTGCCAGCTGGTCCTCCAGGCAGCCGCACTGGGGAAGAGTGGCGAAACGTTGGTGCTGGACATGGGCGAGCCCGTAAAAATCGCGGACGTCGCCAAGGCTCTTATCGAGCAATCGGGCAAGAACATCGAGATCGTATACACCGGACTGCGGGAGAAGGAAAAGCTCGCCGAGGAGCTGTTCGATGACACGGAGGATCCGACGACCGGCGCACTGCACGAGGCGCTTTCCGAGGTGCGAGTCCCACCGGTCCGTGTGAACCGGCGCGAACTGGAAGTGATTACGCAGCATACGCAGGCAAAGTGTTGGCTTAACGCACACGTATATCCGACCTCGAAGGTCATCGAGAACTAACCCTGATCGGAGCTTAGATGAAAATTACCGTCGTCGGCCTCGGGAAGATTGGTCTTCCCCTCGCCGTCCAGTTCGCAAAGTCCGGCCACGAGGTGTTCGGAGCCGATGTGAACCCCAAGGTTGTCGAACTGGTCAACGCGGGGACGGAGCCGTTCCCTGGTGAGGCTCACCTCGCCGAGTACCTCGCTGAGCTCGTGCCGACCGGTCGCCTCACTGCCACAACCGACACCGCTGGCGCCGTCTCGAAGAGCGACGCGGTGGTCGTAGTTGTGCCGCTGTTCGTGGATGACGAGGCGCGCCCCGACTTCGGTTGGATGGACTCCGCGACGAGCGACATCGCCCGCGGACTGCGCGCCGAGAACTCGACCCTCGTGATCTATGAGACGACCCTGCCTGTTGGCACCACCCGGAACCGGTGGAAGCCGAAGCTCGAGACGGAGTCGGGGCTTAAAGAAGGGACAGACTTCCACCTCGTGTTCTCGCCGGAACGGGTGTTGACGGGGCGCGTGTTCGAAGACCTGCGAAAGTACCCCAAGCTCCTTGGCGGCCTTACCGCCGAGGGTGCTCGGCGTGCCTCCGAGTTTTACGAGCAGGTATTGCAGTTCGACGAGCGGCCGGACCTCGACCGCGGCAATGGAGTTTGGGACTTGGGCTCCGCGGAGGCTGCTGAGATGGCTAAGCTCGCCGAGACCACGTACCGGGATGTCAACATCGGTCTCGCTAACCAGTTCGGCGTATACGCCGCGAAAAATGGTATCGACGTTTACCAAGTGATCGAGGCCAGTAACTCACAGCCCTACAGCCACATCCACCGGCCCGGAATCGCCGTGGGCGGACACTGCATCCCAGTTTACCCTCGCCTCTACCTGTGGAACGACCCAGAGGCCACCGTCGTCCAGGCCGCACGGGAGGCTAACGCAGCGATGCCCTCCTATACCGTCGGACTTGCGGTCGGGGCCGCGGGTGGGGCGCTCGACGGGAAGGTCGCAGTGGTACTCGGCGCCTCCTACCGGGGAGGAGTAAAGGAGACGGCGTTTTCAGGGGTGTTTGCCACCGTCGATGCACTCCGAGAGGCCGGAGCCACGGTTCGGGTACACGATCCAATGTACGCCGATGATGAGTTACGGGAATTCGGTTGGGAGCCGTATCACCGGGGTGAGCCTGCCGAGGTCGTGATCGTGCAGGCGGACCACCCCGAGTACCGAGATCTCGCTGCGTCGGATTTCCCCGGCGTGTGCGTGGTGGTCGACGGTCGCAAGATCCTAGATCCTGAGCGGTTTGAAGGTGTCGCTTTCCACGTCGTCGGCCGCGCGAACCAGGAGGCGTGAACGATGACTGTGCGCATCGTAGACACTGCGGACGTGGCGGAGAATGCGACGATCGGTGAGGGGTCGTCCGTCTGGCACCTCGCCCAGGTCCGGGAAGACGCAGTTCTAGGCCGAAATTGCATCGTGGGCCGTGGGGCCTACGTCGGAACGGGCGTGGTGATGGGTGATAACTGCAAAGTGCAGAACTACGCCCTCATCTACGAGCCGGCCCGCTTAGAGGACGGGGTCTTCGTGGGCCCGGCCGCAGTCTTCACAAACGATCACTACCCACGGTCGATTTCACCGGACGGTTCCCTCAAACTAGGGGACGACTGGGAAGCGGTCGGAGTGACGTGCCGCGTCGGCTCGTCCATCGGAGCACGTGCCGTGTGCGTGGCCCCAGTGACCATAGGCCGATGGGCGATGGTAGCCGCTGGGTCGGTGGTTACCAAGGACGTGCCTGATTTCGCACTGGTCGCTGGCGTACCCGCCCGTCGTATCCGGTGGGTGGGCAAGGCGGGCATCCCGCTTGATGCCGCCGGCGACGGAGTCTGGATCTGCCAAAAAACCGGGGACCGCTACCGCGAGTCCGGAGACACTCTCTGTGAGGACATGAACTAATGGAATTTATTCCCCCTGCAAAGCCCCTCATTGGCGACGACGAGCGCGCAGCGGTCGACCGAGTCCTCCGCAGCGGCATGATCGCGCAGGGCCCAGAAGTCAAAGCCTTCGAAAAGGAGTTCTCGACCCATTTTGGTCTCGACCGTGAATGCGTCGCCGTCAACTCGGGGACGTCTGGGCTGCACCTTGGGCTGCTGGCTAGCGGAATCGGCCCGGGTGACGAGGTGATCGTCCCTTCCTTCACGTTCGCCGCCACTGCCAATTCCGTCGCGCTAACCGGGGCGACCCCGGTGTTTGCCGACATTGATCCGGACTCGTTCTGCCTCTCGCCGAGCGCCGTCGAGGCGGCGGTCACCGAGCGGACGAAGGCCGTCATGCCGGTCCACCTTTACGGACACCCGGCGGACATGCTGGGCATCGCAGCGGTCGCCGAAAAGCACGGGCTCATGGTGTTCGAGGATGCGGCGCAAGCGCACGGCGCCGCCCTCGGCGGTGTACCTGTCGGGGCGTTCGGTCGTTTCGCCATGTTCTCCCTTTACCCGACAAAGAACATGACCTCGGGCGAGGGCGGCATGGTCTCGGTGGCGGACGCTGAAGTGGGACGGAAGCTCCGTCTTTACCGAAACCAGGGCATGGAGAAGCAGTACCACAACGAGGTCGTCGGCCTGAATAACCGCATGACTGACATCCATGCCGCAATCGGCCGTGTTCAGTTGACCAAAGTCGGCGCTTGGACCGAGGCGCGTCGCTCCAACGCGGCCTACCTCGATGAGCATCTTGAGGGTGTGAAGGTGCCCCCGGTGGCAGCCGGCGCCCGGCACGTGTACCACCAGTACACGATCCGCATCCCGGAAGATCGCGACGGAGTGGCCGCAGCCCTCAAGAGCGAGTACCAGGTGGGGTCTGGCATGTTCTACCCGGTTCCCAATCACCGGCTCGCGCCGTTCCGCGCAGAGGTGGACCTTCCGGAAACCGAGAAGGCTGCATTGGAGTGCCTCTCACTTCCCGTCCACCCGTCGGTGTCCGACGCAGATCTAGAGCGCGTCGTCACCGCGGTCAACACACTTGTCAAGGCAGGTAGCTGAGATGGCGAATCTGCGGGCAGGGCTGATCGGACTCGGCATGATGGGGCGCCACCACGCGCGTGTCCTAGGGTCACTCGACGGGGTCGACCTTGTGGCGGTCGCGGATCCAGGAGGGGACCGTTTCGGCGTCGGCGGGGACCGACTGCTGGTTTCCTCCGTCACTGAGCTCATTGAGCAAGGGATCGAATACTGCACTGTCGCCGTGCCAACTGCCTTCCACGAGGACGTGGCGCTCGAGCTCGCGGAGGCAGGAGTTCATGCGCTCATTGAGAAGCCGCTGGCCCACGATGTGCCGTCATCGGAACGGATCGCCGAGGCCTTCGAGAAGAAGGGTCTGATTGGTGGAGTCGGCCATATCGAGCGCTATAACGCTGCCCTTCAGCAGGCTAGGGCTCGCGTCGCGAATGGTGATCTCGGCGAGATCTTCCAAGTTGCGACGCGCAGGCAGGGGCCGTTCCCGGGCCGAATCGCCGACGTCGGCGTAGTGAAAGACCTGGGAACGCATGACATTGACCTGACCGCATGGGTAACCCAGCAGCAATACCTAAGCGTTTCGGCCCAGACCGCCTACAAATCAGGGAGAGAACACGAGGACCTTGTCGCGGTGGTCGGTCGGCTTTCGGGGGGCGCTATGACAAATCACCTCGTGAATTGGCTTTCTCCCCTCAAGGAGCGGACGACTGTCCTTATCGGGGAGAAGGGGGCTTTCGTTGCTGACACATTGACCGCGGATTTAACGTTTTACGCCAATGGAAGCGTGGAGACTACGTGGGACGAGATCTCCCGCTTCCGCGGGGTCTCTGAGGGCAACGTAGTTCGTTACGCCTACGCCAAGCCGGAACCGCTTCGCGTAGAGCACGAGAATTTTCGCGACGCTTTGCTTGGCGCGGAAGCAGATATCGTTTCAATGCGACAAGGGCTCGCGACGGTGAGGGTGGTCGAGGCATGCATCGAATCAGCGTCGACGAACCAAGTCGTCAAAGTGTGACGACGCCGGGCGCCTCGACTTCAGGACAAAGCCGGTTTCGTCGAGCAGGATTCACGGTAATGATCGGCAGCGCTGGCGGTTTCTTCGTCGCCTTTGCGCTTACTCCGGTCCTCTCGAGACTGTTCCAGCCAGAGATGTTCGGTACGTTTTCTACTCTGGTGGCTATTGCATCAACCTTTGTGGGCTTTTCAACGTTGCGCTTTGAGGTGATAGCTCAGCGAAAGTCGATCGACTCGGAATATTGGTCCGGAATTGGGGCAGCTCTTTCAGCCGTCGCTGCTATCTCACTATTGCTTGCCATATCCAGTGTGGTAGCGGTCGTAGTTTTCGACTCGGACACCTGGCTGTTGTGGACGGCCCCCATGGTGGTACTGGGAAGTCTCCAGTTAGTGGGCGGTGCAGTGTATACGCGGAATCGGAAGTACCGCCACCTGGCTGCAGCCAATTTTTTCCAACAAGCAGGCACTGCAGTGGTACAAGTGGCAATAGGCTTGTGGTCGGCTGCGATCGGTGCGTTAATTGCCGGCTTCCTAGCTGCCAGATCTATATGGTTACTTCCATTGGGCAAAATCCGCGGGGGCGAGGGCCGTTTGGCGATCAGAGCCTATTGGCGAAACCACTGGGTGAACGGCGCGCAGGCAGGCACTAGCGCCCTTATCAATAGTGCTTCGGGGCAGCTTGTAGTACTGCTCGTTGCCGCTCTACACGGGGCCGCGGTAGTAGGAACAGTGGCAATGGCTGTACGAATCGTAGTTGCCCCATTGGGGTTGATCAGCCAAGCGGTCGCCGCAGCTGTAGTCGGGGAGGTCGGCAAACTCGCGCGAGAGGGACGCCAACTCGAGGCTCGCCAGCTGGTGCGAACAGGGGCTAGGGATAACTTCCTTATCGCAATATTTCCGCTAGCTATAGCCGCAGTGTTTGCTCCATTTGTCGCCGAGCCACTGCTCGGCGCAGAGTGGCGGGACGTGGGAATTGCAATTTCTGCTCTCGCCGGCGGTGCCTTGTTCCAGTTCATTGCGTCTCCATTTTCCCAAGTGCTAAACATCATCGATCGAAGTGGTCGTCTCCTGGTCTGGGACGTCACCCGTCTGACCGCTTACGCTGCAAGTCTGGCGGTTCCCGCTGCATTCGGGATGTCGTGGCTCGCCGCACTGATAATGTATTCACTTGCGCAAGTAATCATTTACCTTCTGCTTTTGTGGATGGTGATTGGGGAACTATCAACGAGCCACCTTGGTGGAACACAAGAAGTCTGACACAAATCAAAATGGGACCGTAGGCGGACGTCGACAGTCCGGCGCGCAGGAACCAGCGCCTCAGCAAAGTTCTTCTTGATGGAAAAATGGCCCGGGAGGTGCGATCAATGGAAATCCCCTTGGCTCTCAATCAGTTCTGAAGCAGACCAAAGGCTGTTGCGGTGGAAAAACAATAGTCTCCCACAATCTAAGATTGCCGAAACTGAACCACCACTAAACAGGATTTATTAATGGCCAAGATAGCGCACATCACAACCGTTCACCCACTTTCCGATCCGCGGATCCTTCGAAAGGAATGCCGGTCTCTCGCTAAAGCGGGGCACGATGTCACACTGATTGGGCCAGGGCAAAACCGGGACGAAGAAGTGCCGGTCGAGAAGGGGGTGCGGATTGTTAAGACCGCCTACTCTAGCTCCAGACTGGGCAGGGCGTTGATGGGGTCAGTGCGGGTGTGGCGGGAATTGGCGACATTGAGCCCCCGCCTGGTCCACGCTCATGACCCTGAATTGTTACCGCTGCTCCTGGTCTGGAAGCTGCTGCACCGCAGGAGTGTGGTGGTCTACGACGCTCACGAGTCTCTCGTCGGACAAATCGAGGGTAAGGACTACATTCCTGTTCTGCTACGCCCAGTCGCGCGTGCGATCTCCTGGCTGGCACTGGAGTTAGTTACGCGGAGTATCGACGGCGTAGTTGCCGCCACGAAGCACATTGAAGAGGGGATACCGGCGCAGCGAACTTGTGTTGTCCAGAATTTCCCGTGGAAATCGAGCTTCCCAGAGGTCGAGCGGGATAATGACACGGAAGGGTACTTTTGTTACGTGGGCGGAGTCACCAAACTCCGCGGGATCGATGAGATGGTTCAAGCAATGGAGATTGCTAACACTGGCCGAAAGCTCGTGGTTGTCGGACAAGCCGATGAGGGCGCCGTGAAAACCATGGAATCAGCTAAAGAGGTCGTCGTCTATAAGGGTGCCGTAGATTCAAGTGAAATTCCAGCTATCCTGCGCGGCGCGATAGGTGGTTTTGTGGTCCTTCATCCTGTTTCGAATTATAAGACCTCGCAGCCGACAAAGTTGTTCGAATATATGGCGTCTGGGATACCGTTTATTGCATCGGAATTTCGATCGTGGATAGAGTTACTGGGCGATATCGACGCGGGTCACTTTGTGAACCCCCTGGACGTTGAGGAAATAGCGCAGGCAATTCTCGCTATAGTCGATCCGAGGGCGGATGCCGCATCTATGGGTGCAAGGGGGAGACGCGCCTTTGAGACGCGTTTCAGCTTCGATTCTCAATCGAGGGTGCTCAATGATTTCACCAGTATGCTACTAGAGCGTCAAAGGAGGAGTGGTGGAGCCAGAATCCAATGAATTGAGCGGCAGGGCTGCGGGTTTCAGCATAGGGAGAGCCGCAGTTTCCGTACTATTATTGTCAGCGTATTCTTGGCTGGTAATGTACGTTGCCCAGGCTCAGATCGCCCCTCACTTTGATTATCAAGGTTACACGCACCGCGACTGGGGGGGAGGTTGAGGTCTTCAGGGCGATTGTAATAACGGTATTCTTGGGGTTACTACTTTCGAAGAACTCAAGAAGTGTCGGAATGTCGGCGCTGCTATTCTTGGCGGCGACAGTCGCTGTCCCGCTCCTTTGGGTGCCTGTGTTCTACGGTCCGTTAGACGGTGCTGGTCTGTTGCAGCTCCATCTGTTGACTGCGGCTTGCTTTGGTATCTTGTTCGAATTTGTGGTGCTGCCGGCGAGACCGATCCGGCTCCTTCGCCTCCCGAATCCGGTCTTTGAATCCATCATAGTAATCTCGGTTTTGGTAATTTTTGCAATTCTGATTTTATTCTATGGCCTACGTCCAGCACTGTTTACATTTGCAGAAGTGTACGATCAGCGGGACAGTTATAATGAAAACATCGGTACATTAGGTCGGTATTTGGTTGGGGCGCTTACTAATGCGCGCTTGCCGGTTCTCTTGGTCTGGGGTTTCGCTAGTAGGCGCGTAGGGCTAGTCGCATTGGCTGTCGTGAGCTTTGCTTTGGCGTACGCTATGACGGGGTTCAAGTCCATTATAGTTGGGGCTCTGCTTACGGTCGTGGCGATGCTAGTTGCTAGAAAATGGCCGAATTCCCCTCAGAAATGGTTAGTGGCGCTGGGTGGCGCAGTTTTGCGACCCTTCCGGATTTAGAGTGCGTT
>NZ_LSSV01000050.1:0-12313 GCF_001658045.1 Dietzia sp. 111N12-1 | reverse complement strand
TAAAACTTGTGGAAGTCAGGTCAGACCCCCTCGGGACCGGCTTCTTATGTGCTCATCGCCCAACAGAATCTATACGTAAGGCCGCGAAGCTGACCTACAAGGGGTCATTCCTGCCGAGTCGACACCCGTTGCCTGGTTAACTGAACTCCGGCAACTACGATGGACTTGCGCTTACGATAGCCGTGTTCCGAGTTCGGAGAGGGAGCAGTGACGAGGTCAGCAAGCGATGTGGTTGGCGAAATTAAACTAACCCCGGACTCCGGCCTCGTTGACAGCCTTGGAACTAAGCACACCCTGGAGTCAGCAATTGCCGACCTCGTAGACAACAGCCTCGACGCCGGCGCAGAGAAGATAATAGTCCGGCTCCTGACCAAGAACGGCTATCTCACCCAGGTCGAGACAATCGACGACGGCCACGGCATGAACGCCCAGGAGATCGACAGAGCTCTGACAATTGGACATCGCCGCGAGTATTCCTCGAGCGACCTCGGCCATTTCGGCATGGGCCTGAAAGCCGCAAGCTTCGGAAATGCAGAAGAGCTGACAGTCTGGTCGAAACGCAACGGACATGATCCCGTCGGCCGCCGAATCAGAAGACAAGACTTCGCGCGCGATTTCAGTTGTGACATTCTATCCACAGACGCAGCCAGAAAGTTCTTCCGACAGCGCCGCGCACTTGCTGCAACAGCGTCAGCAACGGCCGTGGTTTGGACTCGACCACGTAATGCGTTCGTCGGTACCGATCCAACCGAAGCGAACGCATGGTTGGAGAGGACGGCTAACTCTCTCCGCATGCACCTTGGCTTAACCTTCCACAGGCTGATCGAATCCGGCGAAGCCCAGCTGTCCGTCGTCGTTGATGAGATATCGCGCTCCCCGTCAAATCCCGGCACCCCGGTACTAGCAATCGACCCGTTCGGTTACCCGGCCTCCGGCCATCCCGACTACCCGCGGACTCTCTCGGCACGCACAGGAAACTCTAGAATTCAGTTACATTGTCATATATGGCCCCCCAAAATCGACAAGACAGGTTTCCGCATCGGCAACCGGACCGGGCGTGACCATCAGGGGTTCTTCGTATACAGGAATAATCGGCTACTCAAAGCCGGCGGGTGGTCGTCAGTGACCGCTAGCACGGCCCAACGTCAGCTTGCTCGAGTCGTAATCGATGAGCCTGAGGCTTTAGGTACGTTCATCACGATGAACCCTGAAAAGGACGGGGTGAAGTTCGAGCCCGCATTTCTCCAGTCGGTCCTGAAGGCGAAAAGCAAGGACGGCACCACCTTTTCTCAGTACCTCGAGACCGCCGAGGGAGTACATCGAACGGCCAGCAAGAGAAGCGCTAAGCGGAAGCCTGCCATCCCTGCACTCGTAGGCTTTGATCCGCTGCTTCGAAAGCGAATCGCCAGCGAACTACCTATGATAGCGATCGACCCGATGTCGATTAAGTGGAAACGACTTCCCCCCGGTCAGTTCCTCGACGCCGACCACCCCACTCGGACGCTCTGGCTTAACAATCGCTACCGCAAGCTATTCGCCCCACAGGGTGGAAGCTTAAATGACGCGCCTACACTCAAGGCAGCGCTTTATCTACTGACACACGAGATATTCGAGGGCGAGTACCTCGGATCTCGCGATAGAGACAACCTCAACCTCTGGAACGCTATATTAGGGGAAACCGCCAGATCCGAAATTGCCCGCCTAGAGAATGACTGATCTATCTTGGAAATCCGAGACGACGTCCGTCGACTTACACTGCAAACCGTAGATCACCTTTGGGCTAGCGGCGCCCCCATTCAGCTAGCCATCAGCGGCCAGCCGGAATGCTGGCTCCGGCTCGAGCCCGCTCACTCGAAGCTCACCCTGGTAACCCCTTTCCAAGTTCCAGCTCCGAAAATTAAGCATCTTCGTAACGTCAGCTACGCAATTAGCGCCGAGAACGGCGATGAGCACTCCGAGATCGCGGTCGCCGCCGACAACGACATCTTCGGTGCCTACAGTTTCCTCGCAACCATTGCGGATAATTTGCAAACCGAAGGCTATCCACTCGCTGACGCGGTAAATGGCGCAATAACCGCCCATCGCCACGTACTTGAAGCCCAGCCGTCGCTCGGAACGGAAAGACAGATCGGCCTGTTTGGCGAGCTACTCATGCTCCGCCACCTGATCAAGAAAGTCGGGCCAGCGCTTGCGCTGGATTCGTGGCAGGGCCCGATTGGCGAGGAGCACGATTTCGTATTCCCCTCTGCCGACTTCGAAGTAAAGACAACCGTCCGCGAAACTCGCAGCCACGTTATTGCAGGACTCGCACAGCTCCAACCTACAACGAATAAACCCCTGGTTCTCGTCTCAATTCAGCTCACCGGGGGAAGCTCGCAGACGGGGACATCACTAGATGCGCTCGTGGGAACAGTACGCTCGGAGACGCGCGGTTATCAGCATCTATTAGATGACCTGCTGCGATCCGCTGGATGGCACCCAGACGGCACATACGCACCGACACTTACTCTACGCACGACTCCCCGTGCGTATGTGATCGATGAAGATTTTCCCGCGCTGACTCCGCGAGTGGTCGCTAACCACTGCTCACGCCCCGACCTCATCTCTGAGGTCTCCTACCGCATCGACGTGACCAACCTTCCCCATTCCAGTCCCCGACACCCAATCGACGGCTTCGTCGAAGAATAGGAATCAATCATGGCCGACGAACGTCCGATATGGGCAGATGACCTGAAGCGCGCATTTGAGGTTTTGAAGGGGAAAGAGCCCCGCCCCTTGCTCGAGATTGTGGAGTTGCTGTCGCAAGAATCAGTCTCCGACAACGACCTAGCGTCATTTATATCAGCCGCAAAAGAAAACGATATAGCGCTGACTCGCGCTCGCTCAGCGCTCGCTTGGTGGGACGCAACTGACACAATTGACTTTGGCGGCACCGCCCCCCATACAGTTTCGCGACGTAAGGTGATCTATCCCGCGCTCAAGCTCGGTCCAAATTCGGTTGCAGCTTTCGACCAGAGAGTTGACATCTTCGAGAAGCCCGCCGTCGTCATCTCGCGCGAGTTTGAACCGTGGTACGCGGACGAGCGACCGCGCCGGGCAAATATGTACTGGAACGACTACGAGAGATACCTGCGCGAAGTTAAGCAATGGCCTGAAGAAGCTATAGCCGCGCTGGACGAAACCACAACTGACGTTGTTAGCCGGCTCAGTCGGCCTACGCGGGAGGAAATAAAGCAAACAAAGGGCCTGGTCGTCGGATATGTCCAGAGCGGAAAGACGGCGAACTTCACTGGGGTGGCTGCCAAAGCCATCGACGCTGGCTACCGTCTCGTAATCGTCCTCACAGGCACGATCGAGATCCTTAGGTCTCAGACCCAGCGACGGCTGGATATGGAGCTGATGGGGGAAGAGAACATTCTTTCAGGGCAGGATCCGACTGATCCAGCGGTACTGAAAGAACTGGACTACCAATTTGACAGGGACTGGTTAGACGGAAAGTTCGTGAAGCATGGTGACGGCCTACTTCAGCCTGGCGTCGCCGAGATTGCGCGCGTCACCAGCCATCAGAGTGACTACAAGCGGCTACCGCAGGCGATGACGAAGATGAAGTTCGCGCGAAAAAACAAGCGCAAACCCCTCAACGACGAGGATAACCTTTTCGACTCCGGTGCCTATGTAGCGGTTGTGAAGAAGAACTCCGCACCGCTCAAGAAGCTTATCCAGGATCTTAAACCTCTGAAGGGTGACTTGTCACAGCTACCCGTTTTGATCATTGACGACGAGTCCGATCAGGCTTCGGTCGACACCACAAATCCGGACAAGTGGAAAAAAGATACAATGGTCGCCCGTAAGCGCACCGCCATTAACGAGCTAATCACACAGATCCTTGCGATATGCCCACGGGCGCAGTACGTCGGTTATACCGCCACCCCGTTCGCTAACGTTTTCGTTGATCCGGATGATGATCGCGACCTTTTTCCTTCCGATTTCGTACTTTCCCTTAAGCCGCCCCCCGGCTACATGGGGGTGAGGCATTTCCACGACATCGCTAGAAACTACGACGACGAGCCACGGACCTTTGCTAACTCTAATGAGAAGGCCTATGTCAGAAATCTCCTCGGCGACCCTAAGGCGTCCCCCGACTTGCGGTACGAGGAACTACAGAACGCACTGGACTCATGGGTTTTGTCTGGAGCCATAAAGCTCTATCGGCAGGGGTGCTCTTCCTTGAGATTCCGACACCATACTATGTTGATTCACGAGGCCACTACGCAGGCGGCCCACGCTGCAGCCGCGGAAGACGTGCGTCGGATTTGGTCGCAATCATTGTTCGGCTCGTCCCTGGGGCTGAGCAGACTCCGGCGGCTATATGAGGAGGACTTACTGCCCGTCATGGTCGCACGCGCCAATGGCGATCCAGTGCCGAGTAATTTCGATGAGCTCAAACCATTCATCCAGCAAGCCCTTGCTAAGATGACGATCGACGGCGATCCCGTGCTCATTGTTAATTCAGACAAACAGGTACAGGAGCAACAGAAGCGCCTGGACTTTGAAGCCGACTCGGTTTGGAAGATTCTCGTCGGCGGGGCTCAGCTTAGCCGCGGCTTCACCATCGAGGGGCTCACCGTTTCCTTCTTCAGAAGAAAGACCGGCCAAGCAGACACGTTGATGCAGGCGGGTAGGTGGTTTGGCTTTCGCCCCGGCTATAAGGACCTCGTCCGTCTGTACATCAAGAGGGACAATAATCCGCGGATGGACCTTTATAAGTCTTTCGAGGCGCTTCTTCTAGACGAAGAGGCGTTCCGCGACGAGTTGACCAAGTACGCTGGCTTTGACGCGTCCGGACGCCCCACCCTGGAACCTCGTCATATCCCACCCTTGGTCAGCCAGCATCTCCCTTGGCTGAAGCCCACCGCGAGGAACAAGATGTGGAACGCAGTCATCACTAATAAAGCGCCAATTGATGTCCAGGATCTATATGGCCTACCTGAACGCGGCTCTTCAGAGCTTAAAGAGAATTTCGCTAATGTGACAATGCCGCTGCTGAAACGCCTCGATAGCGCACCCATCAAGCTGGGGTATAAGATACAGGGCGAGGGCTCCGGCGATGTGAACTTCCTTGCGGGCTTGATACCGGCCTCCGCATTCGGTGATCTCTTGTCTCAGATGCACTGGAACGATAACGCGCGGAGCAATCTGGACACCGTAACCATGTTTATAAAAACGGCTACCCAGAGAAAGGAGATCGCCGACTGGCTCGTTATGCTCCCGGTTCCGAAGAACAACGATCGGAAGTTGGCAGCGGCCGGACTGCCTACCTCGATTCCAGTAGTAACGCGCAGCCGCCGGGCTGGACGATCCGACTTCGTCGGGTCTGACCGCAAGCATCGCGAAGCCGCGCGGAGAGTGACCCGAGGCGAGGCGATTCCGCGATTCGGGGCCTCCGATGCCCGAGGCATCGTTCTTCTGTCGGTGACGTCAGACTCCGACCCGAGCGGCAATGCGGACGTCGGAGCAGACGACGCGATCGGGCTCATCTCGATCGCCGTCCCGCGGAAGGCTATCCGAGTCGACAAGCAAATTACTTGGTCGGTGATGAACCGCAACCGACCCGATGACGTGACAGTGAATCTCGCGGCGGTGACTTAGTAGGTAGGCCCACGCCTCAGCCTTTGCCCTGCTTCGGGAGAATCGGGGCGGGCTGAGGCGCGTCATCGGCGGTTGCGACGCGCCACCTCTGACCGCCGATCCCCGCACTGGGGCCTGCGTCGACTTCGCTACAACGAGCTACTCGGACCGCGACGAACCGGCCCAGAGTCGGCCTCGGCAGACCGAGTTCCTCCGCAATGCGCGGGTGCGGATCGTAGTGCCCGAGGATAATCAGTCCTTCGTTCCGAAGTGCTTTACGGGCGTCCCGAACACGTTTGCTCGAATCTACCTGCTGGCCAGCGGTTTCTATAGTGGCGTGGTTTATGAGCTCGCCTTGGATCTCCCTGAAAATTGTGCGGACGGCTTCCTGTCCCGATCTCGCGTCCCGCATCTTTATTGCGGTTGCGGGATGGTGCACAAGGGCGTTGCGAATCATCGTCGCGGAGCGGTAAACCCATGTGATATTCGCGCGTCCCAGGTCGCTTAGCTGCCTCTTGCGGTCCCGCTGTCCCCCTAGTGGTTTCAGCATGTCTTCCGAGATCCGCAGTAGTCCTAATGCCCAGCGAGCTGAGTCTTCATTTCCCCAGATCAGCATCGCGATCTTGTGTCCGCGACTGTACATCTCCATGGGGATCTCCCACCCGTACAGGTTCCTAGACCATTTGCAATCGACGTCCACGCCGGCGATCGAGAAGTCGAGATCGAGCCCATCGTCGAACTCGAACTCCCGCTGCAGCCAGATTTCAACAAGGGTGCCGATGTGCGTCTTCTCCGTCTTAGACAACTGAGTGAAGTCCCATCGACCTGTGCGTCTGCCGTCGTAAACTTGGTCTAGAGCTTCACGGAGCGCAAAAGCAATCCGGGAACCGTCGGGGTCCGCTTGAAGCAGCGCCTGTCTGACTAGCTCAATGGCTGGGTCGGACGGTTTGTCTAGACCATCGGCTGGACCCGGCCCGTTCGAGACGCGAGGTCGCCCTGCTTTTGTTGGCAGTGGCGGGAATGCTCTCTTCGTCCGTAAACGGAGATTTCTCGGCTCCTCACTCGCTGGTGCGTGAACCGAAAGGTCGAGGTCTAGCCAAGCCCAATCTTCTTTAGACAGCTTCTGCGAGTCCATCCTCGTCTGTCTCCTGTCCCGCGGATGTAATGGCTGCCTTCACTTGCTTGGCCACGGCGGCCGCTAAGCCAGCAGGCACTGCATTCCCGATCTGCTTAGCGATCTCGGTTTTCGAACCGCACCACTTATAGTCTGAAGGGAAGTCTTGCAGGAGCGCCGCCTCCCGATGCGTGATGACTCGATTGACCCGGCGGTCTGGGTCGTCTGCCTCCCACTGAGGGTGCAGGTACTGTCCCTTCTCCGGCTTAAAGAACTCGGTTCGAATGGTAAGGGAGGGCGCGTCCCACCTCATTCGTCCCATTACGTCCGTCGTTCCACTGGTCTTCTCCCTCCAGCAGCGGGGCAAGAGGTGATCCGGGAGGTCGAAACGTCCGCCACCCGGGGGCACATGGTCGTACCTCTCAAGCGAGATAGGCCGGGGATTGCGCCCGAAATGCAACTCTTCCATAGAAAAGGGCCCTTGGACCGCCGCACCAAACACTTCGGTAGTTCGCGCTGGCAGATCCGTTGTCTTCGGATGCTCTGGCAGACCATCAATACGCTCTCTGACCGTTTTCCATGGCTTGACGTGCCCATGAGCCATCCGTGCGTGCGTCGGAGCGGGTGGTTCGATTGGGCCTATTCGCGATCCGATGACGATCGTTCGAGGTCGCCGCTGGGCAACCCCGTAGTCCGATGCGAGAAGAACTCCCCAGCGCAGTTCGTACTCCTCGATGCACCCATGATCCGCTTCCGCTAGTAGTAGCTCGAATTCAGGACTTTTGGAGAATCTCTGCACGTTTTCCAGCACAAAGACCTTGGGGCGCGCGTGCGTCACGACACGAAGATATTCCTTCCACAACTTGTTTCGCGGGTCGTTGACATCGCGGCTACCCAAATTCGAGAAGCCCTGGCAAGGCGGCCCGCCTATAACGACGTCAACCTCGGGGATATCCTCGTCCGCCAAATCGGCGATGTCACCGAAGAAGGTATGCGCCTCGCCGAAGTTCTGCGCATAGGTAGCGGCGGCGGCGAAGTCGAACTCGACGGCCAAGTCCGAACGAAAGCCCTCGCGGGCGAAGCCGACCGTCATTCCTCCACAGCCAGCGAAGAGGTCGATCAAGCTGAGGGTCTCTGTCATGGCATCCATCCTATGCTTTCGGCGGGGCGGCCCCGAACCGCCTCGATACAGTCGGGTAGTGTCCGACAATGCTTCCTGGGCCTCCTCCCCTGGCGTTCGACGCAGCATGCGCGCGAACCGCGGCCGCGATACTGGGCCGGAGCTGGCCGTCAGACGCGAACTGCACCGTCGGGGCCGGAGGTTCTTCGTCAACCGCCGACCGGTCGCGACCATACGTCGCACGTCCGACATCTTGTTTCCTCGCAAGAAGGTCGCGGTGCTCATCGACGGGTGCTTCTGGCACGGTTGCCCCGTGCACCGGACCTGGCCAAAGCGGAACAGTGACTTCTGGCGGGAGAAGATCGAGACGAACATCGCGCGCGATATCGAGACGACCAGGCTGTGGGAGGCGGAGGGATGGCAAGTGCTCCGATTCTGGGAACACCAATTAATCGACGAGATCGTGTCGACAATCGAGGCGCGCCTTGATGAGTGACATACTCGATCGGGACGAGCAAACGACCATCGGCCGCGAATACCTCCATCCCGCCCCGAGCCACACACCACCATGATTCGATAGCCGCGTGAAAGTCGATTACCAATGGGTGGAACAAAATATTGTTTATCGCTACTCGAGGAACGCTGGCCCAGAACGAGCAACTGCCGATGGCTATGAGAATTTCAAGTATGCCCTGCGGCCGCGAGTAGCCGGCCAACCGATCCTCCAACTCGAGCGCGGTATCAACGTCCCGAAAGAGGTAATCGCACCTGACGGTCGCCGCAGATCGGTTGTCCTTCTGCGATCCAGCCCCAGGAAGGCAGGGACTGAGACGACCCCGTGGCATGACGACTATGACCTGAAATCCGGCCACGTTCGGTACTTTGGTGACAGCAAGCCGACGACGTCTGAAAGCGCCCACCACGCCCTGGGAAACAAGGCTCTGCTGTCGCTAGCGCCGCTTTTTCGATCGACGGCCCGAATGGAGCGACAGCTCGCACCGCCGATCGCCTTGTTCCGGGGCGAGTCCGCAGAGCTCGAAGGCAAGGGGTTGGTCCACAAAGGCTTCGTGCGCTTTGTCGGACTTGGCCTTCTCGAGGCCCATTCCCCTGTGCGCCAGGTCGATTCCGACGGCGTCCCGTTCGACAATGTGGCCTTTGACATACGCCTATGCCCCCTCGGGGATACAGGTGGGAGGGTCGACTGGGGTTGGATAAACGACCGTCGAGACGAAACGATCCCGGCTGCGGTGGCCAACCTCCGCGCGCCGTACGCGTGGCGGCACTGGATCGAGACCGGCGATCTCCCCGACTGACACTGCAGGCTCGTTCTCACGCCTTCGATGAGCTGCCGCCCTTCGCCCCTCCAGGTGTCTGCTCCGCGCTCCCGACCCCTACGTTGCGTCGGGCGCGCCGCGGCATACGGCTGTCTGAAGCAGAATGTCGCGGATCTCATCGTCGCTGAACCCGTCGGCGCGGACCGCGCGAGGTGTATCGCCAGCTCCTCGGGGTGGACGGGAGCGATAAGCGCCGCGAGGGTGAGAACCTTCCGCGCTCGACGGCTCAGCCTCGAGTTGGCCCAGGCGCTGCCAACGCGTAGTCGTTCATGGAAGTGCTAGCGCTGGCGAATCAGGTCGGTCGCGGCGGCGGCCACCTGGTCGACGCGGAGTACGCAGCATCGCCCGAAGCACGGTCATCCAGGCGTCAGTGTGCTCGGCGATCACCAGGAGACGCTCGCGCGCTCCGGGTGCGGCGCGAGCAAAGCCAACACTTAGATCCAACCGGCCCCGCCCGGCGTAACCCACCAGTCGACCTGCACCTTTCCCATCCACCGGAATCGACCGGTGACGCGCGCCACAACGCGGTCACAGTGTCCTCATCCCTCGCCCGGGCGCGCGGCGCGACGGACGGCGGCACCCCCGGCACGCCGGGACCCTCATCGGCGAAAGGACACTCCATGGGCGACATCCGGGCCCTCGGCTACCTCAGGATCGACACCACCGACCTCGACCGCTGGCGCACCCTCGCCCACGACGTGCTGGACCTGGGCGTGGGCGCCGGGGGCGACGACGACACCCTCCACCTGCGCCTCGACGAGCGCGCGCGCCGCATCACGCTGCGCCGCGCCGAGAAGGACGATCTCGCCGCCGTGGGCTGGGAAGTGCGCGACGAGATCGCCCTAGACCGCGTCCGGGCCACCCTCACCGAGCACGGCATCGCCTACCGGGACCTCACCCACGACGAGACGCAGGCCATCAAGGTCGACGGCGCCATCACCCTGGAGGACCCCTGCGGCCAGCGCCTGGAGATCTTCCACGGCGCCGAGCTTGACCACTCCAAGGTCTCCACCAAGTACCGCACCGAGTTCGTCACCGACGAGCTGGGCCTGGGCCACCTCGTGGTCCCCACCACCGACTACGACGCCACCATCGGCTTCTACCGCGACGTGCTGGGCTTCCACACCCGCGGCGCGTTCCCGTTCCCGGCCGCCCCCGGCATGCCGCCGCTGCGCATCCAGTTCATGGGCGTCAACCCGCGCCACCACAGCTTCGCCGTGATGCCCGCCCCGCACATGGGCCCGGGGATCGTGCACATCATGCTCGAGGTGGCCGAGATGGACATGGTCGCCCAGGCCATGGAACGCACCACCGAGCACGGGTTCGGCATCTCCTCCACCCTCGGCCGCCACACCAACGACAAGATGGTGTCCTACTACCTGCGCGCGCCCGGCGGCTGGGACATCGAGTTCGGCTACGACGGCCTCATGGTGGACGAGGACCAGTACCTGCCGCAGAACATCACCGCCGACAGCTACTGGGGCCACGACTGGTCCGGCAGCGAGCCCCTGGCCTGCACCATCCCGCTCGAGGAGACCGCCGCCGAGGCCGTGGCAGACTCCCTGTCCGAGCCCGTGGTGGAGAGCGTCTGACGCACTGACGCGCCCTACGCGCCCCTGACCTCGATCAGCTCCCACCACCGCGCGGGCATGGTGCTGGGCGCTCTGCACGGCCGCCGAGTGGCTACTGCGTCCACGCAGGTACCGCTCGTCGACCCGCTCCTCGGCGTAGGCGGTGACGATGTCGGCCGGGTCCTCCGCCTGGTCGACGCGGCCGTAGAAGAGGCCGTGCGGCAGGACGAGCATCGTCGCGGCAAAGCGGTCGCCGCCCGGCTACTGAGCCGGATGCGTGGTCCTCGGCCGGTGCTCACGGACCGGGAGTCCGAGGTCCTGCGCGCCGTGACCGAGGGGGCTCGAGCAACCGGCAGCCCGCCGAGTCGCTGCACCTGTCCGAAGGCACGGTCAAGACCCATCTCGTGCATGTCTTGAGAGAGGGTGCTGTGAGACCGGCGCCGTCATCGTCCGGCGCAAGAACTCGGCCGTGATCGCGCCGGCGTGGCGGCTGTGCGGGGTCAGGCCGGCGAGCACCGGGAACGCGTGGACTGCCGAGTACCACCGATGGGTCTCGACGGGCCGCCCGGCCGCGTGGAGGCGTTCGGTCAGCTGGAGCGCGGCCGGTTCCACGAGTTCGCCCGCAGCCAGGGTGATCAGCGTCGGCGGGAACACCTCCGGATCGCAGGTGAGCATCGAGCGGCTGCTCTCCAGCCCGTCGGCGTGGTGCTGCCACAGCCTCTGGAACCGCTGCACCGTGACGGCCGGTTGGTAGGAGTCGCGCGTGGCCCACGGCCCCTCACGCACCTCGCCATCGACGTCGAGCAGGGGCGAGTAACCCACCATCGCGGCGGGCTGGCGGACGCCGTCGCGGGCGGCCAACTCGCAAATCGCGGCGGCCAGGTACCCGCCCGCCGAGTCCCCGGCCACCACGATCCGGCGATCCGCGGGCAGTTGCTCGGACAGAGCGCGATACCCGGCGTAGGCATCCGCGACCACGGTCGCCAGGTCGACCTCCGGCAGCATCCGGTAGTCCAGCGAGTGCACGGTCACGCCGAGGTCCATCGCCAGCCGGCCGCAGAGCCCACGGTGGGTGCCGGGGCCGCAGAAGACGAACGCGCCCCCGTGGAGGTAGAGCACGGTCACGTCGGCCAGTGCGTCCGGGCCGACGGAATCGGGGGTCGAGGTCTCGGCCGCGGTGCCGCCGAGCACGGTCCGTTCCACTCGCACCCCGGCGGGGCCCGCCAGTCGCGAGAACCCGCGCTCGACTGCGGCCAGCCCCCGGATCCCGGCGCCGGTCATGGGCCAGAAGCGGTACACCTGACGGAGCGTCGCCCGCCCGGCCCAGTAGAGCAACCGGGACTGCAGGTCGACCTCACGATGGATGGTAACGGAGGGGTCTGTCCGAGTGGTCAAGAGCGGGACGATCCTTGCGTTCGTAGGAGAGTGCGCTGCTTCCGGCGACCCTTGGCGGCCATCAGCGGCAGGAGGGCGGACGCCAGGCGGGGGAACGCGGCACCCAGCCTGGCCAGCGCCCCGCGCCTAGTGGGCATCTCCGTTAGTTCGT
>NZ_LSSV01000049.1:0-203258 GCF_001658045.1 Dietzia sp. 111N12-1 | reverse complement strand
CTTGACATCCATAGGAGCATCCGCCAGTCGTCGAGTTGGCGGCCGATGTCGAGGAGTTGCCGGGGTTGTCCGTCGCTGGCGCCGAAATGCCGGTAGTCGAAGACCACCACGACGAAGCCCGCGTCCCGGAATCGCTCGGCGTACGCGGGTAGGCGCAGGTCCCGGATGCACCCGAAGCCGTGTGCCATGACGATGGCAGGTGCCGGGCTCGCAGGGCCGTCCGACGGCGCGTCCGGGCCATAGACCCAGGCCGAGCACCGAACCCCGTGCGAGCTGAACTGCGCATCCTCACGCATCGTGACCCCGTCGTAGTGCCGCCATGAACATCGCGTCTGTGCTGTGCCGGTGCGGCCACAGTTGCACCCACGGGCCGTCGCCCAGTCCGTCGACCGGACGGCCGACCACCTCCGCGAGGATGTCACGCACGTCGAGGAGTTCGACGTCGTCACGCCGGGCGGCTTCGCGGATGACCGACACTGTCTCCGAGAGGTGGGGCGAGCAGGTCGCGTACAGCACCACCCCGCCCGGTCGGACCAGACGCAGGGCCGACTCGAGGAGTTCGCGCTGGAGCGTGACCAGGCCCGGGATGTCGGCGGCGGTCTTGCGCCACCGCGCCTCGGGTCGACGGCGGAGTGCGCCGAGGCCGGAACACGGGGCGTCGAGTAATACCCGGTCGAACCCCGGCTCCAGACCCGGGTCGCGTCCGTCGGCCGTGTGCACGGTCACCGGCAGGTCCTTGGTCGCGCCGCGGACCAGGTCGGCGCGGTGCTCGGAGATCTCCACCCCGGTGAGCGTCGCCTGCTCGATCTCCGCCAGCGCGCCCAGCAGGACCGCCTTCCCGCCGGGCCCGGCGGCCAGATCGAGCCACCTCCCGGAGTCCGGACCGCCCAGGGGGGCGCGGGCGGCGGCCAGCGCCACGAGCTGGCTGCCCTCGTCCTGGACCGCCGCGAGCCCTTCTCGTACGGCGTCGAGCGTTCCGGGGTCCCCGGAGTCCAGGTGGACCGCGTACGGGGACAGCTCACCCTCCGTACCGCCGGTGATCAGTGCCAGTTCCTCGCCCGTGATGGCACCGGGGCGGGCGGCCAGGTGGACCTTCGGCCGGGCGTCGTCGGCGGCGAGCAACTCGGGAAGCTCCCCGGCGGCGGCGCCGAGCGAGTCCGCGAACGCGCGGGCGATCCACTCCGGGTGCGCGGTGCCGATGGCCATCCGAGCCACCGGGTCGGTCACACCGTCACGCAGCGCGTCGACCCAGGAGTCGAGGTCGCGGGCGGCGACCTTGCGGAGGACCGCGTTGACGAACCCGCCCGCCCGGCCCAGGCCGGCGGTGCGCGCGGCCTCGACGGCGGTGTCGACGGCGGCGTGCGCACCGATCCGGGTGAACAGCAACTGGTAGGCGCCCAGCCGCACGAGATCGAGGACCGGCGGGTCGATCTCCTCGACGGGCCGGGACGCCGCGAGCACGATCACCCGGTCGAGCAGTCCCTCTGCGCGGAGCGTGCCGTAGGTCAACTCCGTGGCCAGCGCCGCGTCGCGTGTGTCCAGCTTGGCGCGGCGCAGTTCCGCCGGCAGGGCCAGGTTGGCGTAGGCGGCGCGTTCCCGCACGGCCGCCATGACCGCCAGCGCGACGGTCCTGGCGTCGGGACGGGGTTGCTTCTGCTGTTTCTGTTGTTTCTGCGGCCGGGTGTCCGGACGTCGCCGGCGGTCCGACTGCGGGCGGTTGCCTCCACCGCTCTTCGGGCGTCCCTGTCCGCCCCCGCGGCGGGGATCGGGCCCCTGCCCGCGGCCCTGTCGGTCGTCGGCGCTCACTCGAACACCGCGCCCTCGTCGAGCCGGGCGCCGCGCACCCAGTCCAGCGCGTTCATCATCTTCTTGCCGTGGGGCTGGATGGTCTCGATCGCCATCGGTACCGTCGCGGTGCCCACGAGGAACGACTGCTTGTCCCACGAGATGAGTCCGGGCCCGAGGTCCGTGGGCGCGTCCTCGGCGGGGCGGGCCGAGCCGATCTTCACCCGTTCGCCGCCGAGCGTCGTCCAGGCGCCCGGCGCAGGGGTGACCGACCGGATGTGCCGGTCGACGGCCAGGGCGGGATCGCTCCACCGCACCCGCGCGTCGTCGACCGTGAGCTTCGGTGCATGGGAGGCGCCGTCGGCCGGCTGGGGAACCGCGCGGAGCTCTCCCGTCTCGATCCCGTCCAGGGTCGCCGCGAGCAGCCCGGCGCCGGACACCGCGAGTCGGCCGAGGAGGTCCCCGGCCGTGTCGCGGGGCCGGACGGTCTCGGTCATCGTCCCCAGGACCGGGCCGGTGTCCATGCCCTCGTCCAGCAGGAAGGTGGTCGCGCCGGTGACCTCGTCACCGGCGGCGACGGCGGCGTTGACCGGGGCGGCCCCCCGCCATGCGGGGAGCAGGGAGAAGTGCAGGTTGATCCACCCGTGGGTGGGGATGTCGAGGACGGGGCGCGGAACGAGGTGGCCGTAGGCGACCACCGGAACCGCGTCGGGTGTCAGCGCGCGCAGTCGCTCCGCGAACTCGGGGTCGCGGGCGTTCGGCGGGGTGAGGACCTCGATGCCCGCTGCGTCGGCCGCGGCCGCCACGGGGCTGCGGGACAGTCCCCGACCGCGGCCGGTGCGGGCGTCGGGACGCGAGACGACGGCGACGACCTCGTGACGGTCACTGTCGAGCAGCGCCTGCAGGGACGGGACGGCGACCTCCGGGGTGCCGGCGAAGACGAGACGCACTTCTCACCTCACCGCCATCGCGTCGGAGAGCGTGTCGTAGATGACGCCGCCGCTGACCGCGGCGCTGCCGAACCAGCTGGCCGAGCGGACCTCGGCCATCGCCTCGCGTCGGCGCTCCGGGGTGAGGCGTTGCAGGAACAGCACCCCGTCCAGGTGGTCGGTCTCATGCTGGACGGCGCGGGCGAGGATGCCCTCGGCCTCGAAGCTGACGGGCTCGCCGTGCACGTCGACTCCGCGGGCCCGGACGCGGGCGAACCGCTCCGTGGGCAGTGAGATCCCGGGGATGGACAGGCAGCCCTCGTTGACGTGGGTCTTCTCCTCGCCGATCGGCTCCCACTCGGGATTGACCAGGTGACCCTCCCGCCCGCCGCAGCTGTAGACGAACACGCGGGTGGACAACCCGATCTGGGGCGCCGCGAGCCCGGCGCCCTCCTCGTGCGCGACGGTGTCCATGAGGTCCGCCACGGTGCGTGCCAGCCTGTCGTCGAAGGAGGTGACGGGGTCGGCGGGGGTCCGGAGGACGGGGTCGCCGAAGAGCCGGACGGGATGGACGGACATGCGTATCGGGTCTCCTGGCAGGCGTCGGTGCTGAACGGCCATTCTAGGCGCTCCGTCGGCGTGCGCCGTCGTCGGCGGTCGGCCGGACGCACGGCGGGCGGTCAACCGATGTGGACGGGGTCCAGACGAACCCGGACCGAGTGGCTGTGGCGGCGTCCGGAACGTCGGAGGACCAGTGCTCGGAGCTCTGCCGCGACCTCGGCGAGGACGGGCGGGGGCACCCGGAACAGCACACGCTCCGGGTCCTCCACCTCGTCATGACCAGGGAGCTCCTCCCCGGCGGGCAGATCCACCGGACCCAGTACCTCGACACGGTCCGTGAGGCGGAAGTCCTCGAGGACCTCGGCGAGCGCGGCGGCCGGCCCGTCGACCGCGATCATGTGCACCGCCGGCGGGAACCCGACCTCGGCGCGGTCCGCGAGCTCGCGCTCCGCCCAGCCCTGGGGATCCCACCGGACCAGCGCCTGGGCGACCGCGGACTCGGATTCGGCGGACAGGAACACCCTGCCCCCCTCGTCGGCGGGACGGACGAGACCGGCCGCCCCGATCCACAGGCGCAGGGCGTGCTGGACGGCCCGCAGGTCGGGTCGGCCGAGAAGCGCCCACGAGTCCAGGAGCAGTGCGGCCCCGTACCCGCCCTCGGCGACGGGTTCCGCTCCCGGGGTGGCGACGATGATCGCCGGGCTCGCGGGCACGGTGTCCAGGATCTCCCCTCCCCCGCTCGTGCGGATCCGGACACCGGGGAACATCCGGCCCAGCTCTTCCGCGGTGCGGCCTGCCCCCACCACCCCGGCCCGCAGCGCCCGCGATCCGCAGGCCACGCAGCGGAAGCTCGGCTCGGGGGCCCCGCACCACCCGCACGCCAATTCCACCGGCCCGTGGACCTCGTCCATCCGCCCGGCGCGGAGCGGGCCGTTGCACCGGCGACACCGCGCCGGGGTCCGGCACGACCCACACAGCAGCGTGGGGATGTACCCCTTGCGGGGCACCTGTACGAGGACCGGGGCGTCCACGTCGATCGCCTCCCGGGCCATCGTCAACGCCACGGCGGGCAGCCGCGTGCGGCCCCCCGCGACGTCGCGGGCCTGCAGCGGGTCGGCGTCGGTCACGGCGACCACGCGGGGCGCGAGCTCGCGGGTCAGTCCGGGGCGCGGGCGGATCTCGTGTGCCCACCCGGAGCGGACGTACTCGGCGACCTCGGGGGTCCGGTCCACCGACGACAGCAACAGGGGTACGCCCTCGAGGGCCGATCGCTGTGCGGCGACGTCACGCGTGTGGGGATACGGGGCACGCGGCTCGACGAACGAGTCGTCCCCGTCGTCGTGCAGCACGATGAGACCGAGTTCGGGCAGGGGGGCGAAGACCGCGCTCCGGGTGCCCACGACGATCCGGGCGTGGCCGCGGATCGCCCGCAACCAGCGTCGGTACCGGGCGGACGGCCCGACCCCGGCGGACAGATCCGTGACGAGGTCCCGACCGGCCGCGCCGCCCCCGACTACCTCGCGACAGGCCGCGGTGAGACGGTCGACGTCCCGCTGGTCCGGGACGATCAGGAGGACCTGGAGCCCACGACGGCGCAGGGAGTCGGCGAGGGTCGCCAGGGCCCGGGCCCAGTCCCGTCCCGGCGGGACCGTCCACACCCCGCGGGCGGGGACGGCGCCGGTCGCGGCCTCGAGGAACCTCGCGACCATCGGGTGGTCGCCCCACCCCTCCGGCATCTCTACCGGCCCCACCGACACTCCCAGGGGCGGCCCCGGCTCGGGAACGGACTTCTCGGCGGCGGCATGGCGCGGCGGGATCGCCAACCGGATCACGTCCGAGCGCATGCCCACCCACCGCCGCGCCACCAGGTCGACCAACCGGAGCAGGTCCGGGGTGAGGACGGGCTCGGGTGACACGACCCGCTCGAGCCAGGCGAGATCCCCCTGGTGATCGGTCTGCGCGCGCCGCTCGACGAGGAAACCGTCGACCAGCCGCCCGGCGAACCTCACCCGCACCCGCACCCCCGGGACCGCCTCGGCGGAGAGTGACTCGGGGACCAGGTAGTCGAACTCCCGGTCGAGATGGAAGACCCCGAGCAACGGCAGGACCCGGGCCACGGGGGCATCGGCCGCCGCGACCCGGGTCGCTGGGCGCGTGGTGGTCACGTGCGGGATCCTCGCACCCCGCTACGACACACGGGGTGACGGCGTCAGAGTCCGGCGGCCTGCTTGAGCTCGTCGACGCGGTCGGTGCGCTCCCAGGGCAGGTCGATGTCGGTGCGGCCGAAGTGTCCGTAGGCGGCCGTGGGGGCGTAGATCGGACGCTTGAGGTCCAGGTCGCGGATGATCGCACCGGGCCGCAGGTCGAACACCTCGGTCACCGCCTGCTGGAGTCGGTCGATGTCGACCTTCTCGGTGCCGAACGCCTCGACGAACAGTCCGACCGGGGCGGCCTTGCCGATGGCGTAGGCGACCTGGACCTCGACGCGCTCGGCCAGGCCGGCGGCGACGATGTTCTTGGCGACCCAGCGCATGGCGTAGGCGGCGGAGCGGTCCACCTTGGACGGGTCCTTGCCGGAGAAGGCGCCGCCACCGTGGCGGGCCATGCCGCCGTAGGTGTCGACGATGATCTTGCGTCCGGTCAGGCCGGCGTCGCCCATCGGGCCGCCGAGGACGAACCGGCCGGTCGGGTTGACCAGCAGCCGGAAGTCGGCGGTGTCGATCCCGCCGGCGGCCTCGGTCAGGACCGGGTCGATCACGTGCTGCGTGAGGTCGTCGCGCAGGGTGGTCTCCAGGTCGATGCCGTCGGCGTGCTGGGTGGAGATGACGATGGTGTCCAGCCGGACCGCGCGGTCGCCGTCGTACTCGATGGTGACCTGGGTCTTGCCGTCCGGGCGCAGGTAGGCCAGCGTGCCGTCCTTGCGCACCTCGGTCAGCCGCCGCGAGAGGCGGTGGGCCAGCGCGATGGGCAGTGGCATGAGCTCGGGGGTGTCCGAGCAGGCGTAGCCGAACATCAGGCCCTGGTCGCCGGCACCCTGGCGGGCGATGGCGTCCTCGACCGAGTCTGTGGAGGTGCGGGCCTCGTGGGAGGTGTCCACGCCCTGGGCGATCTCCGGCGACTGCTGCCCGATCGAGATCGACACGCCGCAGGAGACGCCGTCGAAACCCTTGTCCGAGGAGTCGTAACCGATCTCGACGATCTTGTCGCGGATGAGCTGCGGGATCTCCACGTAACCGGTGGTCTTGACCTCGCCGGCCACGTGGACCATGCCGGTGGTGACCATCGTCTCCACGGCCACTCGGGCCGCCGGGTCCTGCTCCAGCATCGCGTCCAGGATCGAATCTGAGATCGCGTCACAGATCTTGTCCGGGTGCCCCTCGGTCACGGACTCGCTGGTGAACAGCCGACGTGCCTGCGTCACAGTGGTTCTCTCTTCCATGGTGGGATCGCGTGTGATCGTTGCCGATCGCGTGGGGACAGACTAGTCGGTGCGGTCCGCGTCACTCCGCCCGGTCCGCCCGCGAGCGATCCCCACGATCGCGTCGAGTAGACGGTCGGCCAGGAGGTCCTTGCTGGCGCGCTCGAGGGCCGTCTCGCCGCCGCCCGAGTCGAGGATCCAGCCGCCGTTGACGTCCTGCCCGAAGGTGGTGTCCCGTCCCACCTCGTTGACGACGAGGAGGTCGCACCCCTTCCGGGCGAGCTTGGCGCGACCGTGCTCGAGGACCGAGCCCGACGCGTCCCCGGTCTCGGCGGCGAAACCCACCAGCACGCAGTCGGCCGGGACGTCCCCCGCCACACGCGCGGAGACCAGGTCGGCGAGGATGTCCGGGTTCCGCCGGAGGCGGATCTCCGCCGGCTCGGACTCGCTGCCCTTCTTGAGCTTGGAATCGGAGACGTCGGTGGGCCGGAAGTCGGCGACGGCGGCGGCCTTGACGACCACGTCCGCCCGCGCAGCTGCGCGCAGCGTCTGCTCCCGCAGTTCGAGGGCGGACTCGATGTGCACGACCTCGACCGCGGGCGGGGTGGGCAGATCGGAGGACGTCACCAGGGTCACCCTGGCACCCCGGGCGGCGGCCACCGCGGCGATCGCGTGGCCCTGCTTGCCCGAGCTGCGGTTACCGAGGAAGCGCACGGGGTCGATCTCCTCGCGGGTACCTCCGGAGGTGACGACGATGCGCGTGCCGGCGAGGTCCCACGCCAGTGATCCGCCGTCGAGGAGGAGCCGGGCCAACCGTGCGATGTCGGCGGGCTCCGGTAGTCGCCCCGCGCCGGTGTCGGCGCCGGTGAGCCGGCCGGACGCCGGCGGCATGACGTGGATGCCGTCGCCCCGGAGGGTGTCGACGTTGCGACGCGTCGCGGGGTGCTCCCACATCTCGGTGTGCATGGCCGGGGCGAGGAGCACCGGGCACCGGGCGGTGAGGAGTGTGGAGGTGAGGAGATCGTCGGCGCGCCCGCTCGCCGCGCGGGCCAGCAGGTCCGCGGTGGCGGGAGCGACGACGACGAGGTCCGCCCGTTGCCCGAGGGCGACGTGGCGGACCGAGGGCACGTCCGAGAACACCCCGGTGGACACCGGGTTCCCGGACAGCGCCTCGAAGGTGGCGGACCCGACGAATCGCAGGGCCGCCTCTGTGGGGACGACGTCGACGTGGCATCCGGACTCGGTGAGCAACCGGATGAGGCCACATGCTTTGTAGGCGGCGATCCCGCCGCCGACTCCGACGACGACGCGCGGGCCGCGCATGTCGTCCCCGGAGGGGCTCACTCGCCTTCGGCGCAATCGAGCAGGTCGGAGTGCAGCTCACGCAGCGCGATGGTCAGGGGCTTCTCGTGCAGCCCCGGGTCGACCAGCGGGCCGACGTACTCGAGGATGCCCTCCTCGATCTGGTTGTAGTACGAGTTGATCTGGCGCGCCCGCTTGGCGGCGAAGATCACGAGTGCGTACTTCGAGGACGCCCGCTCGAGCAGCTCGTCGATCGGGGGGTTCGTGATGCCGATCGGGGTGTCGTACAGCGGGGTGGCCGCTGCGGCTTCGGTGGTGGCCACTATGGGTTCTCCTCTGGGGTACTGCCTGGGGTCGGTGTCGTCGATGACACCCTGGTGACGCTGGGCTCGCCGCTAGTCGCGGCCGACCAGCAATGATACCAACTCGTCCACGGCCTTTTCGAGTTCGTCGTTGACGACGACCTCGTCGAACTCTCCGCGGGCCTCCATCTCGACCTTCGCGGTCTCAAGTCGGCGGTCCACCACGTCCTGCGGTTCGGTGCCCCGGCCACGCAACCGGACCTCGAGTTCCTCCCACGACGGCGGGGCGAGGAACACGGTCCTGCCCTCCGGGATCGACTCGCGGATCTGGCGCACCCCGGCGAGGTCCACCTCGATGAGGACCGGTCGTCCCGCCTCGAGCGCGCGGTGCACCGGATCGGCGGGGGTCCCGGAGAGCTGCAGGCCGCGGTGGATCTCCGCCCACTCCAACATCCGACCCTCGGATACCGCTTTCCGGAAGTCCTCGGTGGACACGAAGTAGTAGTCGCGGCCGTCGACCTCCCCGGGCCTCGGGTCCCGTGTGGTCATCGACACGCTGAAGTAGAGGTCGGGGACGCACTCGCGGAGACGGGCGACGACGGTTGACTTCCCGACGGCGGAGGGGCCGGCCAAGACGATCAGCCGGCCCCTCTTCGCCGTCGTCTCCGGGGTGGCCCCGGATGACGGTGTGTTCATGCGTCGATCAGTCGACCGTGAAGTCGAACCGCTCGAGCAGTGCGCGACGCTGGCGGTCACCGAGACCACGCAGACGACGCGTCGGCGCGATCTCGAGCTCGGTCATGATCTCCTGAGCCTTGACCTTGCCGACCTTGGGCAGGGCCTCGAGCAGCGCCGAGACCTTCATCTTGCCGAGGATCTCGTCGCTCTCGGCATCCTTGAGCACCTGCTTGAGGTCGGTGCCGCCACGCTTCAGGCGCTCCTTGAGCTCAGCCCGGGCGCGACGGGCGGCAGCCGCCTTCTCCAGAGCAGCAGCGCGCTGCTCATCGGTCAACTGGGGAAGGGCCACAATTCCTCCGTCTCGTTCGTGTGTGTCTCATGACTCACGCGGATGTCCACCGTAGGACACCCCCGCCTGGTGTGCGGTGACCGGCCCCGGCGCGTCCGCGGGCTGCGGAACACCTCCGGGAGCGGGCGCTCCCTCGTGCTCACCGTACCCGGGCGGTTCCGCCGCCCCCGAGGGGGACTTCCACGGCTCCGGGCCTGATGACCTCAGCAACAGTACGCGGCCGACCGGCCGGGTACCAGACGGGGTCCCGCTGTGGCACCCCGTCTGATCTGCGCATTGACGGTTCGAGGTTGTATGGCACCCTAGCGCCGCCCGGCCGGGGGCGCGACGCGAACCGCCCGATTCCCGCGAGCCAGGCTCCGGGCGGCCGTCACGGGTGGGACGCCGGTACACCCGTGTGGAACGCGGCGACTCAGGAGTCGTCGGAGAACCTGTACTGTGCGGCGAGTTCGACGACCGTCGCGCGCATCGCGTCGACGTCCGGCCCGGTGCGGAGCACGTGCCGCGAGACGTTGACCAGGGTGAGCGGGAGCGCGGGCCCGGCGATCCTGCGGACGTCGGCCAGGGTGCCGCCCTGCTCCCCCACCCCGGGCATGAGGACCGGGCCGGAGAGCTCGTCGAGCCTGGGGGGGTCGGTCACCGTCGCCCCGACGACCACGCCGAAGGGCCCCGGTGCACCATCCCCGACGCGGGCGTTCCGCCGGGCCACCTCGTCGACGACGGACTGGGCGACCGTGCCGGTCGGGCCCGCCGAGCCCTGCAGGGGCCCGGCCTCGGGGTTGGAGGTCCGGGCGAGCACGAACAGGCCCCGGCCGGTGGAGGCCGCCGTCTCGAACGCCGCGTCCAGTGCGCCCACCCCGAGGTACGGGGACACCGTGAGCGCGTCGCAGGCCAGCGGGGACCCGTCCCGCAGCCACGCGCGGGCGTACCCGGCCATGGTGGAGCCGATGTCGCCGCGTTTGGCGTCGGCCACCGACAGCGCCCCGCACTCGCCGATGGCGGCCAGGAGCTCCTCCAGGACCCGGAACCCGGCGGACCCGTGCTCCTCGAAGAACGCCACCTGGGGCTTGACCGCGGGGACCAGGTCACCGAAGGCCTCGAGAGACCGCCGCGAGAACTCCGCGACGCCCGCCGCGTCGACGCCCAGGCCCCACGCCTCCAGCAGCGCCGGGTGGGGGTCGATGCCCACGCAGAGGTTGCCCCGCTCGGCGACCGCCCTGCGCAGTCGGGCACCGAACGGGGCCGCGGTCGACGTCACCGCGCCGCGTACCCGGCGTGCAGCTCCTGCAGGGGGCTGACGCTGACGTCGCCGCGCAGCATGGCCTCGATCCCGTGGACCGCCGCGGTGGCACCCTGGACGGTGGTCACGCAGGGCACGCGGCGGGAGATCGCCGCGGAGCGGATCTCGTGGCCGTCGGCACGGGTGCCCCCGGTCGACGAGGCGATGTTGAGGATGAGGTCCACCTCGTCGGCGTTGATGCGGTCGACGATCGTGCGGATCGGCCGGCCGTCCTCGTCGACCGGGCCGGTGCCGGACTCGGTCAGCTTGGCCACGGTCTCGCAGGCGATGCCGTACCGGCGGAGCATGAGCGCCGTGCCCTCGGTGGCCAGCACCGTGAACCCGAGCGCCGCCAGACGCTGGGCCGGGAACACCATCGACCGCTTGTCCCGGTTGGCCACCGAGACGAACACCGTGCCCGACAGCGGCAGCACGCCGTCGGCGGACAGCTGGCCCTTGGCAAAGGCCACGGCGAAGTCCGGGCCGATGCCCATGACCTCACCCGTCGACTTCATCTCCGGGCTCAGCAGGGACTCCACGGTGTCGCCCTCCGGGGTGCGGAACCGGTTGAACGGCAGCACCGCCTCCTTGACGGCGACGGGGGCGTCCGCGGGAAGGGAGCCGCCGTCCCGGTCGGACGGGAGCAGCCCCTCCGCGCGCAGGTCGGCGATCGACTCGCCCAGCATGATGCGGGCACACGCCTTGGCCAGGTGCACCCCGGTCGCCTTGGACACGAAGGGCACCGTCCGGCTGGCCCGGGGGTTGGCCTCGAGGACGTAGAGCACGTCGTCCTTGAGGGCGTACTGCACGTTCATCAGGCCCTTGACGCCGATGCCCATGGCCAGCGCCTCGCTGGAGCGGCGGACCCTGTCGATGTCGTCCTGTCCGAGGGTGATCGGCGGCAGCGTGCACGCGGAGTCGCCGGAGTGGATGCCGGCCTCCTCGATGTGCTCCATGACGCCGCCCAGGTACACCTCGGTGCCGTCGCACAGGACGTCGACGTCGATCTCCACGGCGTCGTCGAGGAAGCGGTCCACCAGCACCGGACGGTCCGGACTGATCTCGGTGGCGCGGTCGATGTACGAGCGCAGGGAGCCCTCGTCGTAGACGATCTCCATGCCCCGGCCGCCCAGCACGTAGGACGGGCGCACCAGTACCGGGTACCCGATGTCGGCGGCGATGGCGGTCGCCTCGTCGGCGTTGATCGCGGTGCCGAACGCCGGGGCCGGCAGCCCCGCCCGGACCAGCACCTCACCGAACTCGCGGCGGTCCTCGGCCAGGTCGATCGCGGACGGGCTGGTGCCCACAATGGGCACGCCGGCGGCCTCGAGCTGCGCGGCCAGCCCCAGCGGGGTCTGGCCACCGAGCTGCACCAGCACCCCGGCGACCGTGCCGGACTCGGACTCGGCGTGGTAGACCTCCATGACGTCCTCGAACGTCAGGGGCTCGAAGTACAGCCGGTCGGCCGTGTCGTAGTCGGTCGAGACCGTCTCCGGGTTGCAGTTGACCATGACCGTCTCGTACCCGGCCTCGGACAGCGTCAGGGCGGCGTGCACGCAGGAGTAGTCGAACTCGATGCCCTGGCCGATGCGGTTGGGCCCGGAACCGAGGATGATCACCTTCTCGCGCTCGGTCTGCGGGGCGACCTCGGACTCGGCGGCGGGGTCGAGCTCGTAGGTCGAGTAGTGGTACGGGGTCTTGGCCTCGAACTCCGCGGCACACGTGTCGACCGTCTTGTAGACGGGCCGGATCCCCAGCCTGTGGCGCAGGCGCTGCACGCCCTCGGCACCGGCGAACTCGGGCCGGAGGGCGGCGATCTGCGCGTCCGACAGACCGTTGTGCTTGGCCCGACGCAGCAGGTCCGCGCCCAGCACGGCGGCGTCGACGATCTCGCGGCGCAGGTCCACGAGCTCGGCCACCTCCTCGAGGAACCACGGGTCGATGCCGGAGGCCTCGTGGACCTGCTGGACCGTCGCCCCCAGGCGCAGCGCCAGCTCGACGTCGTACATCCGGCCCTCGGTCGGACGGACCAGGTCGGCGAGCACCGCATCCACGTCGGTGGAGCGCCCGGGTGCGATGGTCTCGTCGGGCAAGGTCCAGAATCCCGAGGCCTTGGTCTCCAGCGACCGCATGACCTTGCCGAGGGCCTCCCGGTAGTTGCGCCCCAGGCTCATGGCCTCGCCCACCGACTTCATGGTGGTGGTGAGGGTGTCGTCGGCACCCGGGAACTTCTCGAAGGCGAACCGGGGCGCCTTGACCACCACGTAGTCGAGGGTCGGCTCGAAGCACGCGGGGGTTTCGCCGGTGATGTCGTTGGTGATCTCGTCGAGCGAGTACCCGATGGCCAGCCGTGCGGCGATCTTGGCGATCGGGAAGCCGGTGGCCTTGGAGGCCAGCGCGGAGGACCGCGAGACCCGGGGGTTCATCTCGATCACGACCAGGCGGCCGTCGACGGGGTTGATGGCGAACTGGATGTTGCAGCCACCGGTGTCCACGCCCACGGCACGGATGATCGCGATGCCCAGGTCGCGCATGTTCTGGAACTCGCGGTCGGTCAGCGTCATCGACGGCGCGACGGTGACGGAGTCGCCGGTGTGCACACCCAGGGCGTCCACGTTCTCGATCGAGCAGATCACGACGACGTTGTCCTTGTTGTCGCGCATCAGCTCGAGCTCGTACTCCTTCCACCCGAGGATGGACTCCTCGATGAGGACGTTCGCGGTCGGCGAGGCGGACAGCCCGCCGCCGGCGATGCGCTCGAGGTCCTCGGTGGTGTAGGCCAGACCCGAGCCGAGGCCGCCCATGGTGAAGGAGGGCCGGACCACGACCGGCAGCCCCAGCTCGGCGACGGTGGCATGGACCTCCTCCATCGTGTGGCAGACGGCGCTGCGGGCCGACTCGCCGCCGACGCTGGCCACGATGTCCTTGAAGGTCTGCCGGTCCTCGCCGCGGTTGATGGCGGGGATGTCCGCGCCGATGAGCTCGACCCCGTGCTTGTCGAGGAGCCCCTGGGCGTCCAGCTGCATGGCCGCGTTCAGCGCGGTCTGCCCACCGAGGGTCGCGAGCACCGCGTCCACGGGGTGGCCGTCGGCGGCCTCCTTGGTCAGGATCTTGTCGATGAACTCGGGCGTGATGGGCTCGACGTAGGTGGCGTCGGCGAACTCCGGGTCGGTCATGATCGTGGCCGGGTTGGAGTTGACCAGGGTCACGCGCAGGCCCTCGGACTTGAGCACGCGGCAGGCCTGGGTGCCCGAGTAGTCGAACTCGCAGGCCTGGCCGATGACGATCGGCCCGGAGCCGATGACGAGGACGTGGTTGATGTCTGTGCGCCGGGGCATCAGTTCGAACCCTTTCTGGAGTCTGCGGAGCCGAGGTCGGAGGATTCGAGCAGGCTGACGAAGCGGTCGAAGAGGTCGGCGGCGTCCCGGGGGCCCGCCGCGGATTCGGGGTGGTACTGGACGGAGAAGGCGCTGCCGTCGACCAGGGCGACGCCCTCGACGGTGCCGTCGTTGGCGCACACGTGGGTCACGGCGGCCGTGCCCCACGGGGTCTGCCAGGTGTCACCCTCCGGGGCGCGCAGCGCGAACCCGTGGTTCTGGGAGGTGATGGCCACGGCGCCGGTGGCCTTCTCGATCACCGGGATGTTGATGCCGCGGTGCCCGAACTGCATCTTGTAGGTCTCCAGCCCCAGAGCCCGGCCGAGGATCTGGTTTCCGAAGCAGATGCCGAAGAAGGGGATCCCCTGGCCCAGCACCTCCTTGGTGAGGTGCACCGCGTGGTCGGCCGTCGCCGGGTCGCCCGGACCGTTGGACAGGAACACCCCGTCGACGCCGAGGTCGAGGATGTCCTGCAGCGTCGAGTCGGCGGGCAGGACGTGGACGCGGACCCCGCGCTCGGTGAGCATCCGGGGGGTGTTGGTCTTGATCCCCAGGTCCAGTGCGGCGATCGTGTAGGACGCCTCGCCCTCCGGCTCCACCACGTAGGCCTCGCGCGTGGAGACCTCGTCGGACAACGACGCGCCGGCCATGGATTCCTGGGCCCGGACCGCGGTGAGCATGGTCTCGTCGTCGGTCAGGTCGTCGCCCGAGAAGATCCCGGCCTTCATGGCCCCGAGCTCCCGGATGTGGCGGACCACCGCGCGCGTGTCGATACCGGCGATGCCGACCACGCCCTGGGCGGCCATCTCGTCTTCGAGGCTGCGGCTGGACCGGTGGTTGGAGGGCTGTCGCGACAGGTCGCGGATCACGAAGCCGGAGACCCAGATCCGGCCCCCGCGGGCCTCACCGTCGAGGAGGGACTCGCCGTCCTCGTCGTTCCAGCCGGTGTTGCCGATCTGCGGCGCGGTGGCCACGACGATCTGACGGCAGTAGGAGGGGTCGGTGAGGGTCTCCTGGTAGCCGGACATGCCGGTGGTGAACACGGCCTCCCCGAGGGTGGTCCCGGTCGCGCCGAAGGAGGTGCCGCGGTGGATGCGTCCGTCCTCGAGGACGAGCGCGGCGGGTTGCGGGCCCGCCTGGGGCGCGGGCGTGGTGCTGTGCGGTGTCACTGGTTCTCCTCGGTGGTGGAGCTGGAGTCGGTGGGCGTGTCGGAGGGGTCGGCGTCTCCGCGCAGCGCCTCCCAGCGGGGGTAGGTGTCCTTGTCGTCCGCCCGGAAACCGGAGTCGACGAGCGTTCGGCCGTCGGTGCCCGTCACCTGCCATCGCGCGACGAGGATGCCGCCGCCGGGCACGGTCTTGTTGGCCAGCGCCGAGGCGCGGCGCACGTCGACGAGGTCGGCGCGGGGGATCCACACGACGGCGTCGGCCAGCTCGAGGCGTATGCCGCCGGTGTGGGCGGTCAGGGTGCCGGCGGAGCGGTGGCCGAGGGGCGGGCGGGCGATCCGGGCCTGCCAGTCCCCCGCGACGGTGCTGCCGATGTACACACCGGTCAGCGGCCCCAGGACGATCTCGCCCGGGTCGGCGGGCGGGGTGGGGAGCTCGTCGAAGAGCCCGGCCTGGGACCGGCTACGGTTCCGCCATCCCAGCGTCATCAGACCGATCAGCGCGAGCAGCACGGCGATGACGATGATGACGGTCCAGTAGTCCTGGGTCATGCGAGTACCTCTCCGTCGCGGGTGGTCAGGCGGCCCCGGTACACGGTGCCGACGACCCTGGCCGCGAATGTCATTCCCTCGTAGGGGGTGTTGGCGGACAGACTTGCGAGCGCGTCGCCGACGACGGTCCACGGGGAGTCGGGGTCGACGACGACGAGGTTCGCGGGCTCCCCTACGGCGATCGGTCGCCCCTGGTCCGACAGGCCGGCGATCTCGGCGGGCCGGGTGCTCATGACACGGGCGAGGTCCCGCCAGGTCATGTCCCCGGTCTCGACCAGCAGGGCGGCGACGATCGGCAGGGCGGTCTCGAGTCCGAGCATGCCCGGCCGGGCGGCGGCGAACTCGCAGCACTTCTCCTGCGCGGCGTGCGGGGCGTGGTCGGTGGCGACGCAGTCGATCACGCCGGACCTCAGCGCCTCGCGCAGCGCGAGGGTGTCGTGTGCCTCGCGCAGGGGCGGGTTGACCCGGTAGACGCCGTCGTAGGTCTCGAGCCGGGAGTCGTCGAGGAGCAGGTGGTGCGGGGTGACCTCGGCGGTGATCGAGATCCCCTGGTCCTTGGCCCACCGCAGCAGTTCGACGGTGCCGGTCGTGGAGGCGTGGCAGATGTGCACGCGGGCACCGGCGTCGCGGGCCAGGATCGCGTCTCGGGCGACGATCGATTCCTCCGCCGACCGCGGCCATCCGGCCAGTCCCAGGCGTGCGGCGTGGGGCCCCTCGTGGGCCACGGCGCCGCCGGTGAGCCGGGGTTCCTCGGCGTGCTGGGCGACGAGGACGCCCAATCCGGCCGAGTACTCCAGGGCTCGACGCATCACCAGCGGGTCGTGGACGCACATCCCGTCGTCGGAGAACACCCTGACGCGGGCCTCCCCCGCGGCCATCTGCCCCATCTCGGTGAGCTGCTCACCCTGGAGACCCACGGTGACGGCGCCGACGGGGTGCACGTCGCACAGTCCGACCTCGCGGCCGATCCGCCAGACCGAGTCGGTCACCGTCTGGTTGTCCTGCGGGGGTTGGGTGTTGGCCATGGCGAACACCGCCGTGTACCCCCCGCGGGCCGCGGCGGCAGAACCCGAGGCGATGGTCTCGGTGTCCTCGCGACCGGGTTCACGCAGGTGGGTGTGCAGGTCGACGAACCCCGGCAGCAGCACGGCGTCGTCCGCATCGAGGACCTCGGTGCCCGGCGCGGACAGGTCCACGGACCCGCCCGCGTCCGGACCGATCGCGGCGACGACGCCGTCGCGGACGAGGACGTCGACCGGGTCGCCCTCGCCGTAGGGACGCACCCGCCGTAGCAACAGGGTCGGTGTGTGGGGGGCGCTCACTCAGGGGTTCCTTCCGCCGTGACGAGAGTGTGGAGCAGGACCGACATGCGCACGTGCACGCCGTTGGTCACCTGCTGGAGGATCGCGGAGGACGGCGCGTCGGCGGTGTCGAAGCCGATCTCCATCCCACGGACCATCGGACCCGGGTGCAGGACCACGACGTCGTCGCGGAGCCGGGCGGCGCGCGTCGGCCCGAGCCCGTAGCGCACCGCGTATTCGCGGGCGGACGGGAAGAACCCACCGTTCATCCGCTCGGCCTGGACGCGCAGCATCATGACGGCGTCCGCACCGTCCAACTCCGCGTCGAGGTCGGTCGACGCGCGGACCGGCCAGCCGTCGACTCCCACCGGGAGCAGGGTCGGCGGGGCGACGAGGACCACCTCGGCGCCCAACGTCGACAGCAACAGGGCGTTGGACCGGGCGACGCGCGAGTGCAGGATGTCCCCGACGATCACCACCCGGCGTCCGTCTATCCCGCCGAGGCGTTCACGCAGGGTCATGGCGTCGAGCAGGGCCTGGGTGGGGTGCTCGTGCATCCCGTCACCGGCGTTGATGACCGACGGGCCGACGCCACCCGGCGCGACCCACCCGGCGATCTGCTGAGCGGACCCGGAGGCGGGGTGACGCACGATGAGGGCGTCCGCGCCGATGGCGGTCAGGGTGAGCGCCGTGTCGCGCAACGACTCGCCCTTCTGGACCGAGGAGGCGCTGGCGGAGACGTTGATAACGTCCGCGCTCATCCACTTGCCGGCCGTCTCGAACGACACCCGCGTGCGGGTGGAGTTCTCGTAGAACACGGTGAGGACGGTCTTGCCCCGCAGTGTCGGCAACTTGCGGACCTCGCGACCGAGGAGCGTCTCCTTGAGTCGTTCCGCCTCGTCGAGGATGGACAGGGCCGAGTCGCGGTCGAGGTCGGCGGCCGAGAGCAGGTGCTTCATCTCGTCCTCTCCGCGTCCGGACGCCGCAGGACCACGGCGTCGACCCCGTCGACCTCGGTGAGCCGGACGGACACTCCCTCGTCGCGGGAGGTGGGGACGTTCTTGCCCACGTAGTCGGCCCGGATCGGCAGTTCACGATGCCCGCGGTCGACCAGCACGGCGAGCTGGACCCGCGCCGGTCGACCGAGGTCGCGCAGGGCGTCGAACGCCGCGCGGATGGTCCGGCCCGAGAACAGGACGTCATCCACGAGGATCACCGTCGCGCCGTCGATCCCGGCCGACGGGACCCGCGTGGGGTTCATCGGCCGGTGCGGGCCCCCGGCGAGGTCGTCGCGGTAGAGCGTGACGTCGAGGGCCCCGGCGTGGACGTCCGCGCCGCTGAACTCACGGATCCTCTCGGCGAGTCGGGCGGCGAGCGGCACCCCGCGGGTGGGGATTCCGAGCAGCACCACGGGGCCCGAATCGGGCGCGTCCGCAGCAGTGCGTTCGATGATCTGATGTGCCAGGCGGGACACCGTCCTGGCGACGTCGTCGGACGTGAAGAGTGACACCGAGTTCTCTTGCGAACCGTCAGCGCTCACCGATCACCACCTCCTTGTCCGCCTCGCTGGACGGCTCGTTAAAGGGATAGCTTTCGGTCCCGAACTCTATCAGTCCCCGGTGTCCGTTCCGGGATCGGCGGACGTGGCCTCCGACACGTCTCCGGGCTCGTCGCCGGCGGCCTCGGAGGCAGCGTCGGCGGACGGGGTGTCCAGGCCCGCCACGGCCCGCTCGGCGGCCCTGATGTGCTGGGCCAGGCCGGCCACGCGGTCGAGGACCGCGTTGACGTACGGAACCGACTTCTCCGCGGACAGGTCGGACACCAGAAGGACCGCCTGGTCGATCACGACGGCGGCGTCCACCTCGTCCGAGCCGAAGAGCAGTTCCCACGCACCGGCGCGCAGGACCGCGCGGTCGACGGCGGGCAGCCGCTCCAGCGTCCACTCCCTCAGGTGCTCGGTGATGGTGGAGTCGAGGCGGTCGAGCCGCTCGGCGACGCCGGTGACGATCTCCATCGTGTAGGGCGCGACGTCGTGGAACTCCTGGGAGTCCTCGCCCATCTGCCGACGCTCCTCGGCGAGCGCCACCACGGCCGCGTCACGTAGCTCCGCCTCGAACAGCAGCGAGACCGCGCGCCTACGCGCCCGGTAACGTGATCCGCGACGGCGGTGGTCGACGTCTTCCGACATGATCAGTCGTTCACCCGGCTGAGGTAGCGGCCGTCACGGGTGTCGATGCGCAGCTTGTCGCCGGTGTTGATGAACAGCGGCACCTGGACCTCGGCACCCGTCTCGAGGGTCGCCGGCTTGGTGCCACCGGTCGAACGGTCGCCCTGCAGGCCCGGGTCGGTGTGCTGGACCAGCAGGTCGACGGCGACCGGCATCTCGGCGAACAGCGGGACACCCTCGTGGATGGAGACCTGGACCGAGGTGTTCTCGAGCAGGAAGCGGGCACCGTCACCCATCACGGTCGGGGTGACGTTGATCTGCTCGAAGTCCTTCTCGTCCATGAGGACGTAGTCCTCGCCGTCGCGGTAGAGGAAGGTCATGTCGCGCCGGTCGACGGTCGCGGTCTCCACCTTCACGCCGGCACTGAACGTCTTGTCGATGGTCTTGCCGCTGACCACGTTCTTCATCTTGGTCCGCACGAACGCGGGGCCCTTGCCGGGCTTGACGTGCTGGAACTCGGTGATCTGCCAGAGTTGGCCCTCCTCCTTGAGGACGAGGCCGTTCTTGAAATCGGCGGTGGACGCCATAGTCGGTACTCCTTCGGGAAGTCGTCCGCGCCGCAGCCGGGGGCGGCGTCGCGCGCATGATCGTGGGTCGGATCCTCAGAGCACCCTGAGGTCCTTCGACGTGGTGGTCAGGGACCGTCCGCCACCGCCGGTGACGGCCACGGTGTCCTCGATTCGGATCCCGCCGAGGCCCGGGAGGTAGATCCCCGGCTCGATGGTGATCACATCGCCGTCGGACAGTGTACTCGTGGACCGGGTCGACACCGCGGGCGCTTCGTGCACGTCCAACCCCACCCCGTGCCCCAGCGAGTGGCCGAAGTGGTCGCCGAACCCGGCGTCGGTGATGATGTCGCGGCTGACGGCGTCGAGCTCGGCGCACGGGACGCCGGCGCGGACGGCCTCGACCCCCGCGATCTGAGCTCGGCGGACGACCTCGTAGGCCTCCACCAGACGGTCCGGGGCGGTCCCCAACGCGACCGTGCGGGTGCAGTCGGACGCGTACCCCGAGACCGTGGCTCCGAAGTCCACCACCACCAGGTCGCCCTCCGCCAAGACCCGGTCCCCGGGAACGTGGTGCGGGTGCGCTCCGTTGGGTCCGGAGGCCACGATCGTCTCGAACGCCACGCCGTCCGAACCGGCCCGCCGCATCGCGTGCTCCAGGTCCGCCGCGACCTCTCGTTCGGTCCGACCGGCCGCCACCAGGTCGCTGCCCAGCACGTGGGTCCACGCCTCGTCGACCACCGTGCACGCTCTGGCGATGAGGGCGAGCTCGTCGGGATCCTTGGCGCGGCGCACCGTCTCCACCAGCCCGCTGGTCTCCACCATCCGGGCGTCCGCTCCCCCGGTCGCCGCGAGCGCACGGCGCAGTCCGGCGGCCGCGGACAGGGTCAGCTGATCGGCCTCGACCGCGAGCGGGGCGTCCGCGGGTCCGCGACGACGACCGAGGACGCCGGCGATGTACTCGCGCGAGATCACGTGGCCCACGTCCGGGGCCTGCTCGACCACCTGGAGTTCGTAGCGGGAATCCGTGCAGAGGACCGCCTCGCCGTCGTCCTCCACCAGGACGGCCCCACCCGACCCGGAGAACCCGGTCAGATAGGCGATGTTCCGTGGGTCGGTCACCAGCAGGGCGTCGGCACCGATGTCGGCGAGGGCGGCGGCGACGGCGCGGCGACGTGGGGCGAGTCGCTCGATCACAGCAGGATCCCTCCACCGCTGGGCTTGCGGCCCTCCGAGATGGTGGCGTACGCCGCCGTCATCAGCGACGGGTCCGGGGCCTCCATGCGCGACGGGCGGGCCAGTCCGTCCAGCACGACCAGCCGCAGGAAACCCGAGTGGTTCTTCTTGTCGCCGGCCATCAGCTCGAGCAACCGCGGGAAGGCGTCCTCGTCGTACCCGGTGGGAAGTCCGAGGGACGCGAGGACGGAGGCGTGGCGGTCCGCCGTCGCGTCGTCCAGTCGGCCCGCCAGCCTGGCGAGCTCGGCGACGAAGCACATCCCGACGCTGATCGCCGCGCCGTGACGCCACCGGTACTGCTCGCGACGCTCCACGGCGTGGCCGAGGGTGTGGCCGTAGTTGAGGATCTCCCGCAGGCCGGACTCCTTGAGGTCCTGGCCGACCACGTCGGCCTTGACCTGCACGCTGCGGCGGATGAGCTCGACGATCGTCTCGCCGCCCGGATCGAGCGCCGCAGCGGGATCCGCCTCGATGAGGTCGAGGATCTCCGGGTCGGCGATGAAGCCGCACTTGACCACCTCGGCCATTCCGGAGACCAACTCGTTGTGCGGGACGGTCTCGAGCGTCGCGGTGTCGATGAACACGGCGGCGGGCTCGTGGAAGCAGCCCACCAGGTTCTTCCCGGCATCGGTGTTGATTCCGGTCTTACCACCGACCGCGGCGTCGACCATCGCCAGCAGGGTGGTGGGGATGTGTACGACCCGGACGCCACGCATCCAGGTGGCGGCGACGAAGCCCGCGAGGTCGGTGGCCGCGCCCCCGCCGAGGCTCACGACGGTGTCCTTGCGGTTCAACCCGATCTGGCCCAGGACGTCCCAGCAGTACCCGGCGACGGCGAGGTCCTTGCCGGCCTCCGCGTCCGGGATCTCGATCCGGTGGGCGTCGATGCCGGCGTCGGCGAGCTTCTCGCGGAGCGCCTCGGCGGTCTGGGCCAGCGGCGGTTGGTAGAAGATCGCCACGGTTCGCGAGGACGAACACGCCTCGAGGATCTCCGGGAGCAGGCCCCGGCCGATGACCACGGGGTACGGGTCCGCGGCGCGTACCTCCACGACGACGGGCTCGGTGGTGTTCTCGTCCTGGTTCATCTGCTGCTCCCGCTCATCGCTCGTGTCGCACTCGTGTCGCTACGCGTCTGGTCGTCACTCATCTCCGAACGCCGCCCCGCAGGTGCGGGTCGCCGGAGTGGAGCCTGTCGACGATGTCCGTCACCACCTTGCCCGAACTGCGCCGCTCGGTGCTCACGGTGGTCCAGGCGACCTCCCGGTACAGCGGCGAGCGTTCGGTCAGCAGTGCCTGGTACCGGGCTGTGACGTCGCCCCCGGCCAACAGCGGGCGACCCGGACCCTGGGATCGGCGCACCCCCTCGGCCACCCCGATCGTGAGGTGGACGACCCGGTGGCCTCGCAGGCGTCGCCGGGTCACCGCCGACAGGACCGCCCCGCCCCCAAGGGACAGGACGCCGTCGAACGACGTGAGCGCGTCACCGATGATCCGCTCCTCGATCTCGCGGAAGTGCGGCTCGCCGTCGGTGGCGAAGATCTCGGGGATGGTCCGGCCCTCGGCCTCCTCGATGAGGTGGTCGGCGTCGCGGAACGGCACGTCGAGCCGCCGGGCGAGCTTGCGGCCGATGGTCGTCTTGCCGGCACCGGGTGGTCCCACGAGCACGGCGACCGGCCGTGCCGGCTCGCTCATGCCTCGTCCGTCGCCCAGTCCAGCCGCTCGGCGACCGCGTCGAGGTATCCGCCGACGTTCCGGCGGGTCTCCGCCAGCGAGTCGCCACCGAATTTCTGCAGGACCGCGCGGGCCAGCACGAGGGCGACCATCGACTCCGCGACGACGCCCGCCGCCGGAACCGCACACACGTCCGACCGCTGGTGGATGGCGGTGGCCGCGGATCCGTCCTCCATGTCCACCGTGCTCAGCGCACGGGGCACCGTGGAGATGGGCTTCATCGCTGCCCGTACCCGCAGGGGCTGACCGTTGGTCATGCCGCCCTCCAGGCCCCCGGCCCGGTTGCTACGACGCTCGACGCCGTCGTCACCGCGGACCATCTCGTCGTGGGCGACGCTGCCACGGCGGCGCGCGGTCTCGAAGCCGTCCCCCACCTCGACACCCTTGATGGCCTGGATGCCCATGAGGGCGCCGGCGAGCTGTGCGTCGAGACGATTGTCGCCGGACACGTGGGAGCCGAGACCGATCGGGAGGCCGTGGACGACCACCTCGACGACGCCCCCGAGGGTGTCCCCGGCCTTCTTCGCGGCCTCGATCTCGGCGATCATCGACTCCGCGGCGGCGGCATCGAAGGCCCGCACAGGGCTGGCGTCGATGTCCTCGAGGTCCGCGTACCCGGGTTCAGGACCGACGTACGGCTCGGACGCACCGATGGAGATGACGTGCGAGAGGACCTCGACGCCGAGGACGTCCCGCAGCACCGCACGGGCGACCGTCCCGGCCGCGACCCGGGCGGCGGTCTCCCGGGCGCTCGCGCGCTCGAGGACCATCCGGGCGTCGTCGAAGTCGTACTTGAGCATCCCGGAGAAGTCGGCGTGACCGGGCCGCGGGCGGGTCAGGCGGGCGGCGCGGGCCTTGTCGTCGATCGCCTCCGGGTCGACGGGGTCCGCCGACATGATCTGCTCCCACTTGGGCCACTCGGTGTTGCCGACCTCGATCGCCACCGGCGATCCCATGGTCCGGCCGTGGCGGACGCCGCCGAGGACCCGGACGGCGTCCGCCTCGAACTTCATCCGCGCCCCGCGGCCGTAGCCCAGGCGACGGCGGGCGAGTTGCGAGGCGATCTCGTCGCTCGTCACCTCGACCCCGGCGATCACGCCCTCGACGATCGTCACCAGGGCCTGGCCGTGCGATTCTCCGGCAGTGGTCCACTTCAGCACGTCGCCGATCATCCCACGTCGGGGTACGGCCCGGCACATCAGGCCCGGGTCGTCGCGGACCGCCGTGCCCGCGAGGCGACGACGGCCCGGTGCGGGGTGTCACCGGTGAGACGCCGGAACGCGTGAATGAAGCTCGAGGCCTCGGCATACCCCAGACGCAACGCGACGTCCTCCACCGACAGCAGACCGGTCGCCAGCATCCGCCTGGCCAGTTCCAGCCGGACGTCGTCGAGAAGCCGCTGGAACGACGTGCCCTCGTCCGACAGGTGCCTGCGCAGGGTCCGGGAACTGACCCCCAGCCCGGCGGCCACCGAAGACATGGAGGCCCCCTGCGTGAGACGACCGGCGATCTCGACGCGGACCCGGCTGCTCACCGGCCCCCGGGTCCGGCGGGTGGCGGCCAGGTCGCGGCACATGGCCTCGGCCACCGTCACCGCCGCCGGGCTCCCCTGCGGGAGCGGTTCGTCGAGACGCGCGGCGTCGAGGACCATCGTGACGCCGGTGCCGTGGTCGGACTCCGACGGCACGAGGCCGAGCCGGTCCCCGTATGCGGTCAGGGTCCCGGATGACCGCCCCCCACCGAAGGAGATGTCGGTGAACGGGACACCTCCGGGGACGAGCTCGCCGAGGACGGAGTGGATCGCGAACAGGTCGCGGTCCACGAGGAACTCGCGGACGTCGTCCGGGAGCGCGGTGTCCTCCAGACGCACCACGATCCTGTCCCCCGTCGACTCCACACCGATCGTGCTGAAGATGTAGCTCAAGTCGATGAAGCGGAGCGTCACGGCGATCACGTCGCGGAGCGTCGGGCTCGACAGCAGGGCGTATCCGAAGATCCCGAAGGTGGTCAACCGGTAGGTGGCGCCCACCTCGGCGGCGAGGGCGGGCCGGTCGCCCGCGGCGGCGCGGAGGTTGCGGATCGCGGTCAGTTCCTGGTCCGGCGTCACGAGTAGATCGGGGGTGGCGAGGTCGGCCGGGGAGAGCGCGATCCCCTGCAGGACCCGGCCGGCCTCCACGCCGAGCCGCTCCCCGGCCTCGACGAGCACGCCGATCCCGATGGCCGAGCGGGGGAAGTCCCAGTGTGGGACCGCGGGGTCGTCCCAGGTGGTCATGTCCGGAATTATGGATTATTCGTCCGTGAATGTCTGCGGCCACGCGGGGCCGGGGCACTACCGTCACGACATGACCTCTTCCTCCTCCCCCGGGACCCGGCGGCGACGACCGCGCGTGATCATCATCGGAGCCGGATTCGGTGGCCTCGGCGCCGCCTACGAGCTCACCCGTGACGGCCTGGCCGAGGTGACGATCCTGGAGAAGGCCGACGACGTCGGAGGGGTGTGGCGGGACAACACCTACCCCGGAGCGGCCTGCGACGTCCCGTCGAACCTCTACTCGTACTCCTTCCACCGCAGGACGGACTGGGGCCGTCGCTACGCCGAGCAACCCGACATCCTGTCCTACATCCGGGAGACCGCCGACAGGTACGGCCTGCGCGAACTCGTGCGCACCGGCATCGAGGTGACCTCCGCGGAGTTCGACGACGACAGCGCCACGTGGACGGTGCACACCGCCTCCGGCGAGTCGTTCGAGGCCGAGGTGCTCGTGCCCGCGGTGGGTCAGCTGTCCCGTCCGGCCTATCCGGACATCCCCGGGTCGGAGACGTTCGCCGGCCCGTCGTTCCACTCGGCCGAGTGGCGGCACGATGTCGATCTGACCGGTAAGCGGGTCGCGGTACTCGGCACCGGGGCCTCGGCCATCCAGTTCGTCCCCCGCATCCGCGAGGTGGCCGCGCACGTGACCGTCTACCAACGCTCGGCGCCGTGGGTGGTGCCCAAGCCGGACCGCGCCTACACGGACGCCCACCGGGCGGCGTTCGCCCGTGTCCCCGGCCTCATGACCGCGATGCGCGGCACGATCTGGGAGACGACGGAGGTCATCGGCCTGGCATTGACCTCCGCGCGGCCGCTCGCCAGGATCCTCGGCGGGCTCGCCCGCGCCAATCTGCGGCTCACCGTCCGCGACCCCCGGTTGCGCGAGGCCCTCACCCCGACGGAACCGATCGGGTGCAAGCGGATGCTGTTCAGCAACCAGTGGTACCCCGCACTCGCGCAGCCGAACGTCGACGTGGTGACCGACACCGTCGCCGAGGTCGTCCCCGAGGGGATCGTCACCGCGGACGGACGGGTGCGTCCCGTCGATGTCGTGGTGTACGGCACGGGTTTCCGGGCCACCGACTTCCTGGCACCGATCACCGTGCGTGGACGCGGCGGTCGGGACCTGCACGAGCAGTGGCGAGAGGGTGCGCGCGCGTATCTCGGGATGGCCGTGCCGGGCTTCCCCAACATGTTCGTGATCTACGGACCCAACACCAATCTCGGGAGCAGCTCGATCATCCTCATGATCGAACAGCAGGCGAGGTACATCCGCCAGGTGGTCGAGGAACTGGCTCGGGCGGATCGGACGGTGGCCGTGGACGTCCGTCGCGAGGTGCACGAGGCCTACGACGACGAGATCATGCGCCGCCTCGGTGCGTCGGTGTGGAGCGGTTGCGACTCCTGGTACAAGGCGGACTCAGGCCGGATCACGACGAACTGGCCGGGACTGGTGCACGAGTACCAGCGTCGCACCCGGACCGCGGACCCGGCCGACTTCGAGACGGTCGCCCCCCGTCGTGCCACGGAGCCCTCGGGCATCTGACCGATCATCCGGCCGTGCGGCTCCGGCACGGTGGGCGTCCCCGTGTCCCCGCGTCTCCATGTCCGCGCGGTCAGCGACCGAGTGCCCTAAAAAGCGCGGCGGCCATCTCCCCGCGCGGCGCCGGGTGCCCGGTGAACAGCTCCACCTGACCGAAGGCCTGGTGGAGCAACATCACGTCGCCACCGACCACGGGGATGCCCGCGGCCAGGGCTGCTGCGCCGGCCGCGGTGGGCCAGGGGTCGTAGAGGACGTCGAACACCCGTCGGGCGCCGGCGACCAGGTCCGTGAGCGCCCGCACGCCGGGTTCGGGGACGGTGTTGATCAGAACATCGGCCCGCGTGATCTCCCCGATCAGTTCCGGGTCGGTGAGTCCCATGGTGCGGACTCCGAGCCCGAGGGCCCGTCCGCAGTCGGCCGCCGGCCCGGCGTTGTCGCGCCTGGAGGCCAGGACCACCTGCGTGGCGCCGGCCTCGGCGAGTCCGGCGAGAACCGGTCTGGCGGTTCCCCCCACGCCCAGGACGACTGCCGTCGGATGGTCCGGGAGGTCCCCGAAGGCGGCGAGCGCCCCGGTCACACCGTCGACGTCCGTGCAGTCGGCGAACCAGCCGCCCGCCCGCCGGACGAGTGTGTTGGCGCTGCCGACGATGCGGGCGCGTTCACTCACCTCGTCGGCGTGGGCGAGGGCGGCGAACTTGCCGGGCATCGTGACCGAGTAACCGATGCGGTCGGCGGGCGACGAGTCGACCACAGACGGCAGTCGTTCGGCGTCGCAGTCGATGCGCTCGTAGGTCCAGTCGTCGAGGCCGAGCGCCCGGTACGCGGCACCGTGCAGGACCGGGGACAGCGAGTGGTCCACCGGGTGCCCCAGGACGGCCGCCGAGCGCGGTGCGCCCGTGGGATCAGCGACCACTGGCGAGGACCCCGTTGGCGATGGCCTCGCTCTGATAGCGCTCGTGCTCCGGGTATTCGTCCGCGAATCTGGTGGTGCCCTCCATGTCGACCGTGACGAAGTACTTCCACTGCCCGTCTGCAGGGTTCTCCATCGCGCGCAGTGCGTCGAGACCCGGTGAACCGATCGGCCCGTAGGGCAGTCCGTCCATCGCGTAGGTGTTCCACGGGGTGACCTCGGCCCGGTCGGCGTCGGTGGTGGCGATCTCCTGGTCGGCCAGAGCGTAGTTGACCGTGGAGTCGAACTGGAGACGCATGGGCTTGGCGAGGCGGTTGAGGATGACCCGTGCGACCTTGTCGAAGTCCTGGAGCTTGCCCTCCTTCTCCACCAGCGACGCGGCGGTGACCACCTCGTAGGGGGTGAGACCGATACGGTCGGCGGCCGGTACGAGTCCGGTCTCGTCGTAGGAGGCGGTCGAGGCGTCGATGAGCTGGCGCAGGATCTCGACGGGCTCGGACTGCGGGTTGATGTTGTGGACCCCCGGGGCGATCAACCCCTCGAGGCGACGGACCGGGTCAGGGGCGCCCCGTACCTCGTTGATGGCCCACTCGGGGACCGCGAGTTCCGCCGGGTCGGCCTGCACGGCCGCGTCGACCATCTCCTGGGGCTGCCGACACATCGGGGCGGCCTCGGGCTCGTCCAGATCGCGGAGGCACGTGGCGTCGGCGATCAGGGTGTAGATGCCCTTCTCCCTGCCGCCGCCCACCACGACCGTGTCGAGCAGCCGGCCGCCCGGTTTGACCTCGATGAACCCGACGCGGTTCTGCGGGTCCGCCAGTGCGTCCACGGCGGCGGCCGCGCTCATCTCCTGCCGGACCTGGTAGTAGCCGGGCTGGATGCCCTCCACGGTCGTTCCCGCCGCCGCTCCGGTGAAGGCGCGGGTACTGGCCACGGTGCCGATGTCGTAAAGGCGGTCCCCGACGACCCCCAGGGTGTCCCCCGGTTCCACGTGCAGCAGCGCGTTGCCGCTGCCCTGTCCGTCGAAGTCCGGCGCCGCCGCGACCTCGGTGTTCTGGTTGCGGTAGACCATCACGCCGAAGGCGAGGACCACCCCGATCACGGCCGCCAGGAGGATGAACCTCGTGGTGGCTCCTGTACGCGAGCGTCCTCGTGCCGCAGACATCGTGCTCCTCGGTCATGGTGTCAGGGGAGCTGTCACGCGGACAGCATCGTGCTCGTCGGCCAGTTTATCCAGGCGGGCAGGCCGAGGGGTCGCTCATCGGCGGGCGTGCCGCGAGTCGATCCAGGCCTGGAGCAGGACCACGGCGGCCGCCTGGTCGATCACGTCGCGCTGTTTCCGCGTGTTGCGGCCGGCGCCGTGCAGTGCCGAACTCGCGGTCACCGTCGTCAGCCTCTCGTCGACGAGGTCCACCGGCAGGTCCGGCGCCCCGGCCGTCAGGGCGGTGGCGAACGAGCGGGCCATCGCGGTGGACGCGGTCTCCCGGCCCTTGAGCGAGGTGGGCAGCCCGACCACCACTCCCACGGCGTCGTACTCCTCGACGAGCTCGGCGAGACGCCGGAGCTCACTGGCCCACCCGGGGTCGCCGTCGGTGACCTTGATGGTCTCGACGGGGGTGGCGAGGATCCCGTCGGGGTCACAGGAGGCCACACCGATGCGGGCGGTGCCCACGTCCAGTCCGAGCCGACGGCCGCGGGTCCATCCGCCGCCGGACGTGGCGGGCCCGGCTAGCCCGGCTGGCCCGGCCGCGGCGCCCGGGGCGTCGGTCATCCGGCGTCCCGGACGGCGTCGCGCAGCGCGGACACCGCGGTGTCGATCCCGGCCGGGTCGGACCCGGCACCCTGCGCCATGTCCGGCTTGCCGCCGCCGCGAGCGCCGAGCGAGGGCGCGATGGCCTTGACGAGATCGCCGGCTTTGAGTCCGCGATCCTGCGCGGCGGGGCTGACGGCGATGACGAACGGGACCTTGTCCTGCGCCGGGGCGGTGAGGAACACGACCCCGGCGTCCGAGCCGAGCCGTCCCTTGAGATCGGAGGCGAGGGTGCGCAGGTCTCCCGCGGCGCCGCCGGGGGTGCTGTGCGCCAGGAACCGGATGCCACCGAGGTCCTCGGCCGAGTTCAGCAGGTCGCCGGCCTGGGCCGCGAGCTGGGAGGCCCGCAGGGATTCGAGCACCCTCTCGGCCTCACGCAGTTTCGCGGTGAGGGCGGCGACGCGGTCGGGCAGCTCGTCGGCGGGCGCCTTGAGCGAGGCGGCCAGCCCGGACACGAGCGCCCGCTCCCGGGCCTGGTGGCGGTACGCGTCCATGCCCACATAGGCCTCGACACGCCGGATCCCGGAGCCGACGGACGCCTCCCCCAGCAGGCTGACGGGCCCGATCTGCGCGGAGCTGGACACGTGGGTCCCGCCGCACAGTTCCATGGAGAAGGGGCCACCGATCTCCACCACGCGGACCCGGGAGCCGTAGTTCTCGCCGAACAGGGCCATGGCGCCCATGCGCTTGGCCTCCTCGAGGGTGGTCTCCACGGTGTTGACCCCGTAGTCGGCGTCGACGGCGGTGTTGGTGACCTCCTCGACCTGCGCCAGGACGTCGGAGGGGATCGAACCCGACCAGTTGAAGTCGAACCGCATGTAGCCGGGCCTGTTGAGCGAACCGGCCTGGACGGCCTCCGGGCCGAGGATCTGCCGCAGTGCGGCGTGGACGAGATGGGTGGCGGAGTGGCCCTGGGTGGCGCCCTTGCGCCACTCGGGGTCGACGGCGGAGGTGACGAGCTGACCGGCCTCGGCCTCGCCGCCGGTGAGGACGCCCTTGTGCACCCAGAGCTTCTTGCCGATCTTCTGGACGTCGTCGACCCGCATCTGGAAGCCGGCGGTGGAGATCATGCCTCGGTCGCCCAGCTGTCCGCCGGACTCGGCGTAGAACGGGGTGCGGTCGAGCAGGAACTCCACCGCGTCCCCCTCGCGGGCGACGTGGACGGCCTCGCCGCCGGAGACGATGCCCAGCAGCCGCGACTCGTCGGTCAGGTCGGTGAAGCCGGTGAAGACGGTCTCGCCGGCGTCGAGGAAGTCACGGTAGACGGACAGGTCGGCGTGGGCGTGCTTCTTGGCCCGGGAGTCGGCCTTGGCGCGGGCGCGCTGCTCGGACATGAGCGAGCGGAAGCCCTCCTCGTCCACCTGCAGCCCGGCCTCGGACGCCATCTCGAGGGTGAGGTCGATCGGGAAACCGTGCGTGTCGTGCAGAGCGAACGCCTGGCGGCCGGTGAGCACCGCGGCGCCCGACGACCGGGCGTCGGAGGCGGCGCGCTCGAACAGCTGCGTCCCGGACTCGAGGGTCTTGAGGAACGCGACCTCCTCGGCCACCGCGATCCGCTCGATCCGGTCGTACCCGGAGACGGTCTCGGGGAAGGACGGCCCGATCGCGTCGCGGACGGTGGCCATGAACTCGGCCATCGTCTCGCCGGTCGCCCCGAGCAGTCGCACGGAGCGGACGATGCGACGCAGTAGACGGCGCAGGATGTACCCGCGGCCCTCGTTGCCGGGCGTCACGCCGTCGGAGATGAGCATGTAGGCGGTGCGGGCATGGTCGGCGACGACGCGGAACCGCACGTCGGCGGCGCCGTCCGCACCGTACTTCGCGCCGGACAGTCGCTCGGCGGTCTTGATGACCGGGCGCAGCAGGTCCGTCTCGTAGACGTTCTCCACGCCCTGGAGCAGGAACGCGACGCGCTCGACGCCCATGCCGGTGTCGATGTTCTGCCTGGGCAGCGGGCCGAGGATCTCGAAGGCGTCCTTGCCGGTGCCCTCCCCTCGCTCGTTCTGCATGAACACGAGGTTCCAGATCTCGATGTAGCGGTCCTCGTCGGCCTCGGGCCCGCCGTCCACCCCGTAGGCGGGCCCACGGTCGTAGAAGATCTCCGAGCACGGTCCGCACGGGCCGGGCACGCCCATGGACCAGTAGTTGTCCGCCATACCGCGGCGTTGGATGCGCTCCTCGGGCACCCCGATCACGTCCCGCCAGATGCCGTGGGCCTCGTCGTCGTCGAGGTACACGGTGACCCACAGCAGCGCGGGGTCGATCCCGAACCCGTCCTCCTCGACCGGGGTGGTCAGCAGCGACCACGCGTGCCGGATGGCGCCTTCCTTGAAGTAGTCGCCGAAGGAGAAGTTCCCGGCCATCTGGAAGAAGGTGTTATGGCGGGTGGTGATGCCCACCTCCTCGATGTCGAGGGTGCGCACGCACTTCTGGATGGAGGTCGCGGTGGCGTACGGCGGGGTCTCCTGGCCGAGGAAGTAGGGCTTGAACGGCACCATCCCGGCGTTGACGAACAGCAGGTTGGGATCGTCCAACACCAGAGACGCACTGGGGACCTCGGCGTGGCCGGCCCTGACGAAGTGCTCGAGGAAGCGGCGCCGGATCTCATGGGTCTGCACTGGGGGCCTCACTGGTCGTCTACTGGTGGTCTCGGGCGAGGTCCCAGCCTACCGCCGCGCCCGGGCGGGACCGGGAACGAGGTGGGCCGGCACGACCTGACGACGACGACGAGGTGGGCGGCCGCGTGAACGCCTGCGGGCGCCCACCCGGCCGAACCGGCGGATGGGCGCCCGGTGCAGGGCGGGCCCTGCCTGATGGGAGGTCAGCGCGGCATCGGGGGCAGGACGATGCCGAAGTTGGCGGCGGTGATGAACGCCTCCCGGGGCAGGAGCCCCATGCTGTGTGCCCCCGTGCCCCAGACCCCGATCGAGGTCGCGACACTGACGAGCGTGGACAGGAGATAGGCCATGGTTTCCTCCAGGGTGAGCGGCGTGGTCACAGTGCCTGGTCAAGCACTTATTAACGATACTCACATATTTCTCAAGAACTGGCTACGTCTCTGTTCGTATGATCTTCCGTAGCTTGTCCACCCGCGCACCCAGGTCCCGCTCGTGCCCGTGGGGGCTGGGCTCGTAGTAGTCACGCCCCACCAGTTCGTCGGGCGGGTACTGCTGCGCCACGACCCCGGCGGGCGCGTTGTGGGCGTAGCGGTAGCCCACCCCGTTGCCGAGGCCCTTCGCCCCGGCGTAGTGGCCGTCCCGCAGATGCTTGGGCACCTCGCCCACCCCGCCCGCGCGGACATCGGCCATCGCGGCGTCGATCGCGGCGATGACCGCCTTGGATTTGGGGGCCGTGGCGAGGTGGATGGTGGCCTGCGCCAGCGCCAACCTGCACTCCGGCAGTCCGACCTTCTGCACGATCTCGGCGGCGGCCCCCGCGGCCAGCAGCGCGGTGGGGTCGGCCATCCCGATGTCCTCACTGGCGTGGACCATGAGGCGCCGGGCGATGAACCGCGGGTCCTCCCCCGCGACCAGCATCCGCGCGAGGTAGTGCAGGGCGGCGTCCACGTCGGACCCGCGGATGGACTTGATGAACGCGCTCGTGACGTCGTAGTGCTGGTCCCCGTCGCGGTCATAGCGCACCGGCGCGGCGTCCAGGCTCAGCTCCACGATCTCCGGGGTCACCACCCCGTCCTCCGCTGCCCCCGCCGCCGCCTCGAGGATCGTGAGGCTGCGTCTGGCGTCGCCCCCCGACAGTCTGACGATGTCCTCCACCGCCTCGTCCGTCAGCTCGACCTCGCCGGCCAGGCCCCGCTCCTCGGCCACCGCGCGCCTCAGGACGCCGGCGACACCCGCGTCGTCCAGCCCCCGGAGCTCGGCGATGAGGGATCGACTCAGCAACGGGGCGATCACGGAGAAGTGGGGGTTCTCCGTGGTGGCGGCGACCAGGAGGACGATGCCGTTCTCCACCGCGGCGAGCAGGGCGTCCTGCTGACTCTTGGAGAACCGGTGCACCTCGTCGATGAACAGGACCGTGCGCTGACCGTGCACCTGGCGGGTGCGGGCGTCGTCGATGACCGCGCGGACGTCCTTGACCCCCGCGCTCAACGCGGACAGCGCCACGAAGTGCCGACCCGAGGTGCTCGCGACGAGGTTCGCGAGCGTCGTCTTCCCGGTACCCGGCGGACCGTAGAGGATCAGCGAGGAGCCGCCGCGCCCCTCCACCAGCCGCCGCAGCGGGGAGTTGGGCCGCAGGAGGTGCTCCTGGCCGATCACCTCGTCGAGGGTCCGCGGCCGCATTCGCACGGCCAGCGGTGCGGACGGGTCCACGTCCCCCGCCGCGGGCGGGAGGGGCGCGTGTCCGCCCGCGTCCCCGGCGGCGAACAACCCGGCATCGTCTGTCACGCCGACCAGGCTACCGGCGGGCCCGGACTCCGACCCCCGGGTGAACATTCGGCGTCCGATCACCGAAAGTGCGGGCAGCCCTCGTCGTCGTCGGGTTCCCTGGTGGTCGGGTGTGTCACGTCCTACGCCGGGCACACCGCCCCGCCAGCCACCACCCGACCGTCAGGACCCCAGCCCCATGTGCCGCGACGACAACCCCACCCACGGACCCACACTCACCCGTCGTGAGGCGCTCGCCGGCGCCGGCATGGTCGCCGCCGGCGCCGTCGGGGTGACCCTGCTCGCCGACCCCGCCCCCGTGTGGGCGAACCCGGTGCGCCCGGTGGCCGACGACCTCGACGTCTACGTGATCGTCACCGACGGCATGAGGCCCGACGAACTCAACCCGGCCCAGGCGCCCACCCTGCACCGATGGGCCACCGAGGGGACGCGGTTCACCGACGCCTCCTCCGTGATGATCGCCGAGACCCTGCCCAACCACGCCGCCATGGTCACCGGGGTGCTGCCCGCGCGCAACGGGGTGCCCGCGAACGCCATCTGGGACCACGCGATCGGGGACGAGAGGACCCTCGACCGGCCCGACGACCTGCGGGCGGCCACCGTGCTGGACCGCATCCGGACCGAGGCGGGTCTGACCACCGCGAGCGTGCTCAGCAAGGACTACCTACACGGCCTGTTCGGCGGCCGCGCGAGCGTGCAGTGGGCACCCTTCCCGCTGGTGCCGGTCACCGACCACTCGCTCGACTGGTTCACCGTCGAGGCCCTCAAGCAGACCATCACCGACCACGCCCCGCGGATGACGTTCGTCAACCTCGGCGACATGGACCGCTTCGGCCACATGGACCTGTCCGGCACCTCACTGCGACTGGCCCGCAACCAGGCGGTGTACAACTCGGACCACAAACTCTGGGACCTCGAGCAGTACCTGCGGTCCACCGGCCGGTGGGAACGATCGGTGCTCATCGTGCTGGCCGATCACGGCATGGACTGGTCGGAGCCGCTGCGCCTCATCAGTGCCGCCGGCGCGATCGACGCCGACCCCGCGCTGCGCGGGCGCGTCGGGATCGCCCAGAACGGGGGCGCCGACACCTTCGCCCACCTCGGCCCCGCCGGAGAACGCGAGGCGACCCTGGCGCGCCTGCGTGAGGTGGTCGGCGCGCTCCCGGGCGTCAACCGCCTCTACGATCCGGCCGAACTCGACCTGGGCGAGCGCGGTGGCGACCTCGTGGCCACCTGTCATCCGGGATGGCGGTTCTCCGACCCCACCCCGTTCTCCAACCCCATCCCCGGCAACCACGGACACGAGGTCACGCTCGGCATCCCGTTCTTCATCGCCGGCGGGCACCGGATCGTCCGCCGGGGGCAGGTCGTCGACCGTCCCGTGCGCACCCTCGACGTGGCGCCGACGGTGGCCCGGCTGTTCGGACTCGACCACTCCGGGATGGACGGGCGCCCGGCGCTGGAGGCGTTCCACCTCTGAGACGCCCGGGGCCGCCCGCCCCGGGTACTACTCGGCTGCGGCCCCGTCCTGGGCGGCCTGCCCGCGCTGGACCGGCTTGGCGTCGATGCCGGACTCCTTGCGCTGCTGGGTGGTGATCGGCGCGGGAGCGTCGGTGAGCGGGTCGACCCCGCCGCCGGACTTGGGGAAGGCGATGACGTCGCGGATGGACTCGGTTCCGGCCAGCAGCGCACAGATGCGGTCCCAGCCGAAGGCGATGCCACCGTGCGGGGGGGCGCCGTAGGAGAAGGCGTCGAGCAGGAACCCGAACTTCTCCTGCGCCTCCTCCTGCGAGATGCCCATGACGCCGAAGACCCGCTCCTGGACGTCCTTGCGGTGGATACGGATCGACCCGCCACCGATCTCGTTGCCGTTGCACACGATGTCGTAGGCGTAGGCCAGCGCCGATCCCGGATCGGTGTCGAACGTGTCGAGGTGCTCGGGCTTGGGTGAGGTGAACGCGTGGTGCACGGCGGTCCACGCACCGGAACCGACGGCCACATCGCCGGCGGCGGTGGCGTCGTCCGCGGGCTCGAACATCGGGGCGTCGACGACCCAGGTGAACGCCCACCGGGTGGGGTCGATCAGGCCGAGCTTCTCGGCGATCTCGCCGCGTGCCGCACCGAGGAGCGCCCGGGTGGACTTGACCGCTCCGGCGCCGAAGAAGATGCAGTCCCCCGGCTCCGCGCCCACGTGCGCGGCGATCCCGGCGCGCTCGGAGTCCGACAGGTTCTTGGCGACGGGGCCGCCCAGCTCGCCGTTCTCACCGACGAGGATGTACGCCAGGCCCTTGGCGCCTCGCTGCTTGGCCCACTCCTGCCAGGCGTCGAGCTGACGACGGGGCTGCGACGCCCCGCCCTTCATGACGACCGCGCCGACGTATGGCGCCTTGAACACCCGGAACGGGGTGTCGGCGAAGAACTCCGTGCACTCGACCAGTTCGATGTCGAACCGCAGGTCGGGCTTGTCCGAACCGTAGCGACGCATCGCCTCGTCGTAGGTCATGCGCGGGATGGGGGTCGGGATCTGATGCCCGGCGGTGGCCCACACCTCGGTGAGGATCTCCTCGGCCACGGCGATCACGTCGTCCTGGTCGACGAAGCTCATCTCCACGTCCAGCTGCGTGAACTCCGGCTGCCGGTCGGCGCGGAAGTCCTCGTCCCGGTAGCAGCGGGCGAGCTGGTAGTACTTCTCCATCCCGGCCACCATGAGCAGCTGCTTGAACAGCTGCGGCGACTGCGGGAGAGCGTAGAACGTCCCCGGCTGCAGGCGGGCGGGCACGAGGAAGTCGCGGGCCCCCTCGGGCGTCGAGCGGGTCAGCGTGGGCGTCTCGATCTCCACGAAGTCGTGGCGCGCCATGACGTTGCGGGCGGCGGCGTTGACCTTCGACCGCAGGCGCAGTGCGGCGCCCGGGCCCTCGCGCCGCAGGTCGAGGTAACGATGGCGCAGACGCGCCTCCTCACCGACCTCGTCGTCCAACTGGAACGGCAGGGCCGCGGCCTCGCCGAGGACCTCGAAAGAGGTCACGTCGACCTCGACCTCGCCCGAGGCGAGGTTGGGGTTCTCCGACCCCTCCGGGCGGCGGTCCACCACGCCGGTCACGGCCACGCAGTACTCGTTGCGGAGGCGGTGTGCGCGCTCAGCGACGTCCTCCGAGCGGAACACCACCTGGCAGACGCCGGTCGAGTCGCGGAGGTCGACGAAGATGACCCCGCCGTGATCCCGGCGGCGCGCGACCCAGCCGGCCAGGGTGATGGTCTCCCCTGCGTCGGCGGCTCGGAGCTGGCCGGCGGAATGGGTGCGCAGCACTGCGGTTGTCCTCTCGTCGGGAAAAGTCGTGTGGTCGGCGAACTCCGGAACGGACCCACCGCCGGATGAGCGGTCGGCCCCGGGTTCGGACGAGGGACAGTCTACGTCCACCCCCGGGTGTTCCCCGTGTCGGCTGTGACGGCGTACCGCCGGCCCATACAGTGATCCGACAAGCACCGTGGTGGTGCGGCGTGCCCGGGTGGACCGGCGGCCGGTGTGGACGAGAGGTGACGATATGACGTTCCGGCAGGGCGGGAGACTGGACACCAGCGGGGTCTCCGGCGGGGGCCGAGGGGGTCGCCGGGGGATGGCGGTCGGTGGGGGTGTCAGTGGCCTCGTCGTCGTCGTCATCGCGTTGTTCCTCGGCGTCGACCCCGGCCAGCTCGGACTCGACGGCGGTGGCACGGACCCGGGCGCCACCGGCGGCCGGGCACAGACCTCCGACTCGGCGCAGCAGTTCCAGGCCCACATCGACCAGTGCGACCTGCAGCAGGCCAACACCGACACCATCTGCCGCGTCGTCGCCACCACCGAGAGCCTCGAGGACGTGTGGAACACACAGTTGCCCGACCAGATCGGGATGCGCTGGGTCCAGCCCCACACCACCATCTTCACCGGTGCCGTCGACACCGGATGCGGTGGCGCCTCCTCCGACATCGGACCGTTCTACTGCCCGGCCGACGAGGGCGTCTACCTCGATCCGGCGTTCTTCGACCGGGTCCTCGTGCGCCAGCTCGGTGGCCCACCCTCCGGCGCGGCGCAGATGTACGTCGTCGCCCACGAGTTCGGCCACCACCTGCAGACCATGCTCGGCGACATCCGCCGGTCGCAGCAGGACCCGCAGGGCCCTTCCTCGGGTGCGGTCCGGGTCGAACTCCAGGCCGACTGCTACGCCGGCCTGTGGGCCCACTACGCCACCTCGACCCCGGCGCCCGACGGCGGCCCGCCGCTGCTGGAGAGCCTCACCGGGAGCGACGTGGACGCGATCGTCCGGACCGCCGAGGCGATCGGCGACGACCACATCCAGCGCACCGGCGGCGCCCGTGTCGACCCGGGCTCGTGGACCCACGGGTCATCGGAGATGCGCCGACAGTGGTTCCTGACGGGCTACGAGCAGGGCTCGATGCAGGCCTGCGACACCTTCCGCGCACAGCTCTGAGGCGCCCGGCTCTGAGGCGCCCGGCTCTGGCGCGCGTAACCCTGACGCGTGGGCGGGGCCCGGTCGCTCGATCGCGCCGGACGGTCGGGTTCAGCGGGAGACGGCCCTGGTCACGTGGTCGACGAGACCCTCCAGGGGCACCGGTTCCTGCTCACCGGTGGCCATCGTCTTGACGACGGCCGTGGAGGTGGCCAGTTCGTTCTCCCCGACGACGACGGTGATCGCCGCGCCGGAGCGGTCCGCGGCCTTGAAGGCGCCCTTCATGCCGCGGTCCCCGTACGCCATGTCCGCGCGGAGCCCGCTGCGGCGGAACTCGGCGAGGACGGGCACCAGAGTCGCCTTGGCCTGCGCGCCGAGAGCCACCGCGTACACATCGACGCGCCCCTCGGCCGCCGGGTCGATCCCCTCGGCCTGCAGTGCCAACACCGTCCGGTCCACACCGATACCGAACCCGATGCCGGACAGCGCCTGGCCGCCGAGCTGCTCCATCAGGCCGTCGTAGCGGCCGCCGCCACCGATCCCGGACTGGGCGCCGAGGCCGTCGTGCACGAACTCGAAGGTCGTCTTGGTGTAGTAGTCCAGGCCCCGCACCATGCGGGGATTGACCTCGTACGCGACGCCCAGGGCGTCCAGGTGCGCCCGAACGGTCGCGAAGTGCTCGGCGCTCGCGTCCGACAGGTGATCGATCATCAGTGGAGCGCCCTCGAGCTGGGCACGCACCTCGGGGCGCTTGTCGTCCAGGACGCGCAGCGGATTGACCCGAGCGCGTTCTCGCGTCGCCTCGTCGAGGTCCAGCCCGGTGAGGAAGTCCTGCAGCCGCTCCCGGTAGTCGGGGCGGCACGTCTCGTCTCCGAGTGAGGTGAGCTCGAGGCGGAACCCGGTGAGCCCGAGGGAGCGGAACGCCTCGTCTGCCACGGCGATCACCTCGGCGTCCAGGGCCGGGTCGTCGACGCCGATCGCCTCGATGCCCACCTGCTGGAGCTGACGGTACCGGCCGGCCTGGGGGCGCTCGTACCGGAAGAAGGGGCCCGCGTAGCAGAGCTTGACCGGGAGCTGGCCCCGGTCCAACCCGTGTTCGATCACCGCGCGCATGACCCCGGCCGTGCCCTCGGGGCGCAGGGTGACGCTCCGGCCGCCCCTGTCGGAGAACGTGTACATCTCCTTGGACACCACGTCGGTCGACTCCCCCACGCCGCGCGCGAACAACGCCGTGTCCTCGAAGATCGGCAACTCGACGTGCCCGTACCCGGCGCGCCGGGCGGCGGTGGTGATGGCGTCCCGGACCGTCACGAACCCGGCGGACGCCGGAGGCACGTAGTCGGGAACACCCTTCGGTGCCTTGAGTGCGGTCTTCTTGGCGTTGCCGGTCACTGGTGAGGCGTCCTTGGGTCTCGAGGGGCGGGTGGGGCTGGTGGGTCTAGAGGTCACGCAGGAACGGATTCGACCGACGCTCACGACCGATGGTCGTGGACGGCCCGTGCCCGGGCAACACGACGGCGTCGTCGTCCAGGACGAGGAACTTCTTGGCGATGGACTGCATGAGCACCTCGGTGTCCCCCGCGGGCAGGTCGGTGCGTCCCACACCGTCCTGGAACAGTACGTCCCCACCGAGCACGACCAGCCGGGGTCCGTCCTCGGTCTGCACGGTGATCCGGAACGAGACCGAGCCGGGGCTGTGACCCGGGACGTGGTCCACGTCGAAGGTCATCGACCCGATGGTGAGGGTGTCGCCGTCGAACACCTCGATGACCTCGGCCGGCTCCGTGAAGGTGACGCCCTTGAGCATCGCCGACAGGTCGAGCGAGAGGCCCTTGCCCGGATCGGAGAGCATCTCGCGGTCCTCGGGGTGGATGTAGGCGGGGACCCCGTAGTGATCCGCCACCTGCCGCGCGTTCCAGATGTGGTCGAGGTGCCCGTGCGTTAGCAGGACCGCGCGGGGTCGGAGCCCGGCCTCGGAGATCTGACGGCGGACCTGTTCCTCCGCGTCCTGCCCCGGGTCAACGACCACACAGTCGCCTGCGTCGTCCGCCACGATGTAGCAGTTGGTCTGGAACATCCCGGCGGGGAAACCGACGATCTGCACGTCCCGTACTCCCTTTCTCGACACTGTCGGCGCCATTCGGCGCCCGGTGCCGGGCAACGGCGCCCGACACCGGAGTGGCGTTCGGCCGTCACTACCCGACCTGGTAGACAAGGACCTTGGGCTGGACCGCCGCGTGGGGCTCTTCACGGAGCCCCACCGTACGGGTCCGCCCGTGGAGTCCCAGCCTAGTCCAGGTCCCCAGGAGGGTCAGTGTCCACCAACCAGGAACGCCGAGCCGAGGCGCGCCAACGTCTGCGTGAGCAGATGGAGGCGCAGGCGCGCCGCGAGAAGCAGCTGAAGATCGCCGGTGCCTCGGTCGTGGTGGTGGTCCTCCTCGGCATCGTGGGCGTCGTGGTCTGGAACAAGGCGGAACAGTCCCGCGCCGAGCAGTACGCCGCCGACTGGGTGACCTGCGAGTACCCGCAGGACACCAGTCCCATGGAGAAGGTCGACCCGGCGGAGTTCGAGGACCAGGGGCCCGAGATCGTCGCCGAGGCGCGTCGTTTCAACGAGCAGGTCGACGAGATCGAGGAGTCCAAGCGCGAGATGGACCCCCCGACCGGGGACCAGCCCAGGAGAGGGACGGCCGAGATCGTGGTGGCCACCGGTAGCGGCGAGATCCCCCTGACGCTCGATCGTGAGGGCGCCCCCTGCAACGTCGCGAGCTTCGTGCACCTCGCCGAGCAGGAGTACTTCGACGACACCGAGTGCCATCGACTGACGCAGGGCGGGGAGGGTTCGCAGCTCTCGGTCCTGCAGTGTGGTGACCCGACGGGGACCGGGCTCTCGGGCCCCGGGTACTCGATCGTGGACGAGCCGCCCACCGACCTCCCCGTGGCCGAGGACGGTTCGGGGATGTCGGTCTACCCGCGGGGCACGGTCGCCATGGCCAAGTCGCAGGCGCCGAACAGCGCCGGGAGTCAGTTCTTCCTCGTGTACGAGGACTCCATGCTGCCGCCCGAGTACTCCGTGATGGGCACGATCGGCGAGTCCGGTCTGGAGGTCCTCGACGAGATCGCCGATGCCGGGACCAAGAGCGACGACCAGAGCGATCCGGACTACGAGGCACCGCGCCGCCCAGTGGTCATCGAGAAGGTCACGGTCGGCGCCCAGGAGGGCCTGCCCGAGGCGTGAACCCGTAGCACCCGGCCGTGAGCACCGGCCCCGGCCTCCCGGCCGGGGCCGGCGTCGTCCCACCGGGTCCGCGTCGTCCCACCGGGTCCGCGACCGCCGGCCGCGGAGGGGTCGGTCAGCCGCGGAGGCGTCGGTCAGTTCGAGGTCATCCGGTAGACGTCGAAGACGCCTTCGACCTTGCGGACCGCACCGAGGACGTGACCCAGGTGTTTGGGGTCGGCCATCTCGAAGGTGAACCGGGAGATCGCCACCCTGTCGTCGCCCGCGGTCTGCACCGAGGCGGAGAGGATGTTGACCTTCTCGTCGGCCAGGACCTTGGTGATGTCGGAGAGCAGACGGTGGCGATCGAGGGCCTCCACCTGGATGGCGACGAGGAACACCGCGCCCGGCTGGGGCGCCCACTCGACCTTGACCAGTCGCTCCGGCTCCCGGTGCAGGTCGGAGGCGTTGGTGCAGTCGGTGCGGTGCACGCTGACCGAGCCGCCGCGCGTGATGAAGCCCAGGACCTGGTCCCCCGGCACCGGGGTGCAGCAGCGGGCGAGCTTGGCGTGGACGTCCTCCACTCCGCCCACGAGTACGCCGGCCCCGGAGGTCGTGGGGCGGGGCGGGGTCATGGTCTTGTCACGGGACCGGTCGGCGAGTTCCTCGGTGACCTCGTCCACGCCGCCGTGGGCGGCGATGAGACGACCGACCACGGTCTTGGCGGAGACGTGGTTCTCCCCGATCGCCGTGTAGAGCGCGGTGACGTCGGCGAATCCGAGTTCGCGGGACACGCCGGCGAGCGACTCGTTGGAGAAGATGCGGTGGACGGGGACCCCGCCGCGTCGGACCTCACGGGTGATGAGGTCCTTGCCCCGCTCAAGGGCCTCCTCGCGGCGCTCCTTGGCGAACCACTGCCGGATTGAGCTCTTGGCACGGCCGGAGACCACGAACTTCTGCCAGTCCAGGCTGGGGCCGGCATTGAGGTCCTTGGAGGTGAAGACCTCCACCACCTCGCCGTTCTCGAGCGGGCGCTCGAGGGCGACGAGTTTGCCGTTGACCCGCGCCCCGATGCAGCGGTGCCCGACCTCGGTGTGGACCGCGTAGGCGAAGTCCACGGGTGTGGCACCGACCGGAAGGTTGATGACGTCTCCCTTGGGGGTGAAGACGAAGATCTCCTTGCTGGTCATCTCGAAGCGCAGGGAATCCAGGAACTCGCCGGGATCGGCGGCCTCGCGCTGCCAGCTGAGCAGTTGCCGCATCCACGCCATCTCGTCGACCTCGGCGGGGTCGCCGTTGTGCTTGCCGCGGGTCTCCTTGTAGCGCCAGTGCGCCGCGATGCCGTACTCCGCGTTGCGGTGCATCTCGTGGGTGCGGATCTGGATCTCGAGGGGTTTGCCGTCGGGTCCGATCACGGTGGTGTGCAACGACCGGTACACGCCGAAGCGGGGCTGGGCGATGTAGTCCTTGAACCTCCCCGGCATCGGCTTCCACGTCGAGTGGACGACCCCGATCGCGGCGTAGCAGTCGCGAACGTCCTCGCACAGGACACGGATGCCCACGAGGTCGTGGATCTCGTCGAACTCCCGACCGCGCACGATCATCTTCTGATAGATCGACCAGTAGTGCTTGGGTCGGCCCTCGACCCGGGCCTGGATGTGGGCCTTCTCGAGGTCCGCCCTGACCCGGTTGGTCACCGTTTGCAGGTAGACGTCGCGGCTGGGGGCCCGGTCGGCCACGAGCCGGACGATCTCCTGGTACTTCTTCGGCTCGAGGATCGCGAAGGCGAGGTCCTCGAGTTCCCACTTGATGGTCGCCATCCCCAGCCGGTGCGCGAGCGGGGCGATCACCTCGAGGGTCTCCCTCGCCTTCTTGACCTGCTTCTCGGGCGGCAGGAACCGCATCGTGCGCATGTTGTGCAGGCGGTCGGCCACCTTGATCACCAGGACGCGGGGGTCGTGTGCCATCGCGATGATCATCTTGCGGATGGTCTCCGCCTCGGCGGCCTCGCCGAACTCGACCTTGTCCAGCTTGGTGACGCCGTCCACCAGATGGGCGACCTCACCGCCGAAGTCGGCTTCCAGCCGCGCGAGCGAGTAGTCGGTGTCCTCGACCGTGTCGTGCAGCAGCGCTGCCACGAGCGTCGTGGTGTCCATACCCATCTCCGCGCAGATGGTCGCCACGGCGAGTGGGTGGGTGATGTAGGGATCGCCGGATTTGCGGTAGACGCCCTCGTGTTGCTTCTCCGCGAGGGTGTACGCGCGTGCCAGCAGACCGACGTCGGCCTTGGCGTGGTGTATCCGGTGGACGCGCACCAACGGTTCGAGAACCGCCGGCGTGGAGGTGACGGTCAGACCCGAGGTGAGGCGGCGAGCCCACCGCGCACGCACCCGTCGACCGGCGGACGGACGGTTGCCCGGGATCACGGGGAGCGGTTGGGTCGAGGGTTGGGGTGTCGGGGGCTGGGGAGTCGGGGGCTGGGGCTGAGCCATCTGTCCGGGGCCCGCGCCCCCGTCCGGCTGCCCGGCCGGGTCCTGCCGTTGTGTCATCTCCGGCTCCTCCCTCCAGTTCCGGGCCGTCAGTAACGGCCGACGGTCACGCGACCGTGAGGCAGGTCAGCGGTGTGGCGGCCAGTCTATCCCGCCCCCCGAGGCCGGGGACCTCGAGCACCACGGACAGCCCCGCGACGATCGCCCCACAGTCCTCCAGCAGACCGACCGCGGCGGTGAGAGTCCCCCCGGTGGCGAGGACGTCGTCGACGACGAGGACGCGCTTCCCCCTGAGGTCGAGCCCGTCCGCGGGGAGTTCCAACGTGGCGGCGCCGTATTCGAGCTCGTAGGACCGCGAATGCACCGGTGGCGGGAGCTTGCCGGCCTTGCGGATGGCCAGGACACCGGTGTGCAGACGTACGGCTGCCGCGCCCGCGAGCAGGAACCCGCGGGCGTCGAGCCCGGCGACGTAGTCCACACTGCCGATCTCGTGCCCGGCGATCAGCCCGGCGACGACGGCATCGAAGCCGTCGGCATCCGCCAGGACCGGGGTGAGGTCGCAGAACTGGACGCCCGCGGATGGGAAGTCCTCGACGCGACGCATCAGCCGTTCCACGGCCGAACTGATGGCCGGTGGGACGGGGGTGAGGGCTGGTTCGGTCATGCGGCGGTCTCGGCCTTCTCGCGTCGGGCCAGCACCTTGGCGGTCTGGCGTCTGATCTCCGGATCGCGGTTTTTGAGCGACACCAGCAGGGGTGTGGCGAGAAAGACCGAGGAGAAGGTGCCGGTGATGATCCCCACCATCTGGACGAGTGCCAGGTCCATCAGGGTCCCCACCCCGAGGATCCACACCGCGATCACGACCAGCGCCAGCAGGGGCAGCACGCCGATGATGGTGGTGTGTATCGAACGCATGAGGGTCTGGTTGACACCCAGGTTCGCCTCTTCGGCGTAGGTGCGGCTCGCGGTGTGTCTGATGCCGCGGGTGTTCTCCTCGACCTTGTCGAACACGATCACCGTGTCGTACAGCGAGAAGCCGAGGATGGTCAACAGGCCGATCACGGTGGCCGGGGTGACCTCGAAGCCGACGAGTGAGTAGACGCCGGCGGTGGTCAGTACGTCGAACAGCAGGGCGACGATGGCGGCGGTGGCCATCCGCCATTCGAAGCGGAAGGCGATGTAGCCGAAGACGATGACGAGGAACACCCCGAGTGCGATCAGTGCGTTCTCGGTGACCTGTCCTCCCCAGCTCTCGGATCGCGCTGAGTCGCCGATCGCCTCGACCGACGCGTCTCCGTCGGCCGTGACCGGCTGGAACTCCTCGTAGAGCGCGTTCTTGGCCGCACGGATCTCGTCGCTGGTGAGGAATCGTGTCTCCACCTCGACGATGCGCGCGTCCCCCGCTCCGACGATCTGGACCGTCTGGGGTTCCTCGCCCACCGACTCCTCGACCACCGCGGCCACGCGGCTCTTGTCATGGTCGGCTGCGGGCATGGTGAGCTTCGTGCCACCGGTGAAGTCGATACCGAAGCTGAAGCCACGGAAGATGATGCTCGCCAAGCAGATCGCGACGATCACGGTGGTGAGGACGTAGAACCTCCGGCGATTCGGGACGATGCCGAACGCCCCGGTCCCCGTGTAGAGCCGCGTGAACAGGCTGTCGGTCCGGCCGGCGGGGGCGGTGGCGCCACTCTCGGCCGCGGTGGTGGTGGGAGTGCTCATCGGCCCTCCTCCTCATCGGTGGCGGGACGCTCGGTGCGCGGCTCGGTGATGGTGTCGCCGCCCGGGCCGCGGATGGCCGCGGTGACTCCCCGGTGCGGCCCCGGCTCGGCGTCGCTCTCGGCCTTCCGGTCGAGGCGGCGCTGTTCCGCTGCCGCTGCCTGGAGGTTCTCCATCCGCCCCATCCCGTTCGCGGAGGGCTTGGCGAAGGTGGGTTTGGTGGAGGCCAGGTAGACGAGCGGCCAGGTCACGGTGAACGCGACGAACACGTCCATGATGGTCGTGAGGCCGAGGGTGAACGCGAAACCGCGCACCTCGCCGCTGGCCAGCAGGTAGAGCACGACCGCTCCGATGAGACTGACCATGTTGCCGGTGATGATGGTGCGGCTGGCGCTCTTCCAGGCCCGTGGCACCGCGGATCTGAACCGGTGGCCGTCCCGCAGCTCGTCCTTGATGCGCTCGAAGAACACGACGTAGGAATCGGCGGTCATGCCGATACCGATGACGAGTCCCGCGATTCCCGCGAGGTCGAGGCTGTAGTCGACGGTGTATCCGAGGAACACCAACAGGACGTAGGTGAGCAGGAACGACAGGGCCAGCGAAATGAAGGCCAACACGCCGAGCAGTCGGTAGAAGAAGGCGGAGTACGCCAGTACCAGCAGGAAGCCGATGGCGCCGGCGAGCAGGCCGGCCTCGAGCGAGGCCAGACCGAGAGACGCCGGGACGTTGTCGACGTTGGGGTCCTCGAAGGAGATGGGCAGGGCGCCGTAGCGCAGGTTCGCGGCGAGGGACGCCGCCTCGTCCGTGCTGAAGTCACCGGTGATGGAGGTCGCCGAACCGACCGGCGTGACGCCCTGTACGACGGGAGCGCTGATGACCTCGCCGTCGAGGACGATGGCGATCTGCCGCTGGAGGTTCTCCTGCGTCAGGCGCGACCAGGTGGCGCTGCCCTGCTCACCGGGTCCGGCGTTGAACCGGAACGAGACCTCGTTCTTGGCGGCCTGCTGGTTGAACCCGGAACTGACGGAGTCCTTGACGATCTGTTGCCCGTCGAGTCGCTTCCCGTCCTCCGGTTCCCCGATGAGCAATGGGACGGGACCGAGGACGTACTTCGCACCGTCACCACAGGCGATGAGGGCCTGGGACGGGTCGTCGAAGCCGGCCAGGACATCGCGCTCCGGGCAGCGGAACGTCGAGAGCGTCTGGGCGAGTTCCTGCGGGTCGCCCTGACGGACCTCGCGGGCCTCCTCGACCTCCCTGGCGACGGCGTCGCGGTCCCCCTTGGCGGCGGGCACGGGCTCGACATCGCCCTCGGCGACGGGCTGGACCTGCAGCACGGGACGGATCGTCAGCTGTGAGGTGGTGCCGAGATCACGGGCCTGGCTGGAGTCCTCACCGGGCACCGTGAGGACGATGTTACTGCCCTCGATGACGACCGAGGTCCCGGCGACGCCGAGCCCGTCGACCCGGTCCCGGATGATGTCCTGGGCCAGTTTTAGGTCCGCCTCGTCGGGGTCTCCCTTGGGGATCAGCGTGACGCGGGTACCGCCCTGCAGATCGATGCCCAGCTTCGGCGTCAGGCCGCGCTCGGCGACGGCGAAGGCGCCGAGGAAGAAGATGAACAGCACCAGGAAGAACGCGGACAGCAGCGCCCACGGTCTGGGGCGGGCGTCGGCGCCTCGAGGACGAGCTGGTGACACAGGTGATCTCTCTCGGTCTTCGTCTGGGGCCTCCGGCCGGAGGGCCCCATTACACTACTCGCCGGTCGTGGCCTACAGGGAATCCGCGGCACCGGTGCCGGTGTCGGCTCCGGGGGGCGTGCCGGTGTCGAGCTTCTCGCGGATGACCCGACGGTCCCACTGGGTGTGGACACCCTCCGCGATCTCCAGTTCCACGGTCTCGTCTCCCACGGAGACGATGGTTGCGCGGAGGCCCGAGGTGGTGAGCACGCGATCACCCGCCGTCAGTGAGGCCTGCATCTCCCGCATGTCCTTCATCGCCCTGCGTTGTCTCGTGCTCTGCAGGACCATCAGCACGATCAGCACGACGATCATCAACGGCAGCAGCAGTTCCAGTCCCATTCGGGTCCTCCTGACATGGACCCGCCGGTTCCGGGTCGCTGGCGGGTCCGGGCTACGGACGGTCTCGTCCGAGGATGCCAGCCCGGGGCTCAGCCGCGCGCGCCGGGGCCCCGGTCGACCTCGACCGGCAGCATCGGCTGCCCGGCCGCGTTGTCGGAGCGGGTGAGCCCCAGGTGGTCCCACGCCGCGGCGGTGGCGATTCGCCCGCGCGGGGTGCGTGCGAGCAGACCGGCGCGGACGAGGAAGGGCTCGCAGACCTCCTCGAGGGTGGTGGACTCCTCCCCCACGGCCACCGCCAGAGTGCTCAGTCCGACGGGCCCGCCCTCGTGTTGGACGAGGAGCGCCCTCAGGACCGCGCGGTCGAGACGATCGAGCCCCAGTTCGTCCACTTCGTACACCTCGAGGGCGGCCCTGGCGACGGGCACGGTGATGCGACCGTCGGCCCGGACCTCGGCGAAGTCACGGACCCGCCGCAGGAGCCGGTTGGCGATACGGGGTGTGCCCCGCGACCGGCCGGCGATCTCCAGCGCGGCATCGGGCTCGACGGGGATGGCGAGGATGTCCGCGGCGCGGGTGACGATCCTGGCGAGGTCGGTGTCCGTGTAGAAGTCCATGTGCGCGGTGAACCCGAACCTGTCGCGCAGCGGACCGGTCAACGCTCCGGATCGCGTGGTGGCACCGACCAGGGTGAACGGGGCGATCTCCAGCGGGATCGAGGTGGCACCGGGCCCCTTGCCGACCATGATGTCGATCCGGAAGTCCTCCATCGCGAGATAGAGCATCTCCTCGGCCGGGCGCGCGATGCGGTGGATCTCGTCGATGAACAGCACGTCGCCCTCAATGAGATTGGAGAGCATCGCGGCGAGGTCGCCGGGTCGTTCGAGGGCGGGACCGGAGGTGATCCGCAGCGATCCACCGAGTTCGGCCGCGACGATCATCGCGAGACTCGTCTTGCCCAGCCCGGGCGGCCCGGAGAAGAGCAGATGGTCGGGCACGACCCCACGGCGGGTGGCGGCGGTGAGCACGAGGTCCAGTTGTTCCCGGACCGTCTCCTGGCCGATGAACTCGCCCAGGCTGCGGGGTCGGAGGGCGCCCTCGACGTCGGTGTCGAACGGGGTCGCGGACGCGGACAGCTCGCCCTCCCGGTCCGTTCCGTCGTCGATGTTGGGGGAATACCCGTCGCCGGCCGCGTCGATCGGTCCCGCCATCAGCGCCTACCGAGTGACTTGAGAGCCAGCCGCAGGGCCTGCGCCGGGTCGAGGTCCGGCTCGGCGGCGAGCACCGCGGTGGCGGTCTTCTCGGCCTCCGCGGAGGAGAAACCCAGGCCCTCTAGTGCCTCTGCGACCTCGGTCGCAGACGATCCGACGGTCGCGCCGCCCGGGATCCCCACGGAACCACCGTCCGCCACGGGCCCGACCTTGTCCTTGAGTTCCAGCACCATGCGTTCGGCGGTTCGCTTGCCGACGCCCGGGACCCGGGTCAACGCCTTGACGTCCCCGGTTCCGAGAGCTCGGACGAGGGTCTCCGGCTCGAGGGTCGCGACGATCGCCAGTGCCAGTCGTGGTCCGACGCCGGAGACGGTCTGGACGGTGAGGAACAACTGACGCGCGTCCACCGAGTCGAATCCGTACAGGGTGAGCGAGTCCTCGCGCACCACCAGCTCCGTGTGGAGCATCCCCTCCGCGCCGCGCCGGAGACCGGCGAGCGCCGCGGGGGTCGCGTGAACGAGCACCCCGACTCCCCCGGTCTCCACCACGCAGCGGTCCAGGCCGATCTCGGCCACGGTCCCCCGGATCGAGGCGATCACCAGCGCACTCCCTTCGTCCGCGCCATGCCCCGGGCCGCGGCCCGGGCGCGCTCCTGATCGGCGGCCGCGCTGCGACCACCGTGTGCGTTCGACGTGGCGGCGTCCCGTGCCGCCGCCACCTTCGACTCGAACCCGGCCCGGGACCGCGCGACGTGGCCGTCGAGCGCGGCGACCCGCCCCTGCATGGGTGCCCGCCAGCTGTGGCACACGGCCAGGGCGAGGGCGTCGGCCGCGTCCGCCGGGCTGGGTGGCTTCTGCAGGCCGAGGATCCGGGTGATCATCAGGGTCATCTGCTTCTTGTCCGCGCGCCCGCTGCCGGTGATGGCGGCCTTGACCTCGGAAGGCGTGTGGAAGGCCACCGGGATGTCGCGGTAGGCGGCGGCCAGTGCCACGACGCCGGCGGCCTGGGCAGTGCCCATGGCGGTGGAGACCTGGTTCTGGGCGAAGACCCGCTCGATGGCGACCACGTCCGGGCGGTGGATCTCCATCCACTCGTCCGCCACGGCGTGGACCGCCCGCAGGCGCCTCTCGAGTGGTTCCTGGGCGGTCGTCCGCACCACGTCCACGTCCAACGCCGTGACGGCCCGACCCGGCTCGGTCTCGATCAGCGCGAGCCCGCACCGGGTCAGTCCCGGGTCCACACCCATCACGCGCATAGCGACCTTTCGCCGACCAGTGGTAGAACCTACGTTCGAGACCCTACCAGTGGGCCGCCCGTCAGGCGTTGAGCGCCGCCAGCACGTCGTCCGGCACGTCGAGGTTCGAGTAGACGTTCTGGACGTCGTCGGAGTCCTCGAGCGCGTCGATGAGCTTGAAGACCTTGGTGGCGCCGTCGGCGTCGACCGTCACCTCGACCGAGGCGCGGAACCCGGACTCGGCCGAGTCGTAGTCGATGCCGGCCTCCTGGAGCGCGGTGCGCACCCGGACGAGGTCGGTGGGTTCGCAGACCACCTCGAACTGCTCGCCGAGGTCGTTGACCTCCTCGGCCCCGGCCTCGAGTACGGCCATGAGGACGTCGTCCTCCTCGAGCTCACCCTTGTCCAGCACGATCTCGCCCTTGCGGGTGAACAGGTAGGCCACCGAACCGGGGTCGGCGAGGTTGCCGCCGTTGCGGGTCATCGCCGTGCGCACCTCGCCTGCGGCGCGGTTGCGGTTGTCGGTCAGACACTCGATGAGCAGGGCCACGCCGTTCGGGCCGTACCCCTCGTACATGATGGTCTCCCACTCGGCGCCGCCCGCCTCCTCGCCGGCGCCACGTCTGCGCGCGCGCTCGACGTTGTCGCCCGGGACAGAGTTCTTCTTGGCCTTCTGGATGGCGTCGTAGAGCGTGGGGTTGCCGGCTGGGTCACCGCCGCCCGTACGGGCCGCCACCTCGATGTTCTTGACGAGCTTGGCGAAGAGTTTGCCGCGCTTGGCGTCGATCGCGGCCTTCTTGTGCTTGGTGGTGGCCCACTTGGAATGGCCTGACATGGGATGTTCCGCCCTCCGGGGGTGTCAGTCCGGGCCGACCTCGGTTGGCCGCCCGGTGCGATGTGTCGCTGACTGGCCAGTCTACGAGGTCGACTGCCGCACCATGTCGACGAAGTACCGGTGAACGCGCACATCGTCGGTCACCTCGGGGTGGAAGGAGGTCGCCAGGGCGTTGCCCTGCCGCACCGCGACCACGTGATCGTGGCCGTCGGAGGCGCGGACGCGGGCGAGTACCTCCACGTCGGGGCCCACCGTCTCGACCCAGGGTGCGCGGATGAACACGGTCCGAACCGGGTCGGCGCCGAGGGCGTCGACGACGAGGTCGGCCTCGAACGAGTCGACCTGCCGTCCGAAGGCGTTCCGACGGACGGTCATGTCGATCGCGGAGAACCAGGTGGCGTCCGCCCGGGTGTCCAGGACGACCGACGCCAGCAGGATCATGCCCGCGCAGGAGCCGTAGACCGGCATGCCGCCGGAGATCCTCTCGGCCACCGGTTCGTACATGTCGTAGACGTCCAGAAGCCGACTCATCGCGGTGGATTCCCCGCCGGGCAGGATGAGTCCGTCCACGCCGTCGAGTTCGGAGCGCCGGCGGACGGCCACGGCCCGCGCGCCGACGGACTCGAGGTGGCGGACGTGTTCGGCGACATCGCCCTGGAGGGCGAGGACACCGACGGTCGGGGCGTCCGCGCTCACTTCTTCGACGGGTCGTCGGTGGTGCTCACCGGGAACGGCTGCGCACCCGGGCGCAGGCGCCGGGACAGTCCCTCCTGGGTGACGGCAGCGACGAGCCTGCCGGAGCGGTCGAAGATCCGCCCCTGGGTGAGGGCGCGCCCCCCGAACGCCGACGGCGAGGTCTGGTCGTACAGCAACCAGTCATCGGCCCGGAAGGGGCGCATGAACCACATGGCGTGGTCGAGCGAGGCGTCCTGGGTGGGCTCGTCGGGGTGCGGGACCTTGGCCGAGCCCAACAGCGTCATGTCCGACATGTACGCGAGCGTGCACACGTGGAAGTTCGGATCGTCCGGCAGCGCGTCGACGCTCCGGAACCACACCCGCTGCTGCGAGGCCAACGCCGAACTCGTCTCCAGGCGGTCCCGGGGGACGATCCGGATGTCCCACTGGGCCCATTCCTCGGCGAAGATGCGGTGGGCCTCGTCGAGGTCGTCGATCGTCGGGACGTCGATCTCCTCGGGCCCCACGACCCGGGGCATCGAGTCCTGGTGCTCGATGCCCTCCTGGTCGACCAGGTGGAAGGAGGCCGACATGGAGAAGATCGGCTCCCCCTCCTGGATGGCGGTGACACGGCGGGTGGCGAAGCTGCGACCGTCCCGGAGGCGGTCGACCTGGAAGACGGTCGGCACGTCGGGGATGCCCGGCCGGATGAAGTACCCGTGCAGGGAGTGGACGTGCTTGTCGGAGTCCACGGTCCGGACCGCGGCGACGAGGGTCTGACCGGCGACCTGGCCGCCGAAGGTCCGCTGCAGGTGCGTGCGGATGGCCGGTCCCCGGAAGAGGTCGCGGTCTATCCGCTCGATCTCGAGGATGTCCTCGATCTTCGCCACCGGCGGGTCACCAGCCCCGCTCGGCGAGCCGGTGGGGCTCGGGGATGTCGTCGACGTTGATGCCGACCATGGCCTCGCCGAGGCCGCGGGAGATGGTCGCGAGCATCTCCGGATCGTCGTGGAAGGTCGTCGCCTTGACGATCGCCTTGGCCCGCTCGGAGGGGTTGCCGGACTTGAAGATGCCGGAACCGACGAACACGCCCTCGGCACCGAGCTGCATCATCATCGCGGCGTCGGCCGGGGTGGCGATGCCGCCCGCGGTGAACAGGACCACGGGGAGCTTGCCGGTCTCAGCGACCTCCTTGACCAGCTCGTACGGCGCCTGGAGCTCCTTGGCGGCCACATACAGCTCGTCGGACGGCAGGCTCTGCAGCGTGCGGATCTGCTGCCGGATCTGGCGCATGTGGGTGGTGGCGTTGGAGACGTCACCGGTGCCGGCCTCGCCCTTGGAGCGGATCATCGCCGCGCCCTCGGTGATGCGGCGCAGGGCCTCGCCGAGGTTGGTGGCGCCACAGACGAACGGCACGGTGAAGCCGAACTTGTCGATGTGGTTGGCGTAGTCGGCCGGGGTGAGGACCTCGGACTCGTCGACGTAGTCCACGCCGAGGGCCTGGAGGATCTGCGCCTCGACGAAGTGCCCGATGCGGGCCTTGGCCATCACGGGGATGGAGACGGCCTCGATGATGCCGTCGATGAGGTCGGGGTCGCTCATGCGGGCGACGCCGCCCTGTGCCCGGATGTCGGCGGGGACGCGCTCGAGGGCCATCACGGCCACGGCGCCGGCGTCCTCGGCGATCTTCGCCTGCTCGGCGGTGACGACGTCCATGATGACGCCGCCCTTGAGCATCTCGGCCATACCTCGCTTGACGCGTGCGGTTCCGGTGGTGTTCTCGCTGGACTGCGGGTCGCTCACGAAATAGGCCTTTCCTGGCTCAGACGACGTGTGACAGGGGTCCAGTGTAGGTCTCCCTCACCCCGGCGCCCCAACCGCCGCCCCACCGGGGTTGGTCAGGCCTGCGGTGGCGGCGCGTCGACGAGTTCGACGTACCCCGGCATCGGGGCCCGGCCGGCCAGTCGCAGGAGGCGGACCGGGGCCTGTTCCCGCAGACTGCGGGTGTCACGGACGGCGTCGTTGTAGAAGCGCCGGGCCATGGAGACGCGATCCGAGGCGTCCTCCAGCTCGGCGGCGAGATCGTCGGGCAGCGCGTCCGTGTCGACCCCGGACAGGACCACGCCGAGGGTGTTCTCCGCGACCTCGGCGTCGGGCTCGGCGGGGTCGTCCGGCGCGCCGCCCGTGTCGCGGCGACGTCGGTGGTCCGGGTGCGGCGCGGGGTCCGGCCCGGTGATCGCGCCCGGAGGGTGGGCGCGGGCGTGCGCGAGAGCCCGCGCCAGGCGGTCCGCGCCCGCCGGGTCCCGCGCCGAGAGGTCGCGGGCGACGGCGGCGGCGACCGTGTGGCGTCGCTCCAGGGCCCCGGTCAGGGCGGCGCGGGCCAGGTCGGTGCGGATGTGGAGGCGGTCCAGGCGGTGGGCGGTGAGGTACGCGGAGAGCAACGCCGCGAGCGCGGCGACGAGGACGACGACGACGACGACGATCAGCTCAGCGGACACGCAGCGTCTCCCCCGGGCCGCGGATGGTCTCGTACACACGCACGACCCGGTCGGCGACGACGGGCCAGTCGTACTCCCGGACCGCCTGGAGACCGCGGGTGCGGAGGTCGGCGCGCCGTCCGGGGTCGGTGAGGACCCTCGTGAGGGCTGCGGCGAGGGCACCGGCGTCGCCGACCGTGGCGAGTTCCCCGCACTCGCCGTCCCGGAGGACACGGCGGAATGCGTCGAGGTCGGCGGCCACGACGGCGGTCCCGGCGGCCATGGCCTCCACGAGGACGATGCCGAAGCTCTCCCCGCCGGTGTTGGGTGCGCAGTAGACGTCCGCCGCGGCCAGCACCGCGGCCTTGCGGGTGTCGTCGACCCGGCCGAGGAACTCCACGTCCAACCCGGCCGGGAGGGCGGCGCGCAGTGCCCGCTCGTCGCCGTCGCCCATGACCCGCAGCCGCAGGTCCGGGACGTCCCGCAGGACGGCGGGGAGCGCTGCGGCGAGCACGCCCATCCCCTTGCGGGGTTCGTCGTAGCGGCCGAGGAACGCCACGGTCGGTGCGTCGGTCGGTTCGGCTGAGGTGTCGACGTCGGTGAACGCGGACACGTCGACGCCGTTGGGGATCTCGACGGCGTCGGAGCCCAGGGCCTCCATCTGCCAGCGGCGCGCCAGGGTCGACACCGCGATTCTCCCGCGGATCTTCTCGAGCAGCGGGGCCAGGACCCCGTCGGCGGCGCCGAGGATCATCGACCCCGTGGTGGAGGTGTGGAACGTGGCCGTGATGGGCCCAGAGGACATCGCCAGGGCGAACATGCCGACGCCCGGGGCGTTGGGTTCGTGGATGTGCAGGACGTCCAGCGGTTGCTCGCGGAGCCACTGTCGGGTGGCCCGCCAGGTGGCGGGCCCGAAGCTGAGCCGGGCGACGGACCCGTTGTAGGGGATCGGGACGCCCGGCCCGGTCAGGGTCATCCCGGAGACCGGCGCGCTGCCGGGACTGCCCGGGGCCAGGACCCGGACAGTGTGTCCGCGGCGTCGCAACTCCTCGGTCAGGTCCACGACGTGGGCCTGCACCCCGCCCGGGGCGTCGAACGAGTAGGGGCAGATCATGCCGATGCGCACGGCGGGGTCAGCCCTCGATCCGCGCACGTCGCTCGGCCGGCAGGTCGTCCAGCCACAATGGCTGGAGCATGTGCCAGTCCGCGGGGTGCCGGGCGATCCCCTCGGCGAAGAGGTCGGCCATCGCCTGCACCGTCGGCTCGATCCCGTCCGAGACGTCGATGGGCGGGGTGATGCGGACCCGCATCGTCTCCTCGTCGGCGTACCAGAACTGGGCGACGAGCAGAGGCGCGCCGGTCTCCACCGCGAGGCGGGCCGCCCCCGCGGGCATGCGCGTCTGCTCGCCGAAGAACGTCACGGGCACCCCGGTCCGGCGTAGGTCCCGCTCCCCCGGCAGACAGACGATCCCGCCCCCTGCGAGGTACTCGCGCAGGGCGTCCAGCGGCGGGGTGGGTCCGCCCGTGTGCGGGTAGATGGTGAAGCCCAGGCCCTCGCGGAAGTCCAGGAAGCGCTGGTACAGCGATTCCGGCTCGAGTCTCTCGGCGACGGTGGCGAACCCGCCGTAGCGTCGCGCCAGCCAGGTGCCGCCCAGGTCCCAGTTGGCCGAGTGCGGCAGCGCGACGACCACCCCGCGCCCCTGCTCGAGCGCCGCGTCGAGGTTCTCGACCCCGGCGATCGTCCGGTCCATCTCGCGGGCTACGGCCTCGCGATCCATGGAGGGCAGGCGGAACGCCTCGCGCCAGTAGCGGGCGTAGGAGCGGAGGGAATCCCGGATCAGCTGGTCGGGGACCTCGGCCGGGGCGACCCCGAGGACGCGGGCCAGGTTCCGGCGCAGCTGCGAGTCCGGACCCTGTCGGCGGGCCGCAAGATCGGCGCCCGTTCGGAAGAGGGTGCGCGCGACCGGCTCGGGCAGGCCGCGCACCACGGCCCATCCGGCGGCGTACCCGAGATCGGTCAGGCGATCGCCGAGTGCGCTCATCGGTCTCCCACCGCAGGGGCATCGCTACGCGCCACGCGTTCGAGGTAGTCGGTGCGGCCGCCCCACACCCGCTGGATCACCGTGACGAAACTACCCACCGCGACGGCGGTCAGCCCGACCTCGAGCGCCCACGGCACCCCCAGCCCCTCGAGGCCGGCGCCGAGCAGGATGAGGACCAGGCGATCGGCGCGCTCCATCAGCCCGCCCGGTGTGTGCAGCCCGCCCGCGTCGGCGCGGGCCTTGGAGTAGGACACCACCTGGGACAGGATCAGGCAGGCCAGGAGCATGACCAGCGCGTACCGGTTGTCGGGCTCGGTGTGGACCAGCCACCACACCAGCGACGCCAGGATCACGCCGTCCGCGACCCGATCGGAGACAGCGTCGACCAGGGCCCCGTACGGTGACCCGCCCCCGCTCGCGCGGGCGACCGCACCGTCCACCAGATCGAACAGGGTGCACAGTGCGATGACGATCGCGCCGGCCACCAGGTGACCGGGTCCGAACAGGGTGATCGCCGCGGCGCAGGTCAGCAGGAGGCCGGCGAGGGTGATCCCGTTGGCGGTGACGCCGCTGCGGACGAGGAACGCCGCCAGGGGGTGGGCCACCCTGGCGACCCCCGACCTTCCGTACTCGCTGAGCATTCGACTCCCTGCCTACTTCGAGGTGCGGTCTGGTCCGGACACGCCATCCGATGACACCGTGGTGGACCACGCCTCCGAGAGCAGCTGCCGCGTCTGTCGGAGGAGCTGCGGCAGCACCTTGGTCCCGCCGGTCACGGTAATGAAGTTCGCGTCACCGATCCAGCGTGGCACGACGTGTTGGTGCAGATGCTCGGACAGGGACCCGCCGGCCGCGCCACCCAGATTGAGCCCCACGTTGAACGAGTCCGGGTTCGAGACCGTCTTGATGACCCGGATCAGGTGCTGCGTGTACGACATGAGTTCGCGGGACTCGTCGTCGTCGAGGTCCTCCAGGTCCGCCACCTTGCGGTACGGCACCACCATCGAGTGACCCGGGTTGTAGGGGAACAGGTTGAGCACGACGTAGACGTGCTCGCCCCGGGCGACCACCAGCCCGTCCTCGTCGCTCATCCTCGGGATGTCGAGGAACGGCTCCCCCGTCATCCCCTCGGCCGGCTCGGGACGCGACTCGGCGATATATGACATCCGGTAGGGCGCCCACAGCAACTGGAGGTGGTCCTCCCCCACCCCGAACTGGCGGTAGACGCCCGTCGAGGACGGATCTCCGGCCGTCACACGCGCTCCGCGGTCGGCACGTCGTTGCGTCGGGAGTTGACCCAGTACGAGATCTTGTCCATCGCGGCGTTCCGCGAGACCCCGTTGAGCTGCGTCCCGTCCGGGAACCGGAAGCTCACCGCGCCCGCCTCGACGTCGCGGTCACCGGCCAGGAGCATGAACGGGACCTTGCCGGTGGTGTGGTTGCGGATCTTCTTCTGCATCCGCTCGTCGGAGACGTCGAGCTCGGCGCGGATACCGCGCCCCCGGAGCTCGTCGATCACGTCCTCGAGATGCTTCTCGTGCGCCTCCGCCACGGGGATGCCCACCACCTGCACGGGCGCCAGCCACGCCGGGAACAGACCGGCGTAGTGCTCGAGCAGGACCGCGAAGAACCGCTCGATCGAGCCGAAGAGCGCGCGGTGGATCATCACCGGCCTCTTCTTGGTGCCGTCCGCGGCGTTGTAGGTCAGGTCGAACAGCTCGGGCAGGTTGAAGTCCAGCTGGACCGTCGACATCTGCCACGTACGCCCGATGGCGTCGCGTGCCTGGACGGAGATCTTGGGGCCGTAGAAGGCGGCCCCGCCCGGGTCCGGGACCAGCTCGAGGCCGGAGTTCGTGGCCACCCGACGCAGCGTGTCCGTCGCGCGCTCCCAGATCTCGTCGCCGCCGACGTACTTCTCCGGATCCTTGGTCGACAGCTCGAGGTAGAAGTCCTCGAGGCCGTAGTCGCGCAGGAGCGAGATGATGAAGGAGAGAACGGAGGCGATCTCGCCCTCCATCTGCTCCTCGGTGCAGTAGATGTGCGCGTCGTCCTGGGTGAAGCCGCGGGCGCGGGTGAGGCCGTGGATCACCCCGGACTTCTCGTACCGGTACACCGTTCCGAACTCGAACATCCGCAGCGGGAGCTCGCGGTACGAGCGGCCGCGGGAGTCGAAGACGAGGTTGTGCATGGGGCAGTTCATCGGCTTGACGTAGTAGTCCTGCCCCGGCTTGGTCTCCTTGCCGTCCGCGTCGTACTCCGCGTCCAGGACCATGGGGGGGAACATCCCCTCCGAGTACCAGCTCAGGTGCTGGGACTTGCGGAACAGGTCGCCCTTGGTCACGTGCGGGGTGTTGACGAGCGAGTACCCGGCGGACAGGTGGCGCCTGAGGGAGTGCTGCTCCATCTCGTTGCGGATGATCCCGCCGCGGGGGTGGAACACCGGGAACCCGGACCCGATCTCGTCGGGGAAGCTGAACAGGTCCAGCTCGGTCCCGAGCCGACGGTGATCCCGCTTCTCCGCCTCGGCCAGACGGTCGAGGTAGGCGTCCATGGCCTCGGTGCTCTCCCAGGCAGTGCCGTAGATCCGCTGGAGACCGGCGTTGTTCTGATCGCCCCGCCAGTAGGCAGCGGACGAGCGCGTGAGTGTGAACGCGGGGATGAACTTGGTGGTGGGCGTGTGCGGGCCGCGGCACAGATCCGACCAGATGACCTCGCCGGTGCGGGGGTTGAGGTTGTCGTAGGCGGTCAGCGCACCCGCGCCGACCTCCATGATCTCGGAGTCCTCGAGCGCCACCGCGCCGTCGGCGTCGCCGGCGTCCGCCCGGCCCTTGTCCTCGACCAGTTCGAGCTTGTACGGCTCGCCCGCCAGCTCGGTGCGCGCCTCGTCGAGCGAGGCGTACTCCCGCCGCGAGAAGCGCTGGCCGGCCTTGATGATCTTCTTCATCCGCTTCTCGAGGTCCTTGAGGTCCTCGGGCGTGAAGGGCTCGGCCACGTCGAAGTCGTAGTAGAAGCCGTTCTCGATCGGCGGGCCGATCCCGAGCTTGGCCTCGGGGAACTTGTCCTGCACCGCCTGGGCGAGCACGTGTGCGCACGAATGCCGGATCACCGACCGCCCGTCCTCGGAGTCGGCCCGGACGAGCTCCACCTCCGTGTCCTCGGCGGGCGCCCAGGACAGATCCCGCAGGGTCCCCTCCGGATCCCGCACCACGACGATCGTCTGCGGGCCGCTGCGCGACTGCAGCTCCCGCTCGGCGAGGATCTTGCCCGCGGGCTCACCGGCCGGGACGACGGTCGTCACAGGGGCCGCACCCGTCGCGTCGGCATCGGTTTCCGGAATGCGGTTCTCGGACACGGGGGGAGATCTCCTCGGGCAGTGGACGTCGGGTGCCGGTGGGCCACCCGGGCTGACACCGGTCCACGACAGGGACCGGGCCGGTCCATGCTACCCGGGGCCCTGACGGAATCCCGGACCGCGGCGCGACGTTGCACCCGGCATGCGCATCGACATCTGGTCCGACGTCGTCTGTCCGTTCTGCTGGATCGGCAAGCGGCACCTCGAGGCGGCACTGGAGACGTTCCGTGCGCGACACCCCGAGATCGGGGTCGAGGTGGTGTGGCGGGCCTACGAACTCGACCCCTCCGCTCCCCGCGTCGTCGGCGACGAGCCGACCGAGACGAGCGCACAGATGCTCTCGCGCAAGTACGGGATGTCGCTCGCCGACGCGGAGGCCGGGCAGGAGCAGATGGCCGCCCGGTTCACCGAACTCGGCCTGGACTTCGACTGGCGGTCCGCGCGCATCTGTTCGACCTTCGACGCCCACCGCCTGGCCGCCCTGGCCGCCGAGCACGGACGGGCGGACGCGGTGGACGAGGCCCTGCGACGCGCCCACTTCACCGAGGGACGGGCGATCTCGGACCCGGTGGTGCTGCATCGGATCGGGGTCGGGGCCGGGTTACCGGCAGCGGAGGTCGACCGGGTGCTCCGAGGGGACGCGTACGCCGACCTGGTGCACCGCGACGTCGAGACGGCCCGCGGTCTCGGGGCCCGGGGGGTGCCGTTCTTCGTGTTCGACGACCGACTCGCCGTCAGCGGGGCCCAGCCGGTCGAGGTGTTCGACCGGGCACTGGAGCAAGCGGTGGCTGCGGAGGTCTGAGCCCCACCGAGTTTGTACACACCACCGGGCGCCCGACCCGCTGTCCGCGGATCGGGCGCCCGGTCGTGCGGGGTGCCGCTATGTCACATCGCCAGCGCCCCCGCGCCGAGACCGGCGAGGGCCACGAGGCCCGAGCCCGCGGCGAGCTGGACCATGCGGTCCGCGGCCATGCACGTGAGCAGGAAGTCACCCATCGTGCCGCCCTGTCGCTGGTGCGCGATCGCGAGGGCGGACGGACCGCACCTGCCGATCGAGACCGCCGCGAACAGTGCCGCGCCGAGAACGGGGTTGGCGAGGGCGATCGCGCCCAGGAACAGCAGGTAGTAGGCGCTGGAGCGGATGAAGATCATGAACCCGGGCCCGATGAGCGTGCCGAAGTAGAACGACACCCGCATCGGACGACCGACCCGGCGCAGATGGCGGGGCAGCTGCTGACGTCGCATCGGCGTCGGCATCCGCAGCAGACCGGTCTCGTGGAGGCCGTACAGGAACGCCAGCGAGGACCATCCCGCCAGCAGCGGGGCCACCGGGACCGGCCCGACCACGGACTGGACGGCCATTCCCACGAGGCCCAGGCCCGCACCGACCGGCAGAGCGGTGAGCAACGAGCCCGCGAGGTGGGCACCGAGACGGCTCAGGGCGGAGCCGTCACCGGGCCGGTCCGCCTGCTTTGGGGGCGGCGACGACCCCTGCCACGGACATGCCGCAGGTGGACCAGTTCGCCGCGACGGCGGTGAGAGCGGCGGCGCCGACGACGCCCACGGTGAGGGCGACCGGTGCGGTCAGGCCGGTGACGGCACCGACCGCCACCGCGGCGCCAACGCCGAAGGCCAGTGATGCGGCGGCGACCCCGACGCGCTTGGCGATACCGACCGCGTGGCCCATCCGCGGCCGGATCTCGGGGCGATCGCCGAGGCCCAGGTCGGATATATCCGCCACGGACCGGGTCTCCCCGTCGGGCGGGACGGTGGCTCCCGCGAGGTGCGGGGCCGTGGTGGGTGTGATTGTCACGGTGTTCCTCCTCGTACTGGTGGTGTGGTGGTGGATCGGTGGGGTGGGACGAGGGTCAGGCGGGTGGCCTCACGACCACGGAGCCCACCATCTGGGGGTGGATCGAGCAGGTCACCCGGTAGATGCCCGGTTCGGGGAAGACCATGCGGTGCTCCCCCTCTGCCCGGAAGCCGGCGTTGCCGTCGAGTCCTTCGACGACCACGTCGTGGTAGGTCCCGCCGTCGTCGAAGAACCAGGCGACCTCATCGCCGGCGACCACGTGCAGCTCTCTGGGGTCGAAGGCGACGTTGCGCACCGTGACCCTGGCGGGCTCGGGGGGAGACCCGCACCCGGTCACGAGTAGCGCGACTGCGGCGACCGACGCGAGGACCGGGTTCGGGGAGGTTCCCGCCCGCCCCCTACGGGTGACGGGCCTCATCCCTCCACGATGACCTGTCCGGTCATCTGCGGATGCGGGGTGCAGGTGTAGTCGTAGACGCCCGCGGTCTCGAAGGTCTGCGCATAGGTGCCGGAGGTCTGCAGCTCGGAGGCGAAGGCGACCGGTGCTCCCCCCATCGACGCGACGTCGTGGGGCAGGGATGCCTCCCAGACCCACTCCACGGTGTCTCCCGGGGAGATGGTGACGACCGCGGGATCGAACTTCATGTCCAGCACCCGGACCTGGACCGTGGTGCCGGTCGCGGCCCCCGCCCGCACGTCACCGGACGAGCACCCGGCGGTGAGGAGGAGGGCGGACGTCGCCATGGCGGCGAGCTTGGTGGTGTTGCGCAACATCGAGTGTCACCTCTCGTAGTAGAAGTCGGTGGTCATCCCGGCGTCCAGGTGATACGCGTTGTGGCAGTGGAACATCCAGGCGCCGGGATTGTCGGCGTCGAACTCGAACGCGAGACTCTGGCCCGGGTGGATGATCACGGTGTCGCGCCGCAGTCTCCCGTACTCCTGGACGCCGAAGGTGTGCCCGTGCAGGTGCATCGGGTGCCACATCGAGGTGGAGTTGGTCATCTCGATCCGGATCCGCTCGCCCGTTCGCATGAAGATCTTCCCGACGTCCGGGCCGGCGATCCCCCAGACGTAGTCGGACGGCGACTCGATGAGTTCGAGTCGGTACGTCCGGTCCGCCGACGATCCCGACCACTGCGGAGACGCACATTCCCGTCATTAGCGTTCCTTCCTACGACGATGACCCTCGTCGAGGGCCTTGTGCGGCAGCACGGAAGGAACGCTGTGGCTGTACTGTTTCGGCGAGATTTCCGAATGAGGCTGCTCTTATTACCAAACCTCTACGTTCGTCTAGGGCACGCTCGAACCTGGACGCGGCCAGCCCGGGAGGCGGCGAGGGTGCTCTACAGCTATCGCGAACCGGCAACGATGAGGAAATGACGAAACCCCGCGCTCCGGTAGACGGAGAACGGGGTTCGTCGGGTGGTGGTCCTAACTGGGTTCGAACCAGTGACCTCTCCGGTGTGAACGGAGCGCTCTTCCACTGAGCTATAGGACCTCGTCGCCCGGCTTCTCTCCCGGGCACCCGCAATACTCTAGCAAGCCCGGTGCCCACGCCCAATTCGGGTCCCGACGGGACGGTGTGGGCTCCCGTTTCCCGTCCGGGCGCTCCGACTCGCGCTCCTCCACCATGGTCTGCTCCGCGCTGCACTAGCGGCACCTCGGTGCGCGTCGTCGTCGGTCCATTCCGGCGCTGACCCGGTCGCGAAACTCGGGCGGTCAGGCAGGCCCCGGCCAGCCGGGTTGCCCACGGCCGCAACTGCTGGTGCGGGCGGGGCCGGCGGGGCTGGTGGTGCGGAAACTCTATCGGGCTCCTGGCCAGTTCAGCGGGCATTTCCGACCCCGGATTTGTATTGCGCGAACGTCGTCGGCTAATGTTCATTCTCGCAACGCGGTGAGCAACAGCGAGCCGGGAAGCGATGCGGATGTGGCGCAGCTGGTAGCGCATCACCTTGCCAAGGTGAGGGTCGCGGGTTCGAATCCCGTCATCCGCTCGGAGGGATCGAGGAGCCAGGACGTCCTCACCAGGCTCGATACCTTTGCGGTGGAGTGGCCGAGTGGTGAGGCAGCGGCCTGCAAAGCCGTCAACACGGGTTCGATTCCCGTCTCCACCTCCACGTCCGGACCCGTCCGGACGGGAAACCCGCGCGATTAGCTCAGCGGGAGAGCGCTTCCCTGACACGGAAGAGGTCACTGGTTCAATCCCAGTATCGCGCACCACACGACGCCCCGGCCCCGGCTGGGGCGTTCGTCGTTTCACGGACTGCCGCTTGTTCGGTACCGGAACGTACTCCCGACGTGACGTCGGTCACTGATCATGATGGTATGTCCGCGATGCCCCACCTCCACCATTCGACGACGATGAATTCGAGGTCACGCTCATCCTCGGTGGCGGCGACGACGCGGAGAAACTCGTCGTCAGAGGGGCACGGACGGGCGAGAGCCTGCACCTGCACGCCTGAACGGCGCCTTATAGGCTCGTGGGGTGACCGCCCGACTCAGTGACGCCTCGGTGGCCGATATCGGCGCCGTCTCGGCCTTGGCGGCCCGGACGTTCCCGCTGGCGTGCCCTCCCGAACTGGGGCCGGTCGAGATCAGGGCCTTCATCGCCGAGCACCTCGGCCCGGAGGCGTTCAGAGCTCACCTCGTCACGCCGGGCCACGAGGTCCTGGTGGCCCGGGGCGACGACGGTGAGATGGTCGGGTACATCCTGCTGATCGCCGGGACCGAGATGGACCCGGGCTGCGCTGGACAGGTGATTCACCGACCCACGACCGGGGTCAGCAAGTTCTATGTGGATCCCGACCACCACGGCGGAGGGATCGCGTCGGACATGCTCGACGAGGTGTGCCGACGGTGCAGAGCGGCGGGCACGCGGAGCATCTGGCTGGCCACCAACGTCGCCAACGCCCGAGCCCGCAGGTTCTACGTCAAGCGTGGTTTCGAACCACGCGGGAACCGGACCTTCGACGTCGGAGGGGTCGCCAACACCGACGTCGTGTACGAACTGGCGCTTTGAGAGGGGCCTGCCGGTCAGCCGCCGACGGTCTCGAACCGGGACAGCGCCAGGAGTCGGGAAGTGGCACGAAGGTACTTCTTGCGGTAGCCGCCGGCGATCATCTCGTCGGTGAAGATCGCGTCCAGTTTGTCGCCGGAGTTGCGCACGGGAATCCCCGCGTCATAGAGCCGGTCGGCGAGGACGACGAGACGAAGGGCGATCGACTGATCCGGCAGCGGCTTGACCCCGCTGAGGCAGACCCGCGTGACGCCGTCGACGAGGCGGTTGTACTTGGACGGGTGAAGGGTCGACAGGTGCTCGCACAGGGCGTCGAAGTCGTCGAGCGTGGCAGCCTCCACCGCCTCGGCCTCGGCCTCGAGTCCGCTGTCGTCCATCGGGTCCGGGGCGGGGGGCAGGTTACGGTGCCGGTAGTCCGGGCCGTCGACCCGGATCGACTCGAAGATCCCCGACATCTTGCGGATCTCCCGCATGAAGTCCTTGGCCGCGAACCGTCCCTCCCCCAGCTGCTCCGGCAGCGTGTTGGACGTGGCCGCGACGCTGACACCGGCGGTGGTGAGCTCCGCGAGCAGTCTAGACACCAGCATGGTGTCGCCCGGATCGTCGAGCTCGAACTCGTCGATGCACAGGACGGAGTGCCCGGAGAGCTCCTCGACGGCCCGGTTGAAGCCGAGAGCACCCACGACGTGGGTCAGCTCGACGAACGTCCCGAACGCCTTGGGCTCGGGGCAATTGTGGTAAATCGACGTCAGCAGGTGGGTCTTGCCCACCCCGAAGCCGCCGTCGAGATAGATACCGGTCCCCTGCACCGCCTTCGGTCGCCGGCCGAACAGCCCCTTCTTGGGAGTGCGACGGGCCACCACGGACTCGGCGAACTCGCGACACGCCTTGACCGCGGCGGCCTGCGAGGGCTCGGCCGGGTCCGGGATGTAGGAGTCGAAACTGACATCGTCGAACATCGACGGGGGAACCATCTGTGCCACGAGCTGATCGGCAGGAACCACCGGGGTGACGTCAACGAGGCGAGAGACCATGGGCAGAGCCTATCGTGGGGACACCCGGCGTCAGAACGGAAGGAGTCCCCGGTGCACATGACACGGCCCACCGTGATCGACGACGACCCCACCGCCCTCGAGGCCTTGTGGGCGGCGCTGGACCCCGAACCGGGTCTGCCCGTGCCGTGCATCCGCGCGGTGATGATCTCCTCGGTCGACGGCACGACCGCCGTGGACGGCCGCAGCGGCGGGCTGGGGACCCCGACGGACCGGCTGGTCTACGACGCCATGCGGGCCCGGGCCGACCTGATCCTGGTGGGCTCGGGCACCGTTCTGGCCGAGGGGTACGGCCCCGCCCGGACCGCCGCCGTGTGGGCGGACAGACGACCCGGTCCCCCGCCCGTCGTCCTGGTGTTCACCCGCGCGCTGGGCGACGCGCTCATCGAGCACTGCGCCGACGCCGGCGACGGACTGCAGGTGGTCGCCGCCCACGGAGTGCCCGGCGACCGACTCGAGGCCGCCCGGGAGCGGGGTGTCACGGTGCACGTGCTCGATCCGGGTCCACTGCGCACCTCCGTCCGTTCCCTCGCCACACACTTCGGGGCCTCCGAGGTGACGTTCGAGGGCGGTCCGCAGCTGCTCGGGACGTTGTTGCGCGAGGGCGCGATCGACGAACTCGTCCTGTCGGTCGCCCCCGAGATCATCGTCGGCGGCGACGACTCGCGACTGGCCGTCGGAACCGACGCCACCCGGGTTCCGCTGCGCGTCGCCGCGGCCTTCACGTGCCCCCGCGGCGGGCTCTACACCCGCTGGGTCGTCACCGGGGCCGACGGGTGAGGAACCGTCGAGCGGGAACACGCGCGGTCACGCGGCACCGGCACGTACGGGCACTCGGCGTGGGGCTGGCGGCCCTGGCGGTGACGATCGCCGGGTGTGCGCCCCTGCCCGCGACGGGGCCGCGCCTGGCGACCGGCGACGGCCCCGGGGGATCCTCCGGCGGTGGCGAGGCGGCCGAGACCGCCGACCGACCCGACTGGCTCGCGCCGCGCAGCGACCTCACCTGGGTCCCGTGTCCCGACGGCCGGACCGGCGGGATACCGGAGGGCGCCGCCGTGGAGTGTTCCCTCCTCGGGGAGACCCCCGTCCTGCGGCTCACCGCGACGGGCACACCCGACGACGCGGCGCCCCTCGTCGTCGTCGCCGGTCCCGAGACACCGGCCGACGACCTCGTCTCCCGACTCGCCTCGGCCGGCCCCGAACTCATCGACGCCCGACCGCTGGTCGTCGTGGACCACCGCGGACGGACCGGCCCGGCCGGCACGTGCCTGACCTTCCCGGCCCGCCGCACCCTCGACGGGCTCGCGGACCGGGGCACCGACCCCGATTCGCCCGCGCTGCGCGGCGACCTCGCCGACACCTCACAGTCCTGCACGGACCAGCTCCAGGGCCGCGAACTGGACTTCGGCTCCGCCGGCGCCGCCGAGGACCTCGAACGCCTACGCCAGCAGTGGGACGTGCCCGGGCTCGCCGTGATGGGGATCGGGACCGGGGCCCGCACCGCCCTCGCCTACGCCGGCGCACACCCGGGTCGCCTCTCCCTGCTCGTGCTCGACTCCCCCGCCCCCGCCGACGGGGACCAGGAGGCCGCGGCCCGCGCCGCCCTCGACGGCTCCGACGCGGCGCTGCGCCTGTGGGCCGCCTCGTGCACCCGGACCGAGTGCGGACCCGGCGACGCCGACGAGAAGGTCGAGGCCGTGACCCGCGCGCTCGACCGCGCCCGCGAACCCGGCGTGGCGGTCCCGGCGGCGTTGCTGTCCGACGTGGTCCGGTCGGCGTTGGCGGACCTGTCCGGCGCCTCCGCAGCCGACGCCTCCCCAGGCGACGTCATCCTGGGCGACCTCGCGGCCGCCGCCCCCGAGGACACCCCGGGCAGCGTCCGTGACCGCGCCGCCGAACTGGCCGGGACGTCGCTGCCGTACGTGGCCGGATGCTCCGACCTGTCGCGCCGCGTCCCGGTCAACCGTGTCGAGGAACTGCGGGCCGAATGGGAGCAGACCCCGCCGTTCGGGGAGATCATCGCCGCGCAGCTCTCCGCCTGCTCCACCTGGCCCGTGCCCGGGCAGTCTCCGGTCTCCGTTCCCGCCGAGACGCCGGTACTCCTGGTCGGAGGGATCGCCAACCCCCGGGCCGGTGCCGCCGCACTCGAACCCACCGCCGGGGCCCTCAGCGCCGCCGGGGCCACCGACGTGCGGATCGTCACCTGGGGCGCCCCGGGCGCACAGGTGATCCTGCACTCCGGATGCGCCCGGGGCGCGGTCGTCGATTTCCTCGACGACCCGGATGCCGCTGAGCAGTCCACGGCCTGCCCGTCCTGACCGGCCGGGGTGCCTCACCGGGACGCGGGAGGCCAGGCGGTACCCTGCGAGTCGTGCCGCTGCCCACCCGAAGCACGTCGACCGTGCCCCGCGTCCTCACCCACGTGTTGTGGCCGCTGGCGATCATGACCGTCATCCACCGCGTCCTGATCAAGGCCGTCAACGGATCCATCACGAACGACTTCGGCACCGTCTACGCCGCCACCAGGCGTTTCCTTGCAGGTGAGCCGGTGTACGTCGAGAACCTGCTGACGGTGCAACCGCACTATCTCTACGCCCCCAGCGGGACGTTCGTCCTCGCCCCGTTCGGCCTGATCGACAACTACACGCTGGCGCGCTGGCTGTTCATCGGAATCAACACCGCCGCGATCATCGCGGCGCTGTGGCTGCTCATGCGGCTGTTCGACCTCGACGTCCGCTCGTTCGCCGCCCCCGCCATCCTGCTGGCGGCGTTCTGCACCGAGGCGGTCACCAACACGCTGGTCTTCACCAACGTCAACGGCGTGATCTTCCTGTGCCAGGTGGCGTTCCTCTACCTACTGCACCGGCGGCGCCTCTGGTGGGCCGGCGTGGCCATCGGCCTGTCCCTGGCCGTCAAACCGATGCTCGCTCCGCTGCTCGTGCTGCCTCTCATCCGCAAGCAGTGGCAGCCGTTCGTCACCGCGGCCGCGATCCCCGCCGTCACCATGGCCGCGGGGTGGGCCCTCACCGTCGACGCCCGCAGTTACCTCGACACCACGCTCACGTACATGGGTGAGGTGCGCGACTACTACAACAGCTCGATCGCGGGGATGGGCCTGTACTACGGCGTACCCGAGCCGGTCATCCTGGTGGCCCGCATCCTGGTCGTGGTGGCCACCCTCGTCGCCGTGTGGCTGCTGATGGACTACCGCCACAACCACGAGGTGCTGTGGTTGGCCACCACCTCCGGGGTCGTGCTCGCCGGTGTGTTCCTCGTCTCCACCCTCGGCCAGATGTACTACTCCATGATGCTCATCCCGATCATGCTCACGGTGGTGCTGGACAGGTCCCTGGTGCGCAACTGGCCGGCGTGGCTCGCGGCCTACGGGTTCTTCACCCTCGACTTCTGGGAGTCGGCGCGCTGGCCCTACTACGGGCGACTACTCGAGTTCGCGCACCCGACCCTGGGTTGGTTGCTGTTGCTGGCCACCGTGCTCGTGGTGCTGTTGTGGCGCCGCAGTGACCCCCGCCGACACGAGCGGATCGCACCGGCCGCCGCGTCGGCGTAGCCTGCGGGCATGAGCGAGCCCACCGATACCCACACCCCCCAGCCGGACTTCACGCTGGACGACACCGAGTGGCGTCGTCGACTCAGCCCCGAGGAGTACCAGGTCCTGCGGCAGGCCGGCACCGAACGTCCCTTCACCGGTGAGTACCACGACACCAAGACCGAGGGCGTGTACCGCTGCCGCGGATGCGGTGCCGAACTGTTCCGCAGCGACGCCAAGTTCGAATCCAACTGCGGGTGGCCCTCGTTCTTCACGCCGCTGGCCGGCGGCGCCGTCATCGAGCGCACGGATTCCTCGCTCGGCATGACGCGCACCGAGGTGATCTGCGCGAACTGCCACGGTCACCTGGGGCACGTGTTCGCCGGGGAGGGCTACGGCACCCCCACCGACCTGCGGTACTGCATCAACTCCCTGAGCATGACGCTGGAGCCGGCCGAGAGCTGAACTCGACCGGCCGCATCCGGCCCACAGAGACGAGAGGGCCGACCGGGACTGCTCCCGGTCGGCCCTCTCTCGCGTCAAGTCGAGCTGTCGGCGCGCGGTGGACCTCAGGGCATCGATGCCGCCAGCTGCCCGGCGGTGACGCGCGGTCCGGTGAAGAACGGGATCTCCTCGCGCACGTGGCGGCGGGCCTCGGTCGCCCGCATCTCGCGCATCAGGTCGACGATCCGGTCGAGCTGCGGGGCCTCGAAGGCGAGGATCCACTCGTAGTCCCCCAGCGTGAAGGACGGCACGGTGTTGGCGCGGACGTCCGGGTACTCGCGGGCGGCGCGGCCGTGCTGGGCGAGGATCTGGCGCCGCTCCTCGTCGGGGAGCAGGTACCACTCGTAGGAGCGCACGAACGGGTACACCGAGACGTACGCGCCCGGCTCCTCCTCGGCGAGGAACGCCGGGATGTGGCTCTTGTTGAACTCCGCGGGGCGGTGCAGCGCGGTGTTGGACCAGAAGGCGGTGCTGGCCCTGCCCAGGATGGTGGTGCGCCGGAACTCGTTGTAGAACCGCTGCAGGTCCTCGATGTGCTCGGAGTGGGTCCAGATCATGAAGTCGGCCTCGGCGCGCAGGCCCGAGATGTCGTAGAGACCCCGGACCACCACGTCGGTGCCGTCGTAGCGGGCGAGGAACTCCTCCAGGTCCGCGGCGACCGCGTCCCGGTCCTCCCCGAGCTGCCCCGGCGTCACCGTGAAGACGGAGAACATCAGGTAGCGAAGGGTCGAGTTGAGCTTCTTGTAGTCAAGGCGTGCCATGGCTCAATCCTGCCACCCCGCGGCGAGTCGCCGGGCCGCGACCCGCGCCGAGCCGATGCAGGCGGGCACCCCCACGCCCTCGGTCGCGCCGCCGACGAGCTCCACCCCGGGCAACCGCTCGGCCAGTTCGGCACGCACGCCCGAGATCCGAGCGTCGTGTCCGGGACCGATCTCGGCCAAAGCGTCGGACCATCGGCGCACCCGCGAGTGCAGGACCGTCGGAGCGGTGCCGCACAGTCCCCCCAGCGCGGATTCGGCCATGCGGGTCAGGGTCGCGTCGTCGGCGGCGAGCACCTCGTCGTCGTCGATCCTCCCGAACGACACCCGGACCAGGTGCCCGGGCCGGGTGTCGAGGTGGGGCCACTTGCGGCTGGTGAAGGTCATCGCCTTGAACGGCACCGGTTCGTCGGTCGCCACCAGGACCCCCGACCGCTCGGGGAGGTCCAAGGACCGGTCGACCTCCAACGCGACGACGGCCGAGGAGGCCGTCCGGATCCCGGACAGGTCCCGGGAGGCGGCGTCGAGACCCCCGGCGCCCTCAAGGAGCGGGGCGGCGTGGGGAACGGGGACGGCGACGACGACGAGGTCCGCCTCCTCGGACCACGACCCGCGGTCGCCGGCGACCGCCAACGAGTAGCCCGAACCGTCCCGGTGGAGGGCGGTGCAGGTGGCGTGTGTACGGATCACGGCACCGGAGGCCCGGACGAGGGCGTCCACGAGGAGCCGGTAACCCCCGTCGAGGGTGGCGAACACCGGGCCCGGCACGCGCTGGGTGACGAGCTCCCCGGCGGCGGCCGTCAGGCTGGGCGCACCACGGTCCAGTGCCTGCGCCAGCCGCGGGATCACCTGCCGCAGCCCGAGCCCGCTACTGGGCGCGGCGTACACGCCCCCGAGCATGGGGTCGACGAGCCGTGCGACGACCGCGTGTCCGAACCGCTCGGAGACCATCGATCCGAGCGAGACGTCACCGCCCGGCTCCCAGTCCAGCGGCAGGTCGGCCTCGCGCGCGGCCGCGGCCCGCTCCCGTGGGCTCAGCACGTCCGCCAACGCCCCGACGTCGGACGGCAGACCCATCAACGTGCCGATGGGCATGGGGACCATCCGACCCCCGGTGAGGATCGCCGGTCCGAGCGGCCCGGGATGACGCAGCGACCCGGTCAGGCCGAGTTCGGCGACGAGGTCGCTCGCCTCGGGTCGGCGGCCGATGAAGGCCTCGGCGCCGAGCTCCATCGGACCGGACGGGAAGTCGACGGTGTGGAGTGCCCCGCCCGGCCGGTCAGAGGCCTCGAGGACGGTGATGTGGGCGTCCGGCAGCTCGCGCGAGAGCTGATAGGCGGCCGTCAGCCCGCTGAGCCCACCGCCCACCACGGCGACGCGAGGGCCCACCGTCACTTCCCGGTCAGCTCGTGGACGAGCTCCACCACGTGGGTCACCGCACCCGGGTCGGTGGTGGGTAGGACACCGTGGCCGAGGTTGAACACGTGGCCGCGTGCGCCGAGGTCGCGCGCCCGCCGGCCCTCGTCGAGGATGCGGCGGACCTCGCCGTCCAGCGCCGACCGGTCGGCGAAGAGCATCGCGGGGTCGAGATTGCCCTGCAGGACTTTGCCCGGCACCCGCCCGGCGGCGTCGTCCAGGGGGATGCGCCAGTCCACGCCGACGACCTCCGGGCCGGCCTCGCCCATCGCCCCGAGCAGCTCGCCGGTGCCCACGCCGAAGTGTGTGCGGGGAACCGTCGAGATGATCTCGTCGGCGAAGATGCGGGTCGAGTGCGGGAGCACCAGCGACCGGTAGTCCCGCTGGCTGAGCGCGCCCGCCCACGAGTCGAAGAGCTGGACGGCGTCCACCCCGGCATCGATCTGCGCGCGCAGGAACACCGTGGTCAGGTCCGCCAGCTTGGCCATGAGCGCGTTCCACACGTCGGGCCGCGAGTACATCAGTGACTTGGTGTGCTCGTGGTTGCGGCTCGGGCCGCCCTCGATGAGGTAGGACGCCAGGGTGAAGGGGGCCCCGGCGAAGCCGATGAGCGCGACCTGCGGGTCGAGTTCGGCCACGACCAGCCGCACGGCCTCCCCGATCTTCTCGAGGCGGTCCGGGGTGAGCTCGGGCAGGGCGGCGACACCGGCCTCGTCCCGGATCGGCTCCGCCACCACGGGCCCGGTCCCGGGCACGATGTCGATGTCCACCCCGGCCGCGGCCAACGGGATGACGATGTCGGAGAAGAAGATCGCGGCGTCCACCCCGTGGCGACGGACCGGCTGCAGGGTGATCTCACACGTCATCGCCGGGTCGAAACAGGCCTCCAACATGGTGGACCCGGCGCGGACCTCCTTGTACTCCGGAAGCGAGCGGCCCGCCTGGCGCATGAACCACACCGGCGTGTGGGCGCCACCGACTCCGGTCACCTCGTCGAGGTACGGGCCGGTCCCGGCGCGGCGGCCGGCGACGGCATCCGTGGCGGGGTCGGCGGGACGGGAGGTCGAGGACGCATCAGAGTTCAACACACCCCCATCGTCCCATGAAGCCGCCACCGCGGCCGGTCAGCCCACCCGGGCAGGCGACGGCGCGCCTCCTCGGGGCACGCCGGGGCGGTCGCTAGCGTGACGACCCGTGAGTACATCGGTCAATGACGGCGAGCCCGAGGTTTTCCGGGAGGCGGTCGAGTCGCTGTCGCGACTCGAGGTCCGCCCCGAGATCTCGGTCGGCCCGATCCGCCCGCCGCAGCGACTGGCGCCCTACAGTCACGCACTTGGTGTCGAGATCATCCCGCCCTCCGGCGACGACGTCCCGGAATTCTCCGACGGCGACGCCTTCGGCCGTCTCATCCTCCTGCACGACCCCTCCGGGGACGACGCGTGGAACGGCACCCTCCGACTCGTGGCCTACATCCAGGCCGACATGGAGGCCTCGCTGGCAGGTGACCCGCTCCTGCCCCAGGTGGCGTGGAGCTGGCTCACCGAGGCCCTCGGCGAGCAGGCCGGGCCGTACACCTCGCTCGGTGGCACCGTCACCAGCACCGCCTCCGTCCGGTACGGCGACATCGCCGGTCCTCCCCAGTCCCACCAGCTCGAGCTGCGCGCGTCCTGGACCGCCCTCGAGCCCGACCTGACCGGCCACGCGTCCGCCTTCTGCACGACGCTGGCCCTGGCCGCCGGCCTCCCACCCGTCGGCGTGACCTCCCTGCACCGGCGGTCGTGAGCGGGCGCCGCCGCGGCGAGACCCCGCCCGGGGCGCAGCCACCCCCGGCCGAGTACGAGTTCGTCGACGACATCCCCGCCATCGAGGCGGTCGCCGACGCCCTGGGATCCTCGACCGGCCCCGTCGCGGTCGACGTCGAACGCGCCTCGGGGATCCGGTACGCGGACCGGGCCTTCCTCCTGCAGCTCCGCGCCCCGACCGGCCCCGCCCTGCTCGTGGACCCGGAGACCCCGGGTCGGACCATCGGCTCCCTCGCCCACGTCCTGTCGACCCGGCCCCTGCTGCTCCACGCCGCGAGTCAGGACCTCCCGTCGCTGCGTGAGCTGGGGGTCTCCCCGACCTCGCTCGTCGACACCGAACTGGCCGGACGTTTCCTCGGTACCGAACGGGTCAACCTCGGGGCGATGATCTCCGAGCACCTCGGGATCGGCCTGGCCAAGGCGCACTCCGCCGCCGACTGGTCCCGTCGCCCGTTGCCCCCGGCGTGGTTGGACTACGCCGCCTATGACGTGCTGTTCCTCCACGAACTGGCGGACGAGGTCCTCCCGCGGCTCGACGAGCTCGGCCGCCGCGAATGGTTCGAGGCGGAGTGTCGGTATCTGGTGGAGTCCGGCCCGGCGCCTGCCGCGCCGGACCCCTGGCGTCGACTGTCCCGGCTGTCGAGCCTGCGCGACGGCCGGCAACTGGCGCGCGCCAGGGAGTTGTGGATGGCCCGGGACCGGGTCGCGGCCGAGCGGGACATCGCCCCCAAGCGGCTCCTCGGTGACGCGGCGATCGTGGAGGCCGCCAGGGTGGGGCCGACGAACAGAACCGCACTGCTGGCGATCGAGGGGTTCGACGGCCCCCACCGCCGACGGCTCGTCGGGGAATGGCTCGCCGCCCTCGAATGGGCCGACGGGCTGGGGCGGGCCGACCTGCCCTCCCGGCAGGGGCCGCCCGCCGAGCATCCGCCGCACGCGTCGTGGAAGCGCAACGAGCCCGAGGCCGCGGAGTTGCTCGAGATCGCCCGCGAACGGATCGGCGCACTCGCCGACGACCTGGGTCTGGAGCCCGGGCTCCTGCTCAAACCCTCGACGCTGAGACTGTGGGTGTGGCGCGCGGCGACGACCCGGTCCGGGGACGACGCGGAACTGCTCCACGACGTCCTGCTCACCGAGAGCGCCCGTGCCTGGCAGATCGAACTGGCCACCGACCCCCTGCTCGAGGCGGTGCGGAGCTTCCGCGCGGATTCCTGAGTCCGGGCCACCGGCACCGGCCGGCGCCGCCCCTGTCACGCGTGGGTACGGGCCCGCGTGTGCACGCGTCCGGCGATCCGGCCCGGGTCAGCCCAGTCGGGTCCGGATGCTGTCCGAGATCCCCTCGGGGGTCAGTCCTGCGTCGGCCAGGATCTCCCCCCGGGAGCCGTGGTCGAGGAACTCCTGCGGGATGCCCAGCGCGACTCGATCGACCCGCACCGCGGCGTTGTCCAGGCATGCCGACACCGCCGACCCGACGCCACCGTGCAGACCATTGTCCTCGACCGTGACCACGAGACGGCGTCCACGGGCGGCGTCCAGGATCGACGCGGGAACCGGGTAGACCCATCTGGGGTCCACTACGTCGACCGAGATGCCCTCTGTCCCGAGGGCACGGGCGGCGGCGATGGCGGGCGCGACCATCGACCCCACCGCGACGATGAGGACCTCGGCGTCACCGGATCCGTGCACGCGGTCGACCCCGTCCTCGGACGTGGCGAGGGCGGGCAGAGCATCACCGACCGACCCCTTCGGGAACCGGACGACGGTCGGACCGTCGTCGAAGGCCACCGCCTCGCGCAGTTCCTGCCGGAGGGTGGTCGCGTCCCGGGGAGCGGCCACGCGCACCCCGGGGATGATGCCGGTGAGCGACAGGTCCCACATCCCGTTGTGGCTCGCACCGTCCGGGCCGGTGACGCCGGACCGGTCCAGGACCATGGTGACCGGCTGTCGGAGTAGTGCGACATCCATGAGCAACTGGTCGAACGCCCGGTTGAGGAAGGTCGAATAGACCGCGACGACGGGGTGCAGCCCACCGAGCGCGAGCCCCGCCGCCGAGGCCACGGCGTGCTGCTCGGCGATACCCACGTCGTACATCCGTTCCGGGAACCGCTCCCCGAACGCGGCCAGACCGGTCGGCCCGGCCATCGCGGCCGTGATGGCCACGACGTCATCGCGTTCGGCACCGATCGCACACAGTTCCTCGGAGAAGACCGACGTCCAGTCCACGGCGGAGGAGGTCGCCAGCGGCTTTCCGGTCTCGGGATCGATAACCCCGGTGGCGTGCATCTGGTCCGCCTCGTTGTTCTCGGCGTGGACGTAGCCCATCCCCTTACGGGTGACGACGTGGACCACCACCGGGCCGCCGAAATCCTTCGCGAGGCGCAGGGCCGCCTCCGTGGCGGCGAGATTGTGCCCGTCGACCGGCCCCATGTACTTGAGCCCCAGGTCCGCGAACAACTCCTGCGGCGACACGACGTCCTTGACTCCCGTCTTGATGCCGTGGAGCACCGAGTAGACGGCCTTCCCCACGACGTCCTTGCGGCCCGTGAGCGCGTTCTTCGTGCGATCCATCGCCTTCTCGTACGCCGGCTGGAGCCGCAGCGCGCCGAGGCGGTCGGCGAGCCCTCCGATGGTCGGCGAGTACGAGCGGCCGTTGTCGTTGACGACGATGACCATGGGGCGGTCCTTGGCGGCGGCGATGTTGTTGAGGGCCTCCCATGCCATGCCACCGGTCATCGCGCCGTCGCCGATCACGGTGACGACGGTCCGATCGGACTCCCCGCGCAACGAGAACGCCTTGGCCATCCCGTCCGCGTACGACAGGGAGGCCGTGGCGTGCGAGGACTCCACCACGTCGTGCTCGCTCTCCGCGCGACACGGGTAACCGGACAACCCCCCGCGGGTGCGGAGCCCGTCGAACTGATCGCGACGACCGGTGAGGATCTTGTGGACGTAGGACTGGTGTCCGGTGTCGAAGATGACGGGATCGCGGGGGGAGTCGAAGACCCGGTGCAACGCGACGGTCAGTTCGACGACGCCGAGATTCGGGCCGAGGTGCCCGCCCGTCGCGGCGACCTTACGGATGAGGAATTCACGGATCTCCCCGCACAGCCGCGCCAACTCCCCGGGGCCGAGCCGCCGCAGATCGGAGGGGCCGTCAACCTGTTCGAGCACGCTCATTGCTGTCGACTGCCCCTTTCGTGACCGACACCCTGCTGGGTCGAATGGTCAGTCTACGGGCTGGCGCCGCGCGACCTCGCCCACGGGCGGACGTGTGGGCCCCTACCTGCGGTGCTGGATCAGGAGCGTCCCGGCGAGTCCAGTACGGTGATCCCCTCGACGTGATGGGTGCCCGGGAAGGCCGCCACCCCGTGGAGGTCCGTGAGCGTCCAGCCGGCGGCCACGAGGACGCCGATGTCCCGCGCCAGACTCGCCGGATCGCAGCCCACGTGCACGATCCGGGACGCACCTGTCGCCGCGAGCCGGCGCATGACCGGGATCCCCGCCCCGCCGCGAGGGGGATCGAGGATGATGACCTGCGGATCTGGGTGGACCCCCGGCGGGTCGTCGCGGTCCTCGAGGAACGTCTCGACCCGGGAACGCAGGGTCCTCACTCCCCCGCCGGAGCCGTCGCCGGGCGCGCCGCCGAGGGTGTCCGTGGCCGCATGCAGCGACGCCGTGGCGGCTTCGACGACCGTCACGCGGGCGCCCGGGATCGCGTCCCGAACCCCGGCGGCGAACAACCCGGCGCCTCCGTAGAGGTCCCAGATCTCGGGGATGTCGGTCAGGTCGGGGGTGCGCGTCACCGCGGTGCGTACCTCGTGGCTGTAGTGGCTCGCGGCGGAGCGGTGCGCCTGCCAGAACGCGTCGGGAGGCAACCGCCACTCGTGGCCGCCCACCCGTCTCACGACGGTCGGTCCCCCGGCGACGATCTCCCAGCCGACCGCCCGCGAATGACGCGCCCGGGCGCGGGTCGCAGAGGACCGGCGGGACCGGCCGCCCCGGCCGCGCGGGGCGTCGCCGACGGCCGGGCGGTGTGCGATGTGCACGGTCCCGTCGTCACCGAGCACCCCGAGCACCTCGCGGCCCGGGGCGAACGTGGCGGCGGCGACCGCATCACGGAGACGCGGATCGGGCTGGACGCAGGGCTCGGTCACCAGTTCGCGGGAGCGCGCCCTCCGCACCCCCGGCACACCGTCCGGGCCGGTGACCCAACGGGCGGCGGTACGCCAGCCGGACGTCGCGGGATCCGCGCCGGGGACCTCGACCCGGACCGGACCCTCCCGGAGTTCGACCCGGCCGATCCGGGACACCTGCTCGGCCAGGATCCTGCCGGCGAAGCCGCGGGCGGCATCGGACGCGATATGGGTCCAGTCGCAACAGCCGGCGCCGGCGGCGGCCGCCGGACACGTCGGGACCACCCGGTCCGAGGATGCCTCGACCACCGCCTGCACCGTCCCTCGACAGAACGCGCGGCCGGGGTCGTCGTCAATGAGGACGTCGACCAGCTCGCCGGTGATCCCACCGCGGCAGAACACCACCCGACCCTCGTGGCGCGCCACGAACTCGCCGCCGTGCGCCGGCCCCTCCATGCGCAGGCGCACCACACGGCCCGTCCAGTCGGTCGCTCGGTCCTGGGTCATCTTTCCTCCGGTCCACCCCAGCGTCCGACGATGGGCTCGTCGCGGGCCTGCTCAGCGCGGCCGTCCGAGGACGACAACTGCCACGGGACGCTGGTCACCATGACACCTCTCTCGTAGAGCAGGCGGGTCTTGAGCCGCAGCGCGCTCTGGTTGTGCAGTATCTGCTCCCACCAGTGGCCCACCACGTACTCGGGGATGTACACGGTCACCACATCCCGTGGTGCCTGATCGCGCACGCGCTTCACGTAGTCCACCACGGGACGGTTGATCTCACGGTACGGGGACTCGACCACCTTGAGCGGAACCGAGATCCCGCGGCGATCCCATTCCCGTACGAGGGCCCGGGTCTCTGCGGTGTCGATGTTCACCGTCAACGCCTCGATGGAGTCCGGCCGGGCAGCTCGTGCGTAGGCCAGTGCCCGCAGGGTGGGCAGATGCAGCTTGGACACCAACACCACGCAGTGTGTCCGGCTGGGTAGGACGACCTCCCACGAGGAGTCGTCGAGCTCGCGGGCGACCGAGACGTAGTGCCGGTGGATGAGCCGCATGATCCCGAAGGCACCGAGCATGGCCAGGACCGCGATGTAGGCGCCGGAGAGGAATTTGGTCGCCATCACGATCACCAGGACTCCGGCCGTGAGGAGGAACCCGACGGCGTTGATCGATCGGGACCTGTGGATCCGCCGACGCACGGCGGGGACCCGCTCGTGGCCCAGGCGCCGGGTCCAGTGTCGGACCATGCCGAGCTGGCCGAGCGTGAAGGCGACGAACACGCCCACGATGTAGAGCTGGATGAGGAGCGACACCTGGGCGTCGAACGCCACGACCAACACGACCGCCGCGATCGCGAGGAGGACGATCCCGTTGGAGAACGCCAGCCTGTCCCCGCGGGTGGCGAGCTGACGGGGCAGGTACTTGTCGCGCGCGAGGACCGAGGCCAGTACCGGGAACCCGTTGAACGCGGTGTTGGCGGCGAGCGCCAGGATCAGCGCGGTGATGATGATGACGGCGTAGAACGCGATCGGCAACCCCGCGAAGACCGGCCGAGCCAACTGGGCGATCATCGTCTTCTGCCGGTATCCCTCCGGAGCCCCGATCAACTGTGCTGCGGGCTGCTCGGCGATACGGACCCCGAGTCGGCCGGCCAGGGCGATGAGCCCGAGTAGGAACGAGACCGCGAGGACCCCGAGGACGGCCAGCGTCACGGCGGCGTTGCGGGCCCGCGGCTTCCGGAAGGCCGGGACACCGTTGTGGATGGCTTCGATCCCGGTCAGGGCGGCACATCCGGACGCGAACGACTTGGCAACGACGAACGCGAGTGCGAGTCCGGCCACCTCCGCACCGTCCACGGGGACCAGTTCGAATCCCGCGGACTCGGCCCGGAGGTCGCGACCCAGGATCTCGACCTGGAACAACCCCCAGGCGATGAGTGCCGTCATGGACGCGAGGAACGCGTAGACGGGGACGGCGAACATCGCGCCGGTCTCACGGAGTCCACGCAGGTTGAGCGCCGCCAGGAGGATGATCGCCAGGACGGCGAACGGGACCTCCCTGGACTGGACGAACGGGATCGCCGATCCGATGGTCGCGGCGGCGGCCGAAATCGACACGGCCACCGTGAGGACGTAGTCGAACAGCAGGGCCGCGCCGACCGCCAGGCCCGCACGGGGGCCCAGATTGACGGTGGCGACCTCGTAGTCGCCTCCTCCCGACGGGTAGGCACGGACGTTCTGCCGGTAACAGGCGATGACGACCACAAGGACCGCCGCCACCGCCAGTCCCACCCACGGGGTGAACGTGAGTGCCGAGACCCCGGCGATGGAGAGCACGAGGAATATCTCCTGCGGGGCGTAGGCCACCGAGGACAGCGCGTCGGACGCGAACACCGGCAACGCGATCCGTTTGCGGAGGCTGGTGGCACCGATGGTGTCGCTGCGCGAGGGACGCCCCACGAGGAGACGCTTGGTTCCCACGGAGACCTTCGAGATCCTGGACACCGACATATCGTAGGGCCCGCGAGCCCCGCCGGGCAGCATCCGTGGGTGTGAGTAGCGTGTCCGTCACTGGCTCACGTGCGTGGGCCGTGAGGAGTGGACTCGTCATGAGGGTCGTCGTCATGGGCTGTGGTCGTGTCGGGGCCGCGCTGTCCGTCGAACTCGACGCAGCCGGCCACCAGGTCGTGGTGATCGACCGCGACTCGGCTGCGTTCGCCAGATTGTCGGCCGAGTTCTCGGGGCGCACGGTGACCGGCCAGGGCTTCGACAAGACGGTGCTCACCGAGGCCGGGCTCGAGGGGGCCGACGCATTCGCCGCAGTGTCCTCCGGGGACAACTCGAACATCATCGCCGCGCGTGTCGCCCGGGAGACCTTCGGCGTCGACCGGGTGATAGCGCGCATCTACGACGCGGGGCGCGCAGAGGTCTACGAACGACTGGGGATCTCGACCATCGCCACGGTTCCGTGGGCCACCGGTCGTCTGGTCCGTTACATCACCGCCGGGTCGAGTCCCGTCGAGTGGCGGGACCAGACGGACTCCGTGTCCCTCGTCGCCCTCGACGCACCGGCGGCGTGGGTCGGGGTCCCGGTCGACCGGCTCGCGGCCGCGGTCGGAGGACGTGCTGCGGCCGTCACCCGCTTCGGCGAGAGCCGCCTCCCGGACGCTCACACGCTCGTCCAGGCCGACGATGTCCTCCATATCATCGTGCCCTCGCAGACGGTGTCGGAACTGGACGACCTGGTGCAGGAAGGACCCTCCGATGTCTGAGAATTCCGTCCCCGACTACGCCGACGGCTCGGGACTGCTCGCCGGAGCCCCGGCCAGGACCGTGTACTCCGCGACCATGCGGGTGGTGGTGGCCGGAGCCGGGGTCGTCGGACGGTCGATCGCACGCGAACTCGTGACCGGCGGCCATGACGTCACGCTGATAGACAAGCGCTCCACCGTGTTCTCGGCCGACCCCGTCGACGGGGCGGATCAACAGGTCGGCGACGCCTGCGAGCTCAGCGTCCTCGAACGGTTGGACCTGCAGGCGGCGGACGTGGTGGTGGCCGCCACGGGTGATGACAAGGCCAACCTGGTGGTGAGCCTGTTGGCCAAGACAGAATTCGCCGTCTCCCGGGTCGTCGCCCGCGTCAACGATCCCCGCAACGAGTGGCTCTACGACGAGCGCTGGGGCGTCGACGTGGCGGTGTCGACGCCCCGGCTGATCGTCTCGGTCGTCGAGGAGGCGGTCTCCGTCGGGGACGTGGTCCGTCTGATGACCCTGCGCCGCGGAGGGGCGAACCTCGTGAGCGTGACGCTGCCGGACCAGACCCCGTTGGCGGGGCGGTCGGTGTCCCGCGTTCGGTTTCCCCGGGACGCCGCACTCGTCGCGATCCTGCGCGGCGGGCGGGTGATCGTCCCCGAACCCGACGTTCCGTTCGAGCCCGGCGACGAACTGCTCGTGGTGGCGCCGGAGGAGGTCGAGGCCGGTATCAGCGAGGTCGTCCTGGGCGGGTGACCGTCACCGCGATCTCCCGTCCGTAGTCCCATCCCGGTGCGAGGGGCAGGTCGTCACCGCTCCAGAAACGGCCCGGGTCGTACCAACTCGCCTCACCCGCGGGCAGGAGTACACCCATCGCCTCCAGGGTGACCCCCACGACCTCCGCGCAGTAGGCCGCCTCCATACGCATCGCCGCGCCGGCATCGGACCCCGGTCGGTCACTGCGCCCCGTGACGCCCGGCCGCTTCCCGCGTGCCGCCCACCGTCCTCGTGCCCACCTCGCGGTGAGACGTCCCGCGGAGGGGAAGGACACCCCGTTCAACCGGGCGATCGACTCCAGTAGCGCGTCCTCGTGTTCCCCGCCCACCTCCGGGGAGATCTGGCGGAACCACGCTCGTTGGCCGTACGGTCCGGCCCACTGCCGGACGGCGGACTCGAGGTCATGCAGCTGGACGCCGCGCTGGTGGCGACCCGTCCACACGTCCGGCAGCGCCCGTCCCATCTCGGCGTGCCACAGCAGCGGCGGCATGTCGTCCAGGACCACCGCGAGGCCCACGTGATTGACGGGTGCGTTCGTCAGGGTCTGGATCAACCGGTCCGCCGTACTCCGGCCGCGGAAGAGCCAGAGGTCCCCGGTGCGGGTGCGGTGCGCCGCGGCGGCCAGGGGGACGGTGTCGACGCTCATACCGCGATCCTGCCAGGCCGCCCGTGCGTCCCCGCCTAGTCTCGGCCCTATGGCTCCCAGGGGACGGCAGTGGCTCAAGGTGATCGGCGCGGCGGGTGCGGCGGGGGTGGCCGCCACGGGGATCCTGGCGGCCCGTTCCGAGCGGCGTCGGCGGTCCTACGAGCCCGATGAGGTGCGGGAGCGGCTGCACGAGCGCTACGCGAGGATCCAGAGTCGGCGGGACGGCGTCGTCGACTAGGGACCGCGCCGATCGGAGCCCGGCGACGCGAGTCGATATCCTTGCGGCACCATGCCGTCGTCCTCCTCACCCACTCCCGATCTCCGCCGCGCCCGAAACGACCTCCTCGCCCGTCTCGACGGTGTCGGCACCCTCGACGCCCATCGTCTCCGGTCCAGGGTCCGTCGTGCCCGCGTCGACCAGCTGGATGACCTCGGACGGCGGATCGACGAGGCCGCCGAGCGCGTGCGGCGCCGAACCGCGTCGATCCCCACCCCCCGCTACCCGGAACAGCTCCCGGTCAGCGCCCGCAAGGACGAGATCGCCGAGGCGATCCGGGACAACCAGGTGGTGGTGATCGCCGGCGAGACGGGGTCGGGCAAGACCACCCAGATCCCCAAGATCTGCCTGGAACTGGGGCGCGGGGTCAAGGGCATGATCGGCCACACCCAGCCGAGGAGGTTGGCCGCCCGCTCCGTCGCCGAGCGGATCGCGGACGAGCTCGGGGTGGAGATCGGTGGCCCGGTCGGTTCCGCCGTCCGCTTCGACGACCGCACCAGCCCCGAGACCGCGGTCAAGCTCATGACCGACGGTGTGCTGCTCGCCGAGATCCGGCGTGACCGGCTGCTGCGGGCCTACGACACGATCATCATCGACGAGGCCCACGAACGCAGTCTCAACATCGACTTCCTGCTGGGTTATCTCAAGCAGATCCTGCCCCGTCGCCCGGACCTCAAACTCGTCATCACCTCCGCCACGATCGACCCGGACCGTTTCGCCCGTCACTTCGCCGGCCCGGAGGGGCGCCCGGCCCCGGTCATCGAGGTCTCGGGGCGCACTTATCCCGTGGAGGTCCGGTACCGGCCCCTACAGGTCGTACACGCCGATCGCGTGGTCGACCTTGATCCCCTCGACGCGCTCGCCGACGCCGTGGCGGAACTCTTACGCGAGGACGACGGTGACGTACTCGTGTTCCTCTCCGGTGAGCGTGAGATCCGCGACGCCGAGGAGGTGCTGCGGGGCCGGAAGTTCCCGGGCACCGAGATCTTCCCGCTGTTCGCCCGCCTCACGGCAGCCGAACAGCAGCGCGCGTTCCGGGCCCATTCCACCCGGCGGGTGGTCCTGTCGACCAATATCGCCGAGACCTCGGTGACCGTGCCCGGCATCCGCTACGTCGTGGACACCGGCCTGGCGAGGATCTCCCGCTACTCCACCCGGACCAAGGTGCAGCGACTGCCCATCGAGCCGGTGTCCCAGGCCTCCGCCGCCCAACGCGCGGGACGCTGCGGCCGCGTCGCCGACGGGATATGTATCCGCCTCTACTCCGAGGAGGACTTCGACTCGCGCCCCGAGTTCACCGACCCGGAGATCCTGCGCACGAACCTCGCCTCGGTGATTCTGTCGATGGCGGATCTGGACCTGGGCCCCGTCGACGACTTCCCGTTCGTGGAACCCCCGGACCGCAAGGCCGTCCGGGACGGCCTCACCCTGCTCTCCGAACTCGGGGCGGTGAGGGTCGACGACGACGAGCGCCCTCACCTGACCGAGGTGGGCCGTGACATGGCGGCACTCCCCCTCGATCCCCGACTCGCCCGGATGGTGGTCGAGGGCCACCGCAACGGTTCGCTGTCGGACGTGCTGGTGGTGGTCGCCGCACTGACGGTGCAGGACGTCCGCGAACGTCCCGCGGAGGAGCGGGACAAGGCGGATCTGCTGCACCGCCGCTTCGCGGACAAGACGTCCGACTTCCTCGGATATCTCAATCTGTGGAGGTACATCACCGAGCAGCGCCGTGAGCTGTCCGGCAGCGCCTTCCGCAAGATGTGCAAGGCGGAGTATCTGCACTGGCTCCGCATCCGCGAGTGGCAGGACCTCAACTCCCAGCTGCGGAGCATGTGCCGTGAACGCGGGTGGCATCCCGCGTCCGGACACGCAGCGGAGGACGACCTCCACAAGGCGGTCCTGACCGGTCTGCTCACCAACGTCGGTATGCGAGACGAGGAGACCCGCGAGTTCCGGGGCACGCGGGGTATCCGGTTCCAGGTGTTCCCCGGGTCGGACCTGGCCAGGAAGCCTCCCCGCTGGGTGATGGCCTCCGAGCTCGTCGAGACGTCCCGGTTGTGGGCGCGTGATGTCGCCCGGATCGATCCGGGGTGGATCGAACAACTCGGGGGTCACCTCACCCGCACCCAGTACTCCGAACCGCACTGGTCGGACGCCCAGGGTGCGGCGATGGCGTATGAGAAGGTGCTGCTGCTGGGATTGACCGTGGTGGAGGCGCGGCGGATCCTGCTCTCCAGGGTCGACGCCCCGCTCGCCCGCGAGATGCTCGTCCGCCACGGGATCGTGGAAGGACGCCTGGATACCCGGGTCCCGGTCATCCGCGAGAACGCCGAGGCCGTGGAGCAGGCCCGTGAGCTGGAGACGCGGAGCCGTCGTCGGGACCTGGTGATCGACGACGAGGCGTTGGTGGCCTTCTATCTCGATCGCCTGCCCGAGGACATCACCTCCGGCCGGCATCTGGAGTCCTGGTGGAAGAAGCGTGGTCATCGCGACCCGGACAGCCTCCGTCTCACTCCCGAGGACATACGCACCTCCGAGGCGGTGCCCGACGCCGCCGATTTCCCGCCCCTCTGGCGTCAGGGAGAGCGGAGTTTCGAACTGCTGTACGCGTTCGATCCCGGCGTCACGACCGACGGGATCACGGTGCGCATCCCGTTGCCGCAGCTGTCCTCGGTCACCACCGCGGGGTTCGAATGGCTGGTGCCGGGGCTGCGGGAGGAGCTCTACACGGAGATGCTCCGCACGCTCCCCAAGTATCTGCGCCGACTGTGTTCACCTCCCGCCGAATTCGCGGCCCTGTTGGCGGGCGACGTCTCGCCCCGCTCCGCCCCCTTGTCCGTGGCTCTCGCGCGAGCGTTGTCTGCCCGGATCGGTACCACGGTGGATCCGCGGGACTTCGATCAGAACCAGCTGCCGGGCCACCTCCGGATGCGCTTCGAGGTGGTCGACGGCGACGAGGTCGTGGCGTCCGGAACGGATCTCGCGCAGTTGAGGACCCGGTTGGTGGACAGGGTACGGGCGACCCTCAACGCCCGTCTGGTACCCGACAAGGGGCCCTACCGGGAGTGGACATCCGACACCATCGGCGACCTCCCGCAGTCGGTCACCGGCTCGGTGGACGGGGTCGAGGTGACCGTCTACCCCGCCCTGCGCGTCGGTGGGGACGGCATCCATGTCGTGGCGTGCGCCACGGAGGACGAGCGTCGATCCACCCAGGCGTCGGCGGTGCTCACGCTGGTCTCGGGCGGCCTGGTCTCGACGGCATCGATTCTGCGCGGTCGCCCGGTCCAGCAGCGGCTCGCGCTCACCCAGTACCCGCATGGCGGGATGGAATCCCTGGTCTCGGATGCGTCGCTCGCCGCGAGTGGGCGGATCATCGCCCGGCGTAAGGGCGCACCGGTTCTCACGGTCGCGGAGTTCCAGGATATCCAGGCCACTGCGAGGGCGGAGGTCCCCGGTGCGGTGGCGTCCGCGATCTCGGCGGCGGTTCCCGCGCTGATGGCCGCCCAGTCCGTGTCGGGCCGTCTGGCGGAGGTGCCGGCAGACGTCGCCGACGATGTCCGTCCCTCGCTGGACTTCCTCGTCGGGCGGGGATTCCTCGCCCGCCATCCCTCGGATGTGCTTCCACATCTGGAGCGACATGTGCGGGCGGTCGGCCTCCGGTTGGACCTCGCGGAGAAGTCACCCGCCCGGCACGGCGAACTCACGGCGAAGTTGAACCGCTCCGAGTCGATCGTCGAGGAGGCGTGCGCCGCGCTGCGGCGGCGGCCGGGTGGCGCACGGGCGTGCCGCGACCTGCGGTGGATGCTCGCCGAGTACCGGGTGGGGCTGTTCGCGCAGTCACTGGGTACCGCCCGGCCGGTCTCGGCAGAGCGGATCGACAAGGCGGTGGCGTCTGCGCTCGCCCCGCGGTCGTCCCGATGATGCCGCGTGGTCAGCGGCTCGCGCGGCGCTCCCGGAGGGCGATGATCTCGCCTTCGAAGTCGTCGGCCGAGCTGAACTGCTTGTACACGGACGCGAACCGCAGGTAGGCGACCTCGTCCAGATCCTGCAGAGGGCCCAGGATGGCGAGCCCGATCTCGTGGGCGGGAACCTCGGACGCACCGCCGGATCGCACAGCGTCCTCGACCTGCTGGGCGAGGCGACGCAGAGCGTCCTCGTCAACCGATCGTCCCTGGCACGCGCGGCGGACACCGCGGACGACCTTGTCCCGACTGAACGCCTCGGTCACCCCGTTCCGCTTGAGAACCGTCAGCAGGGGCGTCTCCAGCGTCGTGAACCGGTGTCCACACCGGGGGCACTCCCGGCGACGCCGGATCGCCTGACCCTCGTCGACGGATCGTGAGTCGATTACCCGGGAGTCCTCGTGGTGGCATGTCGGGCAGTACATTCCCGTGGGGCCCTTCGTCGACCGGAGTTCACGCGTCCCGGATCGTGCCTGACGGAACGCGGGGGCGGTAGACCACCGCCCACGGTCCATTCTAGGAGGCCCGCTGCCCGGTCACGCGTAGGCGGGTCCACCGAGGAAGGCCACTGCGAGAAGCATGATCACGCCGAATGCGATCCCGCACGCCAGTAGCGCCCAGGCCGGCACGTCGTCGACGACCCCGGTGGACGCCGGGGCCTCGACATGGCACGCCCGCACACGGTCCGTGGAGACCGGGCGCACGAGCACGCGGCGACCCGGGGCGACCGACGTGACGGCGGCCGGGCGGGCGGTCACCCGCGGCCGGACGAGATTCTCCGCACGCGAGGACGTGACGGCGGGCCGGCTGCCCTCCGGTCGGGCCAGGGGGCGTCGCGGCGCACGGGTGGACCGCGCCGACACGTCACCGGGCCGGTCGAGGTGCGCGACCCGTCCACGATGGTCGTCGGGGCAGACCTCGGTCCACCGCGCGGCCGGACGTGGGTGGGACTGAAGCTCGACAACGGTCATGGTGGCTCCCTACTCGATACGGTGTGCGATCGTGATTCGCACACCTGTATGTGTTCCTCAGTACATCTGTTCGAATCCGAACTCCCCTAGAGTTGTATCACGCGACTCCGACACAGTCACGATCCACGGAGGAATTTCTTCGAACACGTGTGTGGCGCGCCGCAGCCCGTGGCACTAGGGTGTAGACAGATCACAGCGTCGAACATCCATTCGCCGAAGGGACCACACGAGATGCCGAAGCCCGATTTCGAGTCACTGACGGACCGACAGAAGAGCGTTCTGCTCCACATCCACGACACCGTCAAGGAGCGTGGCTATCCGCCGAGCATCCGCGAGATCGGGGACGCGGTCGGCTTGCAGTCCACGTCGTCGGTGGCGCATCAACTCCGCACGCTGGAGAAGAAGGGCTTCCTGACGCGGGATCCGCACAAGCCGCGGGCGGTCGATGTCCACGGTGTCCCGGGGCAGAAGTCACGGGGCCGTCGGTCACCTGCTCCGGAGCCCCAGCGTCCGGGCGGCGCGGTCGAACCCGTCTACGTCCCCGTGCTCGGCCGGATCGCGGCGGGCGGGCCCATCCTCGCGGAGCAAGCCGTCGAGGAGATCTTCCCCCTGCCGTCGGACCTCGTCGGATCAGGCGATCTGTTCATGCTCAAGGTCGTCGGCGAGTCGATGATCGACGCCGCCATCTGCGACGGCGACTACGTGGTGGTCAGGCGGCAGAACGTCGCGGACAACGGGGAGATCGTCGCCGCCATGATCGACGGGGAGGCGACGGTCAAGACCTTCCGGAACGACTCGAGCGGAGTCTGGTTGCTGCCCCACAATCCGTCGTTCAGCCCGATTCCGGGCGAGCACGCGACGATCCTCGGCAAGGTCGTGACAGTGTTCCGGAAACTCTGAGTCCCGGTTCGAACGACGCGCCGCCCGTCCCCGCAGGGGTCAGGCGGCGCCGTCATGTGGACCGCGGGCGGCGAACTCGTCCAGTTCGCCGGCCACGGACGCGGGCAGTCGGACCACCAGCCGGGTTCCGTCCTGGGTGTGTTCCTCCTCGACCACTGCGCCCTCGGCGTGGACCCGAGACACCACGTCCCCGCGGGAGTACGGGACGGACAGGGTCACCTCGGTGTCCCCCGAGGCGACGATCTGCGTGATTCGCTCGAGGAGTTCGTCGACACCCTGCCCGGTGACCGCCGAGACGAACACGGCGTCGGGCAGCGCGTGGTGCAACTCGGTGAGGACCACGGGATCCGCGGCGTCGATCTTGTTGATCACCAGGAGTTCCCGAGGCCGCTCCGCGTTCTGCTCCTCGACCACCTCGTTGATCACCTTGCGCACCGCCTCGATCTGGCGGAGCGGGAAGGCATCCGAACCATCCACGACGTGGAGGAGCAACTCGGAGTCGACGACCTCTTCCAGTGTGGACCTGAACGCCTCGACCAACTGGGTCGGCAGGTGTCGGACGAATCCCACGGTGTCCGTGAAGACGACTGCTCTGCCGTCAGGCAACTCGGCCTTGCGCGTCGTCGGGTCGAGTGTGGCGAACAGGGCGTTCTGAACCAGGACGCCGGCTCCGGTGATCCTGTTGAGCAGGCTCGACTTCCCGGCGTTCGTGTATCCGGCGATGGCGATGGACGGCACCGGAGTGGAACGCCGTCGGTGCCGTTTGGTGTCTCGGGCCTGCTTCATCCCCTTGATGTCCCGGCGCAGACGGGCCATCCGCTCGCGGATCCGACGCCGATCGGTCTCGATCTTGGTCTCACCCGGGCCACGGAGACCGACGCCGCCGTTGCTCCCGGCACGACCGCCCGCCTGGCGCGACAGCGACTCGCCCCACCCACGCAGACGGGGGAGCATGTACTCCATCTGGGCGAGGGTCACCTGGGCCTTGCCCTCACGGCTGGTGGCGTGCTGCGCGAAGATGTCGAGGATCAGCGCGGTACGGTCGATGACCTTCACGTTGACCGCCTTCTCCAGCGCGAGCAACTGTCCCGGGGTGAGTTCGCCGTCGCAGATGACGGTGTCCGCGCCGGTCGCGGCGATCACGTCCTTGAGGACGCTGACCTTGCCCGACCCGATGTATGTGGCGGCATCGGGCTTGTCGCGGCGCTGGATGAGCGCGTCGCACACTTCCGATCCCGCGGTCTCGGCGAGCTGGGCGAGCTCGTCCATCGCGGCGTCCGCCTGCGCGGCGGACCCTTCGGTCCAGACACCGACGAGCACGACCCGTTCGAGTCGGAGCTGGCGGTACTCGGCGTCGTTGACGTCCTGGAGTTCGGTGGAGAGTCCCGCCACCCGGCGCATCGAGGATCTCTCCTCGAGCTGGAAATCACCGATGGACGGATCGAGGTCGCGTGTCGGCCGGTCAGCGGCCGTGTGATCAGTAGTCATTCGGGTTCATCTTCTCACACCGGGCCCCCCGGTGTCCCGTGCGAGACGGTGTGCTACCGACCACGGTGGTAATGACCGCGGGCGACGAGTGTGGACGGCCCGGTGAGCGAGGACCCGGCCTCGGTGAGTGAGACCTCGACCTCGCCGCCGGGGACCACCACGACGACGTCGCCCGTCGCCTCCCCCGAGTCGGCCAGCGCGGCGACCGCGGTCGCGACGATTCCGGTTCCGCAGGACATGGTCTCCCCTGATCCCCGCTCGTGGACCCGCATCGAGACCCGACCGTCCACCATCGGGGTGGCGATCTCGACGTTGACGCCGTCGGGGAAGAAGTCCCGGTCGTACACCGGGGTCTCCTGCACCGGCAGCCCGGCGAGGTCCGCGGCGTCCAGATCGGGGACCACACAGGCGAGGTGCGGATTTCCCATGTCGAAGGCGAGTCCCGCGAAGGTCCGGCCACCGACCACCGCCGAGGACAGTCCGAGCAGACGCGGCTCCCCCATGTCCACCCGCACCACCGCGTCATCACCCGAGTGGGAGAGGACCTCGGCGGGGCGGGTCCCTGACCGCGTGCCCACCGGGATGGAGCCGGACTCCGCTCTCCCGGTCGCGACGAGGGCGTGGGCGAAGACCCGGACCCCGTTGCCGCACATCTCCGCGATGGAACCATCGGCGTTGCGGTAGTCCATGAACCAGTCCCCACCGTCCACGCCGGGCGGCAGGGTCGCGAGCACGCCCCGGTCGACGAGGGCTCCGGCGGTCGCGATTCTCAGGACTCCGTCGGCGCCGATTCCGGCACGCCGATCGCACAGTGCCCGTACGAGGTCCACGTCGAGGTCCAGGTCGGCCTGATCGTCCGGGAGGATCACGAAGTCGTTGAGGGTGCCGTGGCCCTTGAGGAAGGCGATACCGTCGGGCTGCGAGGCCTGGCGCGTCGAAGTCATGGCGAAATCGTACTCGCCGGCGGGGGCCGTTCCGCACTGTGGAAATGTCGGATGATGCCGGACGGTACGCCCACTAGAGTCGGCCTGGAGAACGGTCCCCTACCTCCAGGAGAGCATCGATGTCCGAACGCATCACTGTCGGCGGAATCCAGGTCGACGAGGTCCTGTACGACTTCGTCAACTCCCAGGCGATCCCGGGCACCGGGGTCGATCCCGACGCGTTCTGGGCGGGCGCCTCCGAGATCTTCACCGAACTGGCCCCCCGCAACCGCGAACTGCTCGACACCCGCGACCGGTTGCAGTCCCGGATCGACGCCTGGCACCACGAGAACCCGGCGCCGATCGACCCGGGCGCCTACAAGGCGTTCCTGCGGGAGATCGGGTACCTGGTGCCCGAGCCCGAGTCCGTCTCCGTCACGACCGAGAACGTCGACGCGGAGATCGCCACGGTCGCCGGCCCACAGCTCGTCGTGCCGGTCATGAACGCCCGGTTCGCGATCAACGCGGGTAACGCCCGCTGGGGTTCGCTCTACGACGCCCTCTACGGCACCGATGCGATCCCGGAGTCCGACGGCGCCGAGCAGGGCTCGGGATACAACAAAGTCCGCGGGGACAAGGTCATCGACTGGGCCCGTGAATTCCTCGACGACGCCGCACCGCTGGAGTCGGGCAGCCACGTGGGCTCCACGGCCTACGCCGTGGTCGACGGAGGCCTGCAGGTGACCGTGTCCGACGGGTCGACCGCCCGGTTGGCGGCCCCGGAGAAGTTCGTGGGCTACCTGGGCGAGCCCTCGAGCCCGTCCTCGGTCCTGCTGTGCAACAACGGTCTGCACATCGAGATCCAGATCGACCCGGACTCCCCCATCGGCTCGACCGACGGCGCCGGCGTCAAGGACGTCGTCCTGGAGTCCGCCGTCTCCACCATCATGGATTTCGAGGACTCGGTCGCCGCCGTCGACGCCGAGGACAAGACCCAGGGCTACAGCAACTGGCTGGGTCTCATGAAGGGAGACCTGTCCGAGGAGATCACCAAGGGCGACAAGACCCTCACCCGTGTCCTCAACGACGACCGGGTCTTCACCGCGCCCGATGGTTCGGGTGAAGTCCGTCTCCACGGCCGCTCGATGCTGTTCGTGCGCAACGTCGGCCACCTGATGACCAACCCGGCCGTGCTCGACGCCGACGGCAACGAGATGCCCGAGGGCATCCTCGACGCACTGGTCACCTCGCTCGCCGGCATGCACGGGATCGCCGAGGGCAACGAGCGCCGGAACAGCCGCCACGGGTCGATCTACATCGTGAAGCCCAAGCAGCACGGGCCGGAGGAGGTCGCGTTCACCACCGAGCTGTTCGGTCGTGTCGAGAAGCTCCTCGGGCTGCCCGAGAACACCCTCAAGGTGGGCATCATGGACGAGGAGCGTCGTACCTCGGTCAACCTCGCCGCCTGCATCGCCGAGGCCACCGAACGGGTCGTGTTCATCAACACCGGCTTCCTCGACCGGACCGGCGACGAGATCCACACCTCCATGGAGGCCGGGCCGATGATCCGCAAGGGCGAGATGAAGGGCGCCCGGTGGATGAACGCCTACGAGGACTTCAACGTCGACACGGGTCTGGCGTGCGGCCTGCGTGGCCGTGCCCAGATCGGCAAGGGCATGTGGGCCAAGACCGACCTCATGGCCGAGATGCTCGCCGAGAAGATCGGCCAGCCCGAGGCCGGCGCCAACACCGCGTGGGTGCCCTCGCCGACCGGCGCCACGCTGCACGCCACCCACTACCACCGGGTCAACGTCATGACCCGGCAGGAAGAGCTGCTCGCCGGGGGTGCCCGCGCGAGTGTCGACGACATCCTCACCGTCCCCCTGGCCCCGTCCACGGACTGGACGGACGAGGAGAAGAAGGAAGAGGTCGACAACTCCTGCCAGACCATCCTCGGCTACGTCGTGCGGTGGGTCGAGCAGGGCATCGGCGTCTCGAAGGTGCCGGATATCCACGACGTCAACCTCATGGAAGACCGCGCCACCCTGCGGATCTCCTCGCAGATGCTGGCCAACTGGATCCGTCACGACATCATCACCGCCGACGACGTCGAGGACTCGCTGCGCCGGATGGCCGAGATCGTCGACAAGCAGAACGCCGGCGACGACGCCTACCGGAACATGGCACCGGACTTCGACTCGTCCATCGCCTGGCAGGCGGCCCGGGAACTGATCCTCGAGGGCACCAAGCAGCCGTCGGGCTACACCGAGCCGATCCTGCATCGCCGTCGTCGCGAGTTCAAGGCCGCCAACGCGCGCTAGACCGGCGCCGGCCCACCCGCCGACCCGCAGAATCCGCCACGTCCGCCCGACTTCCGATCCCACGCCGGTGGGGCCGGTTCCGGGCGGGGGTGGCGGATTCTCCGCTCTCACGGCCGCGGGCGTCCTGCGCCCGGCCCGATGGCGTCCGGCGGGCGGGCGTGCTCGCCGGACGCGAGATCAGGGGACGAGCCCGGCCACGGCCGCACGCAGGATCGCGACGGCGGCGTCGCGGCGATCGCGCGTGAACCTGGCCTCGGGGCCGGATGCCGACACCGCGAAGGCGGCGTCCCCGGTACCCACCGCGATGGCGACGCAGCGGACGCCCTCCTCCTGCTCGGACTCATCGGTGGCGAACCCCGCCTGTCGCACCACCCGCAGCTCCTCGATCAATCTGTCGGGGTCGACGATGGTCGAGTCGGTGAAGCGGCGCATGCCCGCCCTGTCGAGCATCCTGCGGACCTCGTCGTCGTCGTCGCCCGCGACCAGGGCCTTGCCCACTGCGGTGCAGTGCACGTCCACCCGTCGTCCCACCTCGGTGAACATCCGCATCGAGTGTGGGGACGGCACCTGGGCGAGGTAGACCACCCCGTCGCCCTCCCGGACGGCCAGGTTGGCGGTCTCCCCGGTGCCCTCGACCACGGCGGTGAGCACCGGCACGGCCCAGGACGCGGTGGCGCGTCCGGCGACGTCGCCGATCCGCTGGAGACGCGGTCCCAGCAGATAGTCGCGGCCCGCGTCGCGCCGGAGGTGACCGCTCTCGGCGAGCGTCCCGCACAGCCGGTGGACGGTGGCGGCCGCCAGGCCCGTGTCGGAGACCAGGTCCCCGAGGCTCGCCCGGCCCCCGCGGATGCTCAGCGCGTCGAGTAGGTCGAAGGCGCGGTCGACGGACTGGACCCGCGAGCGCCCGGATCCGGGGCTGCTCACCGCCGGCCCTCCCCGAGGATCCCCAGCGCGGTCTCGAGCGGCCGGGGTGCGTCGGCGTCGCGTCCGTGGGTGTCGGTGTCGATCCACCGGATCCTGTGATCCCGGCCGAACCACGACCGCTGGCGCCGGACGTAGCGGCGGGTCCCGATCACCGTCCGTTCCTCGGCGCGGGCCGCCCCGGCGTCGTCGATCCGCTGCTGTGCATCCATCTCGTCGAGCACCTGGGCGTACCCGATCGCGCGTCGTGCGGTGACGCCCCGGAGCAGTCCGACTCCCACGAGCCGGCGGACCTCCGGGACGAGCCCGTCGGCGAACATCGCGGCCGTACGCGTCGTCAGCCTCTCGTCCAGTTCGGGCAGACCGCAGCGCAGGCCCAGCATGCGCGTGCCCCAGCGCGGCTCCCCGATCGTCGGTCGGGAGGCGGAGAAGGGCTTGCCGGTGAGTTCCACGACCTCCAGCGCGCGCACGGTGCGCCTGGGGTCGCTGGGGAGGATGGTCTGCGCGGCCTCGGGGTCCACCACGGCGAGTTCGGCGTGCAGGGCCTGCACCCCGATCTGTTCGAGGCGACGTTCGTAATGGGCCCGGACCTCCGGGTCCGTGTCCGGGATCGACCACCCGTCCACGAGCGCCTGGATGTACATCATCGACCCTCCGCACAGGATCGGCACGTGGCCGCGATCGCGGATCTCGCTGATCTCGCGTTCCGCCTCGGTACGGAAGTCCGCGACACTGGCGGTCTCGGTGACCTCCAGCACGTCGAGCCGATGGTGCGGGATCCCGCGCCGCTGAGCCGGCGCGAGCTTGGCGGTCCCGATGTCCATCCCGCGGTACTGCTGCATGGCGTCGCAGTTGACGATCTCACCGCCGAGTCGCTCGGCGAGGCCGAGGGCCAGCTCGGACTTCCCCGTCCCGGTCGGCCCCACCACGGCGACGGGGATACGCCCGGTCATGACGGTGCCCCGGGTTCGCCGGGAGTGGTGGCCGGCGCGTCGTCACCCACCGCGGCGTGCGCGGCCGCCACCGGTGGCCACCACGCGCTGTGATACCCCACCCCGAACGGCGCCCAGGACAGGGCCTCGACAGCCGTGCGGTCCGCGACGAGGTCCGCCAGGACGCGCCACGCGGGCCGGCTCCACCAGCCGATCTCGTCGGCGACCGGCTCTCCGGGGTCCGGGAGCTCGCCGGAGGCGCGCAACCACCGGGCGAGCCGCCCGTCGAGGGCGATACCGCGGGGATCCTCCGGTACGGGAGCACGCGGAGTGAGGGAGGCGGGGCCGTCGGCGACGACGACGACGAGGTCGTCCGACACCGGCGTGGGGACGGGCTGCGGTCCCCCGGTCACGCCGAAGAACCTCCTCGGGAGGTCGATACCCGCCAGGTCGAGCAGCCACCAGGCGATCAACGCCGGGTCGGGAACCGCCGCGTGCGTCGCCGGCGGGGCACCGGGCGGGCCCACGGGCACGTCGACCCCCCACCTGGAGAGCGAGGAGCGCATCTCCCCCAGGCTTCTGCCCGCGGGGTCGGTCCCCAGGACGACGACCCGTGCCGCGCCGCGTCCGGCCCGGCGGAGCATCTCGCATATCGAGGCCACACCGCCCTCGGTCTCGGCGACCGCAGAGCCGGACAGCTCCGGCACGAGGACCGGCGCTCCGGGGACCAGGACGACAGAGGGGCTCACACCCGGAAACCCTACTGACCGCCCCCGACGCCGCGGAACGGACCCGTCCGGGGATACCGCGGGGATACGGCGGGGATATGCCGGACACCCGGGCGGGGGTTGGTACACACTAGGAGGATGCCGTCTCCTCGAAACGGGGCGGCGAGGCGATGACCGGTGCGATCCCGGTGATGGTGCCGTGACACGCGGCAGAAGGAAACGAGGACGACATGACCGAGCAGTCACCCACCGCCCAGGGCGGATCGAGTTCGGGCGGATCGAGTTCGGGCGGAGCGACCCCGATCCCCGGTCCGAGGCCGGGTGCGCCATCCCCCGCCGCGCTGGCACGCAAGGTGGCACCGCGGCCGACCCCCGCGGGTACCCCAGGGGTCACGCGCGCCTCGGACCCGTCGCAGTGGGGTCGCGTCGACGAGTCGGGCGCGGTGTTCGTCCGGACCTCCAACGGTGAGCGTCAGGTCGGGTCGTGGCAGGCCGGTGCTCCCGAGGAGGGCCTCGCGCACTTCGGTCTGCGCTTCGATGACCTCGCCGCCGAGGTCGCTCTGCTCGAGACCCGTCTCGAGTCCCATCCGCAGGACGCCAGGAAGACCCGCGCCTCGGCGGAGACCCTGGCGGAACAGATCCCCACCGCCGCCGCCGTGGGCGATCTCGATTCTCTCTCCGCGCGTGTGGCTGCGGTGATCGAGCGTTCCGGCGAGGTCGAGGCCGTGTCGAAGCAGCGCAAGGACGAGCAGCGGGCGGCCGCGATCGCGCGGAAGGAGGCGTTGGCGGACGAGGCCGAGGAGATCGGGGCGTCGTCGACTCAGTGGAAGTCCGCCGGGGACCGTCTGCGCGAGATCCTCGAGGAGTGGAAGACGATCCGGGGTATCGACCGCAAGACGGACGACGCCCTGTGGAAGAGGTTCTCCAAGGCCCGGGAGGCGTTCAACCATCGCCGGGGCTCGCACTTCGCCGAACTGGACCGCAACCGCGCCTCGGTCAAGAAGGTCAAGGAGGACCTGGTGGAGAGGGCGGAGGCCCTGTCCGGGTCCACCGACTGGAACGACACGGCCACGGCGTTCCGTCGTCTCATGGACGAGTGGAAGGCCGCCGGCCGGGCCCCGCGGGATGCCGATGAGGCCCTGTGGAAGCGGTTCAAGGCGGCCCAAGACACGTTCTTCGACGCCCGCCACGCCGCCGCTGCGGAACGGGACGCCGAGTTCGAGACCAACGCCCAGGCCAAGGAGGCCCTGCTCTCCGAGTACGAGGGCCGGATCGATCCTACGGCCGACCTGGGCGCCGCCCGGTCCGCTCTCCGGCAGCTGCAGTCGCGGTGGGAGGAGATCGGCAAGGTCCCGCGCGAGCGGATGGGTCAGTTGGACGGGCGTATCCGGGCCCTGGAGAAGCGTGTCGCCGATGCGGCGGACACGGAGTGGCGTCGTACCGACCCGGAGGCCAAGGCCCGCGCCGGCCAGTTCTGGGACCGGGTCCATGACTTCGAGGAGCAGGCCGCGAAGGCGGAGGCTGCGGGCAAGAACAAGGACGCCGAGAGCGCACGGGCCCAGGCCGCGCAGTGGAAGGAGTGGGCGGAGGCAGCCGAGAAGGCGGTCGACACCCGCTGACGCGCCCCACCGGCGGACACCCGCCGACGCGCCCCACCTGCGGCCACCCGCCGACGGGCGACGAGAACCCGCAGACGAGAAGAGCCCGGCCCGTCACGACGGGGCCGGGCTCTTCTCGCGCCGGTCATCAGACGGCGCGCCGTCCGGGAGGTCGGTTCAGCGCCCGTCTCCGTGACGGGCGTTCTCCTCGAGCGTGATCTGCTCCGGGGTCCTCGCCCACAGCACACTCGCCAGCGTGATCACCAGAGCGAACACGATGATCTCACTGACGTAGAGGCCGATGCTGGGCCCGCCGAAGTCCTGCACGTCGGGATTGGGGCCGCGACCGGACTGGCGGAGCCAGATCGCCAGCACGCCGTACACGGCGGACACGCACGTCGCGCTCCAGGCGATCCCGGCGGCCCACCACTTCTGCGTCATGATCATCGCTGCCCCGAACGCGATGGTGCCCACGGAGTACAGCAGGACGAACAGATGGGACGGCAGGGTCGTGTACTGCTCACGCGCCACGTCGGTGAAGAACAGGACGTCGAGGCCCCGCACCCCCTCGCTGTGCGGCAAGGCCAGGGCCACGGCCAACAGCACGATGAGGACGGCGGACGCCAGGTAGGCCCGCCCGATCACGAGGGTGCGCCCGAGGACGCGGTCACGGTCCCGCATCTCCGATTCCGCGTTCCGGGTGACTTTCATGATCCCCGCGATCGGATCGGGGCGCTCGTCGGTGCTCACGTGGGGCATCCCTTCTCGGTGGTGACTGGGGCGCTGACGGTGTCGCGCCGGAGCGTGGGAAGCCCGAGCCCGACCCCGATGGGCGGGGTCTCGGGCTTGTGGCCCGCCTCGTGACGATCGCCGGCCCGGGTTGCTCGGTGGCTGAGCACCCCGTCATCGGCGAGCAGGTGGTGCGGGGCCGCGGCGGTGACCCGGGTGGTCACCACATCTCCCGGACGCACCCGGTCGGCGTGGTCGCCGATGGGGGCGAAGTGTACGAGCCGACCGTCGCGGGCCCGGCCCGTCATCCGGGCGGTGGCCGCGTCCTTGCGGCCCTCGTCGGCGGTCACGAGGAGCTCGACGACGCGCCCGACCTGCTTCTGGTTCTCCTCGAGCGTGATGCGCTCCTGGAGCTCGATCAGCCGCTCGTAGCGTTCCTGGACCACGGCCTTGGGGATCTGGTCCTCCATGGTGGCCGCGGGGGTCCCCGGGCGGGGCGAGTACTGGAAGGTGAACGCGCTGGAGAACCGCGCCTTCTCGACCACGTCGAGGGTGGCCTGGAAGTCCTCCTCGGTCTCCCCGGGGAACCCGACGATGATGTCGGTGGTGATGGCCGCGTGCGGCATGGCCGCGCGGACGCGCTCGATGATCCCGAGGAAGCGCTCGGACCGGTAGGAGCGTCGCATGGCGCGCAGGACGCGGTCGGACCCGGACTGCAGCGGCATGTGCAGTTGCGGGCAGACGGTCGGTGTGGAGGCCATGGCGTCGATCACGTCGTCGGTGAACTCCGCCGGGTGCGGCGAGGTAAAGCGGATCCGTTCGATCCCCTCGACCCGGCCGGCCGCCCGCAGCAGTGAGGCGAAGGCGCCCTTATCGGAGGGCTCGTCGGGGTCGTGGAAGGACCGCCCGTACGCGTTGACGTTCTGGCCGAGCAGCGTGACCTCGAGTACGCCCTCGTCGGCGAGCGCCTGCACCTCGGCCAGGACCTCGCCGGGCCGACGATCGACCTCCTTGCCGCGCAGGGACGGAACGATGCAGAACGTGCAGGTGTTGTTGCATCCCACGGACACCGAGACCCACCCGGCGTATGAGGATTCGCGGGTGGCCGGCAGGGTCGACGGGAAATGCTGCAGGGAGTCGGCGATCTCCACCTCGGCCCGCTCGTTGTGGCGGGAGCGGTCGAGGAGCGTCGGCAGGTGTCCGAGGTTGTGGGTGCCGAACACGACGTCGACCCACGGTGCGCGGGAGACGACGACGTCCTTGTCCTTCTGCGCGAGGCACCCCCCGACGGCGATCTGCAGGCGGGGGTTCGCGTCCTTCCACGGCCGCAGGTGACCGAGGGTGCCGTAGAGCCGGTTGTCGGCGTTCTCCCGGACCGCGCAGGTGTTGAACACGACCAGATCGGGAAGGTGACCTCCGGCCGGGTCGGCGTCGCCCTCGAAGGGCACGTACCCCGCGGCGTCGAGGACCCCGGCGAGACGCTCGGAGTCATGGACGTTCATCTGACATCCGAAGGTGCGAACCTGGTAGGTCCGGCGGGCGTCGCCCTCGGCATGCGCTTCCTGCGCCGCCGCCTGCAGGTCGGTCACGAGAGTATCCACGCAGGCCAGGGTACTCAGGGCGATGCGTGGGCCGCCAATTCGGCGTCCACGACTTTCACCGCCAACCCCGTCGGATAACCCCGCCGGGCCAGGAAGGCGATGAGCCTGCGCCGCTCGCCCTGCACGTCCGGCCCGGACAGTGCGGCGCGCGGCCGGCGATCCAGCCGACCGCGTACCAGTTCGGCGGCCTGCCGACGGTCATCCGACTCGTCGATCTCGCCGACAGCCCGGGCGATGTGCGCCTCCGCCACGCCCTTGTCCCGCAGCTCGCGCTCGAGGGCGCCGCGCGAACGGCCACGGCGTCTCCTACGGCCACGTACCCACTCCTCGGCGAAGTCGGCATCGTCGACCAGTCCCCACGCCCTGACCCTGCCGAGCGCCTCGTCGACAGCCTCCGCGGCGTACTCCTTGTCGAGCAGCCGCTCGCGCAACTCGTGCTCACTGCGCGGCCGGTAGCGCAGTAGTCGGAGCGCGGCGTTCGCGGCCTCGTGCGCTTCGGGGGCCAGGGGCGGCAGGTCCGAGGACCCGGAGGGCCTGGCCTCCACTGCGGCGATCGCCGTACGGAGTTCCTCCGCCCCGGGCGCCCCGGCGCCGCGGGGCCCGCGGGTGTCCCTGCCCGACATCAGAACTCGACGGGCACCACGTCGATCGGCGCGTCCTCGTCGGACTCCGCCTCGATCTCGGCGATCTCCGCCCCCGCGCCGATATTGAGCTTGTCCAGGATCTTGCGCTCGATCTCGTCCCGCACCGACGGGTTCTCCTTGAGGTACCGACGGGCGTTCTCCTTGCCCTGGCCCAACTGGTCCGGTCCGTAGGTGAACCAGGACCCCGACTTCTTGATGAAGCCGTTGTCCACGCCCATGTCGATGAGCGAGCCCTCGCGACTGATCCCCTCGCCGTAGAGGATGTCGAACTCCGCGATCTTGAACGGCGGCGCGACCTTGTTCTTGACGACCTTGCACTTGGTGCGGTTACCGACCGCGTCGGCACCGTCCTTGAGCGTCTCGATACGGCGCACGTCCAACCGCACCGACGCGTAGAACTTCAGCGCCTTACCGCCGGTGGTGGTCTCCGGCGAGCCGAACATGACGCCGATCTTCTCGCGCAGCTGGTTGATGAAGATCGCGGTGGTGCCGGTGTTGTGAAGCGCGCCCGTCATCTTCCGCAGGGCCTGGCTCATGAGTCGCGCCTGCAGGCCGACGTGGCTGTCGCCCATCTCCCCCTCGATCTCGGCACGCGGGACGAGCGCCGCCACGGAGTCGATCACCAGGATGTCGATCGAACCGGAGCGGACCAGCATGTCCGCGATCTCCAGGGCCTGCTCACCCGTGTCCGGCTGGGAGACGATGAGGTTGTCCGTGTCCACGCCGAGCTTGCGGGCGTACTCCGGATCCAGGGCGTGCTCCGCGTCGATGAACGCCGCGATCCCGCCGGCCGCCTGCGCGTTGGCGACGGCGTGCAACGCGACCGTGGTCTTACCCGAGGACTCCGGCCCGTAGATCTCCACGACGCGTCCCCGGGGGAAGCCGCCCACGCCCAGTGCCACGTCGAGGGACAGCGCCCCGGTCGGGATGACCTGGACCGGCGGCCGGTTGTCGTCACCCAACCGCATGACCGAGCCCTTGCCGTAGGCCTTGTCGATCTGCGCGAGGGCCAGTTCCAGCGCCTGTTCGCGATTCTGGGCCACGCCCGTCTTGGTCCCCGACTTCGCGGTGGTCTTGGGTGCCATGGTGCTCTCCGTTCCTGCGCGACCCCCGGCGTCCGGCCGATCGGTCTGGGTGGTGATTCAGTTGCGGACGTTACGGGCCGGGTACGACACGAACGTCTCGCGCGAACCCGGCGACCGCTTTCCTGTGGAGGAAGGGCGCCCTGTGGACGGGGCGAACCGTCATCACGTGCCACCCAGTGTAGGCGAACGGGTGTTCGAGGTCGACCGACACGCCGTGGACGGAGCGCTAGTGCAGCTGTTCGGGTACCTCGAACTCGGCGCACAACGCCAACCACACGCGCTTGACGGGGAGGCCGGCGTCGATCGCCTCGAGGGCGGTCCTCCCGCCACACTCCGCCAGATGGTGCGATCTGGTCAGACTGTCGGCGCGGAGTTCACCGAAGGCCTCCACGGTGCGTGCGCGGAACTCGGTCAGGGTCACGTCTCGCCCTCCCCTACGGACGACGACGGGCCGCCGGCGTGGTCGCCGACGGCCCGTTGCCGCGAGATCACTGCTGTTCGGTCTGCGCCTGCTGCTGCTGCGGCGGCGCCGCCGGCTCGGACTGGCCCTGGCCGAGCTGGCCGGTGGCGCCGGTACCGGACCCGAGCTGGCCGCCCTCCGCCATCGACGCGCGGATCTGCTCGAGGCGGCTGTGGCCGGCCATCTGGGTCGAGGCCTGCTCGACCTCGAGCATGCGACCCTGCACCGAGTTCTGTGCGAGTTCCGCCGAGCCCAGGGCGTTGGCGTACCGACGCTCGATCTTGTCGCGGACCTGATCGAGGTTCGGGGTGTTGCCGCCCGAGGACAGCTCCGACATCGACTGCAGGGAGGCGCTGACCTGCTCCTGCATCTTGGCCTGCTCCAGCTGACTGAGCAGCTTGGTGCGCTCGGCCACGCGCTGCTGGAGGACCATCGCGTTCTGCTCGACGGCCTTCTTGGCCTGGGCGGCGGCCTGGAGCGACTGGTCGTGCAGGCCCTTGAGGTCTTCCACACTCTGCTCGGCCGTGACCAGTTGGGCCGCGAACGCCTCCGCGGCGTTCTCGTATTCGGTGGCCTTGGCCGCGTCACCCTTCTGGCGCGCCTGCTCCGACATCTGCAATGCCTGCCTGGTGGAGCCCTGGAGCTTCTCGATCTCCGCGAGCTGCCGGTTGAGCTTCATCTCCAGCTGGCGCTGGTTGCCGATGACCGCCGCAGCCTGCTGCGAGAGCTGCTGGTGCTGACGCTGCGCGTCAGCGATCGCCTGCTGGATCTGGACCTTGGGGTCGGCCTTCTCGTCGATCTTCGAATCGAACAACGCCATGAGGTAGCGCCATGCCTTGGTAAACGGATTGGCCATCGCTGCGTAGTGTCCTTCTGCCGATTCGGACGACGGGTCTGTTCAACGGTACCGAACAACGCACGGTTGCGACCACCGGGCGTGACGGGCGCGCGGTCAGGCCGCGAGCACCGGCTCGGTGAACGTGCCCGGAGGGGAGACCTCGAGGGCGGCGCGGATGAGGATCTCGCCCAGGGAGACGTCGAGCGCCCCGGAGATGGAGGCCAGCAGTTCGCTGGAGGCCTCCTTGCGGCCGCGCTCGATCTCCGAGAGGTACCCGGGGCTCACACGGGCGGCGTCGGCCACGTCCCGCAGGGTCCGACCGGATTCCCCGCGCAGGCCGCGCAGGACCGTCCCGAGCGTCTCGCGTAGCAGAGGGGCACCGCCGGGCTGGTCCGGTCTGGGCAGGGTGGTCATCTGGATGTTCGGCATCACGGGGTACAACGCATCACATCCCGGATTCGTTCCCGTCGTCGTCGTCACCGGTCCCCTCCCCCGTCGCCGCCGCGATGACCAGCTCCAACGCCGCCGTGCACGCCGCCGTACGGATACGGCTCCGGTCGCCGCTCAACGCCAGCGTCACGGACCAGGGCTCCCTCCCGGGAACCGTCAGGCCGACGTGGACGGTCCCCACCGGCCTGCCCTCCTGGGGCTCGGGCCCCGCCACCCCCGTCAGGCCCACGCCGACATCGGCACCACAGCGCCGCGCAGCCCCGCGCGCGAGTGCGCGGGCGGTCTCCGCGGACACGGCCCCGTGCCGCTCCAGGACCTCGGTCGGCACCCCGGCGAGTTCGTGCTTGAGATCCGTGGCGTAGACGATCAACCCGCCGCGTAGCACCGTACTGGCGCCCGGCACCTCGGCCACGGTGGCCGCGAGCAGCCCGGCCGTGAGGGACTCGGCCGTGGCCAGGGTCCATCCGCGGTCCCGCAGGGCGGTGACGGCCGCGGTCGCCGGCGGGGGCACGGCGCCGGAGGGATCCACGGGGGTCAGTCCGCGGTGCGCGCGGCCCGGCGGGCCTTGACCAGGTAATCGATGCCGGTGAAGACGGTGAGCACCACGGCCGCACCGACGACGATCCACTCCACCGGCCACACCCACTGCGGCAGCGGCAGGATGAGCATGCCCATGCCCACCGTCTGTGTGACGGTCTTGAGCTTGCCTCCCCTGCTCGCGGCCACGACGTAGTCCACCCCGAACAGGCGCCACAGCGTGATGCCGACCTCGCGGACCAGGATCACCACGGTCACCCACCAGAACAGCTCGTCCACCAGTGAGAGCGAGATCAGCGCGGCGGCGATGAGCGCCTTGTCGGCGATCGGGTCGGCGATCTTGCCGAAGTCGGTGACCAACCCGAGCTTGCGGGCCAGGTGACCGTCGACGTAATCGGTGAACATCGCCACGGCGAAGACGACGAACGCCCCCACCCGCCACCAGGGATCCTGGGCGCCGGCGACGAAGAACAGGACCACGAAGACGGGGACCAGGAGGATCCTCACCACCGTGAGCACGTTGGCGATGTTGAGGACGGGGACCTCGTCGGTCCGGCGCCTGTTCTCGCGCGTGGAAGCAGTCACCCCCTCACCTTAGCGAGGACGGCGGGAATACCCTTGGTCGCGACGCACCCCCGACCCCGATCCCAGGAGATCCACGATGCCGCTCTTCGCCGTCACCTACCGCTACTCCGACGCCCAGACCGAGGAGCGGGAGTCCAACAAGCCCGCCCACCGCGAGTGGCTGTCCGCCCGCGTCGACGACGGGTCCGTCCGGTCCGTGGGACCGTTCGTCGACGGATCCGGGGCGTTGCTGGTGGTGGAGGCCGACGACGACGAGGCCGCACGATCGCTCGTCGACGATGACCCCCACTGCCTGCGCGGAATGGTCTCGGAGATCTCGGTCCGGGAGTGGAAGCCGGTTTTCGGCGCCCTCGCCTGACGCACACCCCGCCCGGCCGCTACCCCACCGGGGTCTCGGCCGGGTCGCGGAGGTCGGCCGGCTCGTCGTCCGAATCCTCCTCCGGCGGGGTCCCGCCCTTGATCATCCAGAGCACCGAGGCGAGTTCCTCGGGCTTGACCAGCACGTCGCGTGCCTTGGACCCCTCGGAGGGCCCGACGATATCGCGCGACTCCATCAGGTCCATGAGGCGGCCGGCCTTGGCGAAGCCGACCCGGAGCTTGCGCTGCAGCATCGAGGTGGAGCCGAACTGGCTGGACACCACGAGCTCCACGGCGGCGAGCAGGTCGTCGAGGTCGTCGCCGATGTCGGCGTCGATGTCCTTCTTGCCGTCCTCCTTGGCGGCGGTGATGGACTCGTCGTACTCGGGCTCGGCCTGGTTCTTGGCGTAGTCGACGACCTCGTGGATCTCCTCGTCGGTGATGAACGCACCCTGCATACGGATGGGACGCGAGGCACCCATCGGGATGAAGAGCCCGTCGCCCATACCGATGAGCTTCTCCGCCCCGGCCTGGTCGAGGATGACCCGGGAGTCGGTGAGCGAGGACGTGGCGAACGCCAGGCGGGACGGCACGTTGGTCTTGATGAGGCCGGTGACCACGTCGACGGACGGCCGCTGCGTGGCCAGGACGAGGTGGATGCCGGCGGCGCGGGCCTTCTGGGTGATGCGGACGATCGCGTCCTCGATGTCGCGGGGCGCGGTCATCATGAGGTCGGCCAGCTCGTCGACCACCGCCACGATGTACGGGTAGGGCCGGTAGACGCGCTCGCTGCCGGGCGGCGTCGTGATGGCTCCCGACTTCACGCGCTCGTTGAAGTCGGTGATGTGGCGAACGCGGGTGGACTTCATGTCCTGATAGCGCTGCTCCATCTCCTCGACGAGCCACGCGAGCGCCGCGGCCGCCTTCTTGGGCTGCGTGATGATCGGCGTGATGAGGTGCGGGATGCCCTCGTACGGCGTGAGCTCCACCATCTTGGGGTCGACGAGGATGAGGCGGACCTCGTCCGGAGTGGCCCGCGTGAGCAGGGACACGAGCATCGAGTTGACGAAGCTCGACTTACCCGAGCCGGTGGAGCCGGCCACCAGGAGGTGCGGCATCTTGGCCAGGTCGGCGGTGACGAAGTCGCCCTCGATGTCCTTGCCCAGTCCGATGAGCATCGGATTGTGCTTGCTGGCGGTCTTGGGGTCGGTCAGCACGTCCGCCAGCCGCACCAGTTCGCGGTCGAGGTTGGGCACCTCGATGCCGACCGCGGACTTGCCGGGGATCGGTGCCAGCAGCCGCACGTTGTCCGTGGCGACCGCGTAGGCGATGTTGCGGTGCAGGGCGGTGATCTTCTCGACCTTCACGCCGGGACCCAGTTCGACCTCGTACCGGGTGACCGTCGGGCCGCGGGTGAAGCCGGTGACGGCCGCGTCGATCTTGAACTGCTCCAGGACGCCCTGGATGGCCTCGATCATCTGGTCGTTGGACTCGCTGCGCGCCTTGGGCGGGTCACCGGCCGTGAGCAGGCTGACGGGCGGCAGGGCGTAGTCCACGCCGTTCAGCAGCTGGGTCTGGGAGTCGAGCCGCTCCGCGTCGCTCTCGGAGGCGGTGTGGGTGGACGGGACGTTGGTCTGCGGGACCGCGGAGGTGTCCACCGACGGTGTCGAGGCGGCACGTCCGGGCGCGGTGGCCGGCGAGGACGGGGTGGCCGAGGCCGGCGGGCCGGCGGGGGCCTCGTCGGCGTCGCCGCCCGCGGGCAGGACCTCGGTCCTGCGGGGGGTGCGCTTCGGGCGTGCCGGGGCCCGGGCCGGTTCCTCCGGGGGGAGGTCGGCGACCTCCGGTGCCGCCTCGGGCTCGGCGGATGGCCGCGAGGCGCGGGGCATCTCGACCGTCTCGCCCGCCGTGGGGGTATCGGACCACGCGGCGATCCGGCGGCGGGAGCTGCGCCGCGTCGCCGAGCGCTCGGTCTCGGACACCCGCGTCGTCTCCGCGATCGGGTACGCCGTGGTCATCTCGTCGTCCCAGTCCTCGTCGGAATCGACGTAGTCGTGGTCGACGATGTCGCCGCTGCCGTCCCAGCCGAAGAACCCGCGGACGATCCCGGGGATCTCGCGCGCGGGCCGCCCCACCATCACCAGGATCCCGAACGCGACGAGCAGCACGAGGAGCGGTACCGCGACGAAGACGGACAAGCCGGCTTCGAGCGTTCCACCGACGATCCGGCCGAGCACCCCGGCGCCGGACCGCACCCCGTCGGGATCGGTCGGCGAGCCGGACCCCAGGTGCCACAGTCCGAGCACACCGAGGGCGGCGACGGTCGTTCCGACCAGCCAGCGCGAGTGCACGTCGGGACGGGGTTCGCGGGCCATGACGAGCACGCCCCATCCGCCCAGCAGGAGCGGCAGGAGGGCACCGGGGGTACCGACCACCGTCCGGATCCCGGTGTCGATCCAGTGGCCGATCGGGCCGGCCGCGCCGAACCACACGGCGCCGACGAACACGATCGCCACGCCGATGAGGATCAGGCCGAGACCGTCACGGCGGTGCGGCGGGACCACCTTGTCGTCGTCGTCCCCACCCCCGAGGCCACGGACCCCGTGGCCGACACCCTTCGCCATCGCGGACCACCCTCCGCGCAGCCCACGCCCCACGGCACCGAACGCACCCGTGGTGCGTTCCGGCGCCGGGACGGCGGTACGAGGACCGCTGCGGGTCTCCTTTTTGGGGGTCGAGACGACCGCACCGCGACGGGAACCGCCACCCCGCGACGACGACGGGGCGGGTTTGGTCGATCGCTGTGCTCCCGAGGTCGAAGCCGGACGTCGGCCGCCGGGGGCACGGGTGGAGCGCGTGCTCGAGCTGGATGCCATGGCCGTCACTCTATCGTCTGGAGCACCACTGGTAACAGCAGCCACACGGGGGCGGGGTGGTTCAGATGCCGCGTGGGACGGCTTCGAGCGCGTCGATCCCCCGCTGGGCACCGGAGATGTCGATCTCGACCTCGTCGCGACCGAACGTCCACAGGAGGAACTCGACGGGATCCGCCGTGATGCTCACCAGCGGGGCGAGCGCCGCGCCCGTCGAGACCGACGCGATCGTGGTCGATCCCACGTGAACCGGGGTCCGGATGTCCACTCGGGCGCCGACCTTGCGCAGGAAGGTCTTCGCCACGGTCGTGGCGAGGGACCAGACCCGTTCGAGGTCATCCACCTCGAACTCGCGGGACACCCACCCGGGGCGCCCCCTGCGCACGTCCTCGTGGTGGACGAGGTACTCGGCCAGGTTCGCGACCCGGTCCGCGTAGCGCAGCGGTGAGTACCAGGGAGCTCCTCCGGCGATCGTGTCGAGCAGGTCCTCCCACGGGCGTTCGGCCTCCCGCAGGCGCAGGTGCTCCATGCGGTCCGCGAGGGCGGGGACGACGATTCCCGCCGCGGCGTCCGGGCGGTACTCCCGCACGACGAGGTGGGCGGCCAGGTCCCTGGTCGTCCAGCCCTCGCACAGCGTCGGGGCGTCGGGCCCGGTGGCACGCATGCTCTCCACGAGAGCGCTGCGTTCCCGTTGCGCGAGGGTCGGACGGCTGGGACTCACCGGACTCAGACCTGCGCGACGGCGGAGGTGATGACGGTGGGCACGATCATGGGCTTGCGGCGCCACTTGTCCGACACCCACCGGCCGACCACGCGCCGCACGGCCTGGGCGAGACGGTACGGATCGGTCTCGCCCTCGCCGGCCAGGTCCCACAGGGCGTTCTCCACGAGCTCCACGACCGGGTCGAGTGCACCCGGCTCGTCGGTGAAGCCCTTACCGATGATCTGGGGCTTGCTCACCGGCCGGCCCGTACGCGGGTCCACCACGACGGTCGCGACGATGAAGCCGTCCTCGCCGAGGGCGGTGCGGTCCGCGAGGACCGTGTCGCCGACGTCACCGGTGGACAGGCCGTCGACGTACAGGTTGCCCACCGGGATCTGACCGACCACGGACGCCTTGCCGTCGACGAGGTCGACCACGACGCCGTTCTGCGCCAGGACGACGTTCTCCTCCGGTACCCCGGTGGCGATCGCCAGCGCCTTGTTGGCGCGCAGGTGCCGCCACTCACCGTGCACCGGCATGGCGTTCTTCGGCCGTACGGCGTTGTAGACGAAGAGCAGCTCGCCCGCGTCCCCGTGGCCGGAGACGTGGATGTTGGCCTCGCGGCTGGTCACCACGTTCACGCCCATCTGGGACAGGCTGTTCTGCACGCTGAAGACGGGCTCCTCGTTGCCCGGGACGATCGACGAGGAGAACAGCACGGTGTCGCCCTCGGAGAGGTTGATCTGCCGGTGCTCACGACGCGCCATCCGGGAGAGCCCCGCCATGGACTCACCCTGGGTACCGGTCGTCATGACGACGACCTTCTCCGAGGGGAGCTTGGCGGCCGTGTCCATGTCCACGATCACCTTGTTCGGATCGGTGAGCAGGCCCATCTCGAGGGCGATCTCCATGTTCCGGATCATCGACCGACCGGTGAGCGCGACCTTGCGACCGCTCGCGGCGGCGGCCGCGATGACGGACTGGACGCGGTAGACGTTGGAGGCGAAGCAGGCCACCACGACGAGCTGACGCGCGTCGGAGATGAGCCGCTGGAGCGCGGGACCGATCTCCGACTCCGAACGACTGACGCCCGGAGTGGTGGCGTTGGTCGAATCCATCAGCAGCAGGTCGATGCCCTCGTCACCGAATCGCCCCATCTTGGGCAGGTCGGTGGGGCGCTTGTCCGTGGGCAGCTGGTCGAGCTTGATGTCACCCGTCATCATCACCGACTGGCCACCGGCGCGGATGACCAGGCCGAGGCACTCGGGGATCGAGTGGTTGACGTCGAAGTAGCGCACCTCGAACTTGCCCAGGGTGCTCACGCTGGACTCGTCGACCTCGCGGAAGACCGGCTTGATGCGATGCTCGCGGCACTTCGCGGCGACCAGTGCGAGCGTGAACCGCGATCCGATGACCGGGATGTCCGGGCGCAGCTTGAGCAGGAACGGGATCGCCCCGATGTGGTCCTCGTGGGCGTGGGTCAGCACGAGCGCCTCGACCTGGTCCAGACGATCCTCGATGTGGCCGAAGTCCGGGAGGATGAGGTCGACGCCGGGCTCGGTCGAGCTCGGGAAGAGGACGCCGCAGTCGACGATGAGCAGCTTCGAGTCGTACTCGAAGGTCATCATGTTGCGGCCGATCTCCGTGACGCCGCCGAGCGCCACCATGCGCAGCGCACCCTTGCGGGGCTTGGGCGGGCTGGGCAGGCGGACGGTCATGTCGCCGCCCTGCATGGTCTTCACGCCACCGAACTCGGCGGTGGAGGTGTCGCCGCGACCCCGGCCGCGTCCGCTGCGACCACGGCCGCCCTTCTGGCCGCCCGAGTTCTGGCCGCCGTTCTGGTCGCCGCCCGACGATCCGCCCTTGGCTCCCGAGGACGAACCCCTGCCCCGGCCACGCGATCCGCCCTTGGGCGAGTCCTTCTGGCCGCTGTCTTTCTGGCCGCTGTCCTTCGGGCCGCTGTCCTTCGGGCCGCTGTCCTTCGGGCCGTCGCCCTGCTGGTTCCTACCCTGCTGGGGCTGGTCCTGCCTACCCTTGGTCCGATCGGAGCGTCCCTGCCCCGCGTCTGCGGCGGGGGCGTCGGCTACCGGGGTGGGCTCGGTGAACTGCACGGCGGCCGTGGCCGCCGGCTCTCCCGAGGGCCGTCCTGCGGCACGTCGGGTGCGGCCGCGTCCGCGGCCGGTGGAGGTACTTTCCGTCATCTGGTGACTCCTGCTCTGTGCAGCAGCGCCGCGAGGGCGTCTCGCTGCTCGTCGGTTGGTGGTAACTGCGGGAGTCGCGGCACACCGGCCGGGACCCCGAGAAGTTCTAGTGCTGCTTTGGACATCGACACACCTCCGAGCGCCCGCTGGGCGTCGAAGAGAGGGAGGAGCCCGAGGTTGATACGTCGTGCCGTCTCGATGTCGCCACTCAGGTACGCACGGCGCAGGTCGACCAGCCGTGATGCGGCTACATGGCCGATCACACTGACGAACCCGGTCGCTCCGACGGCCAGCCACGGGAGGTTGAGTTGGTCGTCCCCCGAGTAGTAGACGAGGTCGCAGTGGGACATGACGGTGACGGCGTCGTGGAAGTCGCCCTTCGCGTCCTTGACCGCCACGATGTTCGGGTGGTCGGACAGACCGATCAGGGTGTCCGCCTGGATGGGGACCACCGATCTCGGCGGGATGTCGTAGAGCATCACGGGCCGGTCGGTCGCGTCGGCGATCGTCCGGAAGTGGACGTCCAGACCTGCTTGGGTGGGCTTCGAGTAGTACGGCGTCACCACGAGCAGTCCGTGCGCCCCGGAGGCAGCGGCCTGCCTGGCCGCGTGTACCGAGTGCGCGGTGTCGTACGTACCGACACCCGCGACGATCGTCGCCCGGTCCCCCACTTCGGCGAGGACGGTCTCGAGGACCGCGATCTTCTCCGCGTCGGTGGTGGTGGGCGATTCCCCCGTGGTGCCGGAGACGACGAGACCGTCGCACCCCGAGTCCACGAGATGTCGCGCGACACGTGCGACGGCCTTCAGATCGACATAACCGTCGGACCCGAACGGGGTCACCATCGCCGTGACGACCGTGCCGAACGGCGCGGGGCGCCCTGTATCGGCGGGGGCCGGGCCACGGTCGGTCGGCGCTTGCCGGCCGACAGGGCCCCCGGTGGTCACGTGTGTCATGGTCTCCCAGACTACCCGCAGTACCCGGCAGACCCCGATTCCCACCCTGGGGGCGTCGTCATCCCTCGAGAACGTAGGGGCTGACCGCGATCTCCGAGCCGTCCTCCAGCGTGGCGATCTCGAAGTCCGAGAACACTGCCGGCGCCGCCTCGCGGAGACGACGGAGTACGTCGATCGCCAGGCCCCGGATCTCGGTGTCGGCGTGCTCGGTGGCGCGCATGCCGATGAAGTGGCGCCACGAGCGGTAGTTCCCCGTCACGACGATCCGGGTCTCGGTGGCGTTCGGTAGCACGGAGCGGGCGGCCTGCCGGGCCTGCTTGTGCCGCAGCATGGGGTTGGGCACGTCCGCGAACCTGTCCTCGAGCTTCGCCAGCATCTCCGCGTAGGCGTCACGGGAGGCGTCGGTCGCGCGCCGGAAGATCTCGACGAGCTCGGGATCGTCCGCTATCGCCGGTGGGGGCACCACCTTCGAGTCGTGCTCGGGGACGAAGCGCTGGGACAACTGGCTGTAGGAGAAGTGGCGGTGCCGGATCAGTTCGTGGGTGCACGAGCGGGAGATCCCGGTGATGTAGAACGACACACTCGCGTGCTCGAATACCGACAGGTGCCCGACCTCGAGGATGTGCCGCAGATACCCGGCGTTGGTCGCGGTGCGCGGATTCGGTTTCTCCCAGCTCTGGTAGCAGGCCCGCCCCGCGAACTCGGCCAGCGCGGATCCGCCCTCGGCGTCCGTCTCCCACTCGACCTCGTCGGGCGGGATGAACTCGGTGTGCGCGACCAGGCGGACCTGCCGGCGGACGAGCTCGGACATCGCTTGACTCCTTCGATGATGTGCCCGGCGGTTCAGCCGAGCAGATGTGCGGCGACGGTGGCCGCGACCTCGGCGGCGGTGTCGAGATCCTGGCGTCCGGGTTCGCCGGTCAACTGGACTGCGGGGGCGACGGCCTGCAGTCCCCAGCCGGTGGCGATCCGTTCGACCGAGGTGACCGCTCCCGCGGTGTCGTTGTCCCCGTGTACGCACAGGGCGTACGGCCGGCCTGCCACCGCTCCTTCGCAGGTGTAGTAGGTGCGGTCGAAGAAATGCTTGAGCGCGCCGGACATGTACCCGAAATTGGCCGGGGTGAGCAGGACATAGCCGTCGGCACGCAGGACGTGGTCGTCGGTGGTGGCCAACGCGGGGACGGACTCGACCGCGATCCCTTCGAGTTCGGGATGGTCGAGACCGGTGACGAGTGCTTCGAGAATGCGTCGCAGGCGTGGTGACGGGGCGTGGTGCACGACCAGTACCGTGCTCATCCCAGCCCCTTCCCCGAGGTGAGTTCCGTCTCGCGCAGCCCGATGGCGGCCTTCATTACCTCCCGGGCGCGGACGCGGTCGCCGGCGTGGTCGTAGGCCCGCGCCAGCCGGTAGGTCGTCCGCCAGTCATCGGGGGCGGCCTGGTACTCGGCGCTGACCCGGTCGAACAGCGCGTCCGCCGCGTCATGCTGGAGCCGACCGGAGGGGCGTCGCTCCATGTCCGCGACATCGAGCTCGATCCCTTCCGCCGCGGCGGCGGCCGAGATCCTCTGGAGTTCGAGACCGTTGCGGACGATGGCCCAGGTCGCCCAGGCGCCGACGCCGGTGAGCAGGATGATCCCCGCCCCGAGCCCGCGCACGGCCAGATAGTCGGAGGCGCTGACCATCGACCAGCCGAGGTACAGCAGGTACCCGAAGGCCACGACCAGGCCCAGCGCCGTGAGGGCCATGACCAGGGGCTTGACGATGCGCTCCACGGCGGTGGTCCTAGAGGTCCATGAAGGAGTCGAGCCCGACGGTCAGGCCCGGGGCCCCGGCGATCGAGCGGACCCCCAGAAGCACCCCGGGCGCGAACGAGGTGCGGTCCAGCGAGTCGTGCCGGAGGGTGAGGGTCTCCCCCTGCGTCCCGAGCAGCACCTCTTGGTGGGCGACGAGGCCCGACAGTCGCACCGAGTGCACGCGGATCCCGTCGACGTCGGCGCCGCGGGCCCCGTCGAGTTCCGTGGACGTGGCATCGGGCGACGGCCCGAGCCCCGCCTCCCGGCGAGCCGCCGCCATCATGGCGGCGGTGCGGTGGGCCGTCCCCGACGGCGCGTCGGCCTTGTTGGGATGATGCAGCTCGACGATCTCGGCGGACGGGAAGTACTTCGCGGCCTGGACCGCGAACCGCATCATCAGAATGGCGCCGATGGCGAAGTTCGGCGCGACCAGTACACCGGTCCCGGGACTGTCCTCCAGCCACCCCCTGAGGGTGGTGAGACGGTCCTCGGTGAACCCGGTGGTGCCGACCACCGCGTGTATGCCGTTGGCCACGCAGTACTCGAGGTTGTCCATCACCACGTCCGGGTGGGTGAAGTCCACCACCACCTCGGCACCGGAGTCGACGAGCGCGTCCAGCGGATCGCCCTGGTCGACCTCCGCGACGAGTTCGAGGTCCTCCGCGTCACGGACGGCCTCACAGATCGCCGTCCCCACCTTGCCGCGTGCGCCGAGCACTCCGACCTTCGTCACCGTCATCGTCTCCTCACGTGGTCCTCGTCGAGCCCGTCCAGCCTATCCGCCGACGCGCCCGAGCAGTCCAGCCGCGCCGTCGCCGGGCATCCCGGGGCCGACCGCCGCCAGACACCACGGGGCGGACTCGTCGGTCCAGTAGGCGGCGACCTCGTCGCGGGTGACCCGACGGAGCCTGGCCACCGATTCCTCGACGGGGACCACCGTGTCGCGGTCCAGGAGGTGTCGACCGATCCGCGTCATGCGGGAGAGTGGATCGTCCAACCCGAGCCTGATCGACCCCGTGAGGTGGCCGATCGCCCGACCCACCTCGTCGGCGGCGGGCGGCGCGGCCAGCATCCCGGACACGACCTCGCCCACCTCGTCGCACAGTGCGTCCACACGGTCGACCGGGGCGCCGGCCACCACCGTGAGCAGACCGGTCGGCCGGAACTGGTCCATGCCCGCATAGACCGTGTACGCCAGACCGAGTTCCTCGCGGATGCGTTGGAACAACCGGGAGCTCAGTCCCCCGCCGAGAACCGCGGTGCCGACCTGCGCCGCGGCCCGGTCCCGGTGATCCCGGGCCGGGGTTCTGCGGGCGAGGGCGATCAACGCCTGTTCGGAGTCGTCGTCCTCACCGGTGAGCACGGACGTCGCCGCCCACCCGGGGGCCCCCGCGCCCGGCCCGGTGTCGCCACCGCCGGTCCCGGCGCCGAGATCGGCGCCGTCCCGCGACGTCCCGTTGCGGGACACCGCCGCCGCCAGTGGCCCGGCGGCGATCCGGCGCACGAGGGCGTCGTGATCGAGACGCCCGGCCGCCGCGACCACGACGTCGCCGGCACCGAGCATGCGTCGGTGGAATGCCCGTAGGGTCTCGGCGTCCAGTGCTTCCACCGACTCCTCGGTCCCGATGATCGGGCGGGCGAGCGGGTCGCTACCGAGGGCCGCGGTGGCGACCAGTTCGCAGGCGAGGTCCTCCGGGTCGTCCGCACGGCCGGCGAGCTCGTCGAGCACGACGTCACGCTCGATCTCGACGTCGGCGGGGTCACAGGACCCGTTGGCGACGACGTCCACCAGGACGTCCACCGCGGTGTCCAGCCCCTCGGCGGGGACGTGGACGTGATAGCAGGTGTGCTCGCGTCCCGTGAAGGCGTTGAGGTCACCACCCAGCAGGTCGATACGCTGGGACAACTCCAGACCGGACGCCGAGCTGGTGCGCTTGAACAGGACGTGCTCCAGGAAGTGCGCGGCGCCGTGTTCCCCGGGGCCCTCGTCCGCGGAACCGGACCCTATCCAGACCCCGACCGCCGCGGTGTGGCACCACGGTAGGTCCTCGGTCACCACACGCACGCCCGGGATCGACCGGTCCACGCGGATCGTCGGGTTCACGGTCCCTCCCTTCTGTCGACGAACGAGGCACGCACCCCGCGCGCGGGGTGCGTGCCTCGTGGGGTGCCGGGCGCCGTGGGTGGCGGACCGGCGGGGTCTCAGTCGTCGGTGCCGGAGTCCGCGTCGGCTCCGCCGTCCGAGTCGTCACCGACCGGGACGAGACTGATCTTGCCGCGGTTGTCGATGTCGGCGATCTCCACCTGCATCTTGTCGCCGACGTTGACCACGTCCTCGACCTTGCCGACGCGCTTGCCCTGGCCCAGCTTGGAGATGTGGACCAGACCGTCGCGGCCCGGCAGCAGCGAGAGGAAGGCGCCGAACGGGGCGGTCTTCACGACCGTGCCGAGGAAGCGCTCCCCGACCTTGGGCAGCTGCGGGTTGGCGATGGCGTTGATCTTGTCGATCGCGGCCTGGGCCGACTCGCCGTCGGTGGCCCCGATGTACACGGTGCCGTCGTCCTCGATCGAGACGGACGCGCCGGTCTCCTCGGTGATCGAGTTGATCATCTTGCCCTTGGGCCCGATGACCTCGCCGATCTTGTCGACGGGGACCTTGATCGCGATGATGCGGGGTGCGAACGGGCTGAGCTCGTCGGGCTCGTCGATCGCCTCGGCCATCACGTCGAGGATGGTGAGCCGGGCCTCGCGGGCCTGGGTCAGCGCGCCGGCCAGCACCTCGGACGGGATGCCGTCCAGCTTGGTGTCGAGCTGCAGCGCGGTGACGAACATGCCCGTGCCGGCGACCTTGAAGTCCATGTCGCCGAACGCGTCCTCGGCCCCGAGGATGTCCGTCAGCGCGACAAAACGTCGTTCCGACTCACCGGCCTCGTTCGTGATCTCGTCGGAGACCAGGCCCATCGCGATACCCGCGACGGGGGCCTTGAGCGGCACACCCGCGTTGAGCAGCGACAGCGTCGAGGCGCAGACGGAGCCCATGGAGGTGGACCCGTTGGAGCTGAGCGCCTCGGAGACCTGGCGGATCGCGTAGGGGAACTCCTCGACGCTCGGCAGGACCGGCATGAGCGCGCGCTCGGCGAGCGCGCCGTGGCCGATCTCGCGACGCTTGGGCGACCCCACGCGACCGGTCTCACCGGTGGAGTACGGCGGGAAGTTGTAGTGGTGCATGTAGCGCTTGCTGGTCTCGGGCCCGAGCGAGTCGATCTGCTGGGCCATCTTGACCATGTCGAGCGTGGTCACGCCGAGGATCTGGGTCTCACCGCGCTCGAACAGCGCCGAGCCGTGGGCGCGCGGGATGACCTCGACCTCGGCGGACAGCGCGCGGATGTCCCGCGTGCCACGACCGTCGATCCGGAAGTGGTCGGTGAGGATGCGCTGGCGCACGACCTTCTTGGTCAGCGACTTGAACGCGGCCCCCACCTGGCCGAGGCGGTCGGAGAACCGCTCGGTGAGCTGCTCGAGGACGGTCGCCTTGAGCTCGTCGGTCGCGACGTCGCGATCCTGCTTGTCGGCGATCTGCATGATCTCGGCGAGCTTGGTCTCGGCGATCTCGGCGACGGCGGCGTAGACGTCGTCGGCGTACGGCGGGAACAGCGGGAACTCCCGCGGCGTGCCGGGCGCGGCGTCGGCCAGTGCCTGCTGTGCGGCGCACAGCTCGGCGATGAACGGCTTGGCGGCTTCGAGCCCCCGGGCCACGACGTCCTCGGTGGGGGCCTGCGCGCCCCCGGCGACCTTCTCGATCACGTCGTCGGTGGCCTCGGCCTCGACCATCATGATCGCGACATCTGCGGTGTCACCGGAGCCGACGACACGGCCGGCGACGACCATGTCGAACACGGCGTCGTCGAGCTGCTCGACGGTCGGGAAGGCGACCCACTGGCCGGCCGGGTCGGCCGACGTCGGGATGAGCGCGACGCGCACGCCGCCGACCGGACCCGAGAAGGGCAGGCCGGACAGCTGGGTGGAGGCGGAGGCGGCGTTGATGGCCACCACGTCGTACAGGTCCTTGGGGTCGAGGCTCATGACGGTCACGACGACCTGGACCTCGTTGCGGACCCCGTCCGCGAAGGTGGGGCGGAGCGGCCGGTCGATGAGCCGGCAGGTGAGGATGGCGTCCGTGCTGGGACGCCCCTCGCGGCGGAAGAACGAACCGGGGATCCGTCCCGCGGCGTACATCCGCTCCTCGACGTCCACCGTCAGGGGGAAGAAGTCGAAGTGCTCCTTGGGGTGCTTGCCCGCCGTGGTGGCGGACAGCAGCATGGTGTCGTCGTCGAGGTAGGCGACGACCGCACCGGCGGCCTGCTTGGCCAGCCGGCCGGTCTCGAAGCGGAGCTCGCGGCGACCGAAGTCGCCGTTGTCGATGGTCGCGACGGTCTCGAAGACCCCGTCTTCGACCTCGACGGCCGTGATCTGTGGCATGTGTTTCCTGTCGTGTCGGGTGCATGGGCCGCACGGCGGAGTCGTCCCGCCGGGGCCACCGGGCGTCACGTCAGGGGGTCCCGGTTCGACCTCGGTCTTCGATCGAAGCGGCCGGAACGCGTGCCACGGATGCTGATGCTCCCGGGCGTCGGGTTCCGGCGGCCACTACCGAGGACCGTCAATCGGACCTGTCGACCACCCCGGCACGTGTGCACCGGCTCCACCGAGGCTATCAGGGAAAACCGTCCGGGTCACCGGGCGCGCGCGGGTGACGCCCCCGACACCCGGCGGCCCGGTTCGCGGAAATGCGCCGACCCCGCCCGGATGGACCGGGCGGGGTCGGTGACGCGGTGGTCGTCGTGCGTCAGCGACGCAGGCCGAGACGCTCGATCAGCGAGCGGTAGCGCGCGATGTCGGTCTTGGCGATGTACTTGAGCAGACGACGCCGACGGCCGACCATGAGGAGCAGGCCGCGCCGCGAGTGGTGGTCGTGCTGGTGGGTCTTGAGGTGCTCGGTGAGCTGGGAGATCCGCTTGGTGAGCATGGCGATCTGGGCCTCGGGCGAGCCGGTGTCGGTCTCGTGGAGGCCGTACTCGGCCAGGACGGCCTTCTTGTCTTCGGTGCTCAGCGCCATGGTGACTCCTGGTTGTTCCAGTCCGCGTGAATGTTGGGCCCCGCCGCCGCGGACCACAGGAGGGCCGACGGGAGACGTTACCAGTCCACGGACGTGTCGGCCCAATCCGAGGTCACGGCCGGTCGGCGTCCGCCCCGAGCACGGTCCGGGTCGTGGTGACGTCGCGGTCCATGGCCACGAGCAGCTCGTCGACGGAGGCGAACTTCACCATGTCGCGGACGTGGTCGACGAAGTCGACCGCCGCCAGTCGTCCGTACAGGTCGGCCGACTCGTCCAGGACGAACGCCTCGACGCTGCGGGCGGAGTCCCCGAACGTCGGGTTGGTGCCGACGGAGATCGCGGACGGGTAGCGCCGTCCCGGGACGATCGTGCCGTCGACGGGGCCGTCGTCGAGCACGGTGAACCACCCGGCGTACACGCCGTCGACGGGCACGGCGGTGTACTCGGGAAGGTCGAGGTTGGCGGTCGGGTACCCCAGGTCCCGCCCCCCGCGGCCGGCACCGTGGACCACGACGCCCGAGACGCGGTGCGGTCGGCCGAGGACCTCGGCGGCGCCGGCCACGTCGGCCTCGGACAGCAAGCGGCGGATACGGCTGGAGGAGACGGTCTCTCCCCCGGCCTCGAGCAGGTCGACGATCTCGCAGACGATGCCGCGTTCGGCGCACAGCTCGCGCAGGGTCTCCGGGGTACCGGCCGCGCGTCGACCGAACGTGAAGTTCCGCCCCACGGTGACCGCGCGGGCCCGCAGGCCGCGGACGAGGACCCGGTCCACGAACTCGTCGGGCTCCCACGACGCCATCTCGCGGTCGAACGGCAACGCGAACACGGCGTCGATCCCGAACCCGCCCGCGAGCTCGGCACGCCGCTCGAGGGGGGTGAGGACCGACGGGTGGGTCCCCGGCCTGACGACCTCGACGGGGTGGGGGTCGAACGTCACGAGGACGGGACTCGCGCCCAGGTCCCGGCCGTGGCCGACGGCGCGGTCCACCAGGCTCCGATGACCCCGGTGGAGCCCGTCGAACACGCCGAGGGCGACGGAGGTCCCGCCGTCGGGGATCACGATCTCGTCGAACGTCCGCCACAATTGCACGGCGACCACCTTACGCGCGGCGTTCACAGGCCCGCCGGGCGCATGACCACGACCGGAGCGGCACGCCGCCCCGATTCCGACACCAGCGCCGCCACCCGGCCGTCCGGGCCGACGGCGGCGACGACCCCGGCGTCACCGCGGGCCTCGAGCCATCGGCCGTGGCGCAGTCCCTCCGCCTCGTCGACGTCGATGTCGCGTCGGGGGAACGCGGTCAGCGCGGCGGAGTCGAGGTCCAGCGACAGTGTCGGATCGGTCTCCAGCTGGTCGAGGGTCCGTGCCACGTCGAGACCGAACGGCCCGACGTGGGTGCGGCGCAGCGCCGTGAGGTGACCGCCGACCCCGAGGGCGGAGCCGAGGTCCCGGGCGAGGGCGCGGATGTAGGTTCCGGTGGAACAGTCGACGACGACGACGAGGTCGATCACCGCACCGGAGCGGGCCCGCTCGAGCACGTCGAACCGGGCGACGGTGACCCGCCGTGACCGGAGCTCGACCTCCTCCCCCGCCCGCACCCGGTCGTAGGCCCGCCTCCCGTCCACCTTGATCGCGCTCACCGCGGACGGGACCTGGTCGATCTCCCCGGTCAGCGCCGCGACGGCCGCGTCGATCGCCTCGTCGGTCACGGCGGAGGCGTCGGTGGTCGAGGTGGTCTCCCCCTCGGCGTCGTCGGTGGTCGTGGTCTGGCCGAGACGGATGGTGGCCTCGTAGGACTTGGTCTCCAGTGCCAACAGTCCGAGCATCTTGGTGGCGCGTTCGATGCCCACCACGAGCACCCCGGTGGCCATCGGGTCGAGCGTTCCGGCGTGGCCGACCTTGCGGGTACCGAAGTAGCGTCGGAGCCGTCCGACGACGTCGTGGCTGCTCATCCCCCCCGGCTTGTCGACGACCACCAGGCCGGGGTCGGGAGCGGGGCGGGGGTCGGGTCTGCGCGGCGTCACGGGCCCACGCTAGCGACCCCGGCGGGTCGCAGCACGATCGCCGAGGCCACGTACCCGTCCCGGACGGCCCAGCGGCCCCGGAACTCGACCAGATCGGGCCCCCCGTCCACGGCATGGCCGTCGATGAGGATCCGCGATCGCAGCGTGCCGGTGACCACCTCGTCGTCGTCGCCGTCCGGGACCAGGGTGATGTGTGCGTCACCGAACCCCAACCACCGGTGGGTGAGCGGGAACCACGCCTTGTAGGTGGCCTCCTTCGCCGTGAACAGCAGCGCATCCCAGGCGACGTCCGCGACCTCGGCGCGTGCCGCACGCACCCACGCCGCCTCCTCGGGCAGGGAGACGGCCTCGAGGACGCCCGCGGCCAGCGGTGCGTGGCGTTCCACGTCCAGCCCGAGCGACCGGACCCGGGCGGTCGGCGCCAACGCGGCGGCCCGCAGCCCCTCGGTGTGCGTGAGCGTGCCCACCAGGCCCGGCGGCCACACCGGCATGCCCCGACCCCCGCGCAGGACGGGGCCGGCGGGGACGCCGAGCCTCGACATGGCCTCCCGGGCACACGCACGCGCGCCCGCGAAGTCGATCCGGCGCCGCTCGACGGCGGCCCCGATCTGCTCGACCTCCACCGGGTACAGCGACGCCAACAGCGCCGCGTCGTCCAGGCCCAGCTCGGCGTCGGTCACCCCCACCACGTCGGTCGGGAACAGGTCGTCGATCACCGTTCGTCCTCCAGGTAGGGGCCGGTGTCGGCGGGCCGGGCGATCCTCGGCATCCCACCGTCGCCGCGGACCCACTGGACCTGCGGACCGTCCGGCGCCGGGAGGATCTGACGGGTGAGCGGATCCGGCCGCCCACGCCCGTTCCACTCCCTCGGATAACCCAGGGAGACCTCCTCGAAGCGCACGCCGTCGTGGACCGTGGTCCGCGGGATGTGCAGGTGACCGTAGACGCACGCGGTGGCGCGGTACCGGCGGTGCCAGTCTGCCGTCTGATCTGTCCCGCACCACAGCGCGAAGTCCGGGTGCCGCAGGACCCGGGTGGGGTCCCGGAGCAGCGGCCAGTGGTTGACGAGCACCGTCGGGTGCGCGGGATCGAGGCGAGCCAGCCGCGTCGTCGTACCCACGAGACGGTCCCGACACCAGGCGACCGCGTCACCGTAGGGGGCGGGGTCGATGAGGAACTCGTCCGAGGCCACGACGCGACGCTCCCGCGCACCTGCCAGGGCGTCCGCCCGCGGCTGCCCCGCTACCCGCGTCCAGCTGTAGTCGTAGAACAGGAACATCGGCACCACCCACGCGGGCCCGCCCGGTCCGGTCCACAGGGGGTAGTCGTCCTCCGGGGTGTCGACCCCGATGGCCCGGCACGCCTCCACCAGCCGGTCGTACTTGGTGGTGGACGTGATCCCGTCGTCGTCGCGGCCGATCCACAACTCGTGGTTGCCGGGCGCCCAGATCACCCGTTCGAAACGCGCCGCCAGTCGCTCGAGCGCGTCCACGACGTGGTCGACCTTCTCGGCGACGTCACCTGCCACGATGAGCCAGTCCCCCGGGTGCGCGGGGTGGATCTCGTCCACGACGTCCGCGTTGCCCCGATGTCCCACGTGCAGGTCGGACACCGCGCGCAGGGTCGGTTGCACGCCCGTCGCCCCGGCGGTCATCCGTCCACCTCCTGCAGGGCCCGTGCGCCCGGCGTCTGCGCTCCCAGCACCATCCACCGGTCGCCGCGCACCCGGGCCACGACGGCGATCAGTCGGAGACCGACGAACACCCCCATCCCGACCCAGATCCCCGGCAGCCCCCACCCGAGGTGGCGGGTGACGAGCAGCACGGGCAGGAAACCCAGAAGCGCCGCGACCACGGTGCTGGTGCGCAGGTACGCCGCGTCACCGGCGCCCAGCAGCACGCCGTCGAGTCCGAACACCACCGCGGCCGGGATCACCACCACCGCCATCCCGATCAGGGCGACGACCAGGCGATCGGCCACCCCGGGATCCCCGGACAGCAGCGATGCCAGGGGTGCTCTGAACACGGCCGTCAGCAGGGCGAGCCCCGCTCCCAGACCCAGTGACCACACCACCACCGCTCGTGCCAGCGCCCGGCCGTGGGCGGCGAGTCCGGCCCCGAGCGCGGCGCCGACGAGCGACTGGGCCGCGATCGCGACCGAGTCCAACACGAGCGAGTACAGCGCCCACAATTGCTGTGCGAGGTGGTGCGCCGCGAGCGAGTCGACCCCGGCGGCGGCTGCCGCGGTGGTGGCGACGGCGAAGGTGATCTGGAACGACGCGGTACGGATGATCAGGTCCACGCCCATGCGGAGCTGGCTGACGATCACGGCGCGGCGTGGCCGAAGCGACCCCGGGCGCTCGAGGACGAGCGCGACGAGGAAACCGGCGGCCATGAGCAGTTGCCCCGCGAGGTTCGCCCAGGCACTCCCGACCAACCCCAGCGCCGGGGCCGGCCCCAGACCGGGGACCAACACCACGCACCCGGCGGTCGACACGCCGATGCCCACGCCGACGAGCACGAGCGGGGTGCGCAGGCGCTGGACGCCCCTCATCCACCCGTGGCCGGCTGACGCCACGAGGATGCACGGGATGCCCCACACGGCCACCCCGAGCCATTCGGCCGCGCCGGCGGCCACGTCCGCATCCGCGGCGAGTACCCGGGTGATCGGCCCCCGCAACGCCAGTACGACGGCCACCACCAGCGCGCCGACGGCGACGGCGATCCACGTCGCCTGCACCCCCTCGGCCACGGCGTCGCCGCGGCGGCCCGCCCCGTGCAACCGCGCCGATCGGGCGGTGGTCCCGTAGGACAGGAAGTTCATCTGGGTGCCCAGTACCAGCAGGACGAGGGCTCCCACGCCGAGCGCGGCCAGGTCCTCCGGTCCCTGGCGACCGACGATGATCCCGTCGACCAGGAGATAGACGGGCTCGGCGGACAGCACCGGCAGGACCGGCAGGGCGATCGACCAGAGTCGGCGTCCAATCGCTCCCAGCCCGACGGCCGGATCGGGCCCGGTGTGCGTCACGTCAGCCGAGGAGTTCACGGAGCCTCGTGCTGATGGTCTCCACATCACCGCGCATCGTGCAGCCGGCGGCCGACGGATGACCGCCGCCCCCGAGCGCGGCCGCGATGGCCGAGACGTCCACGACGTCCGCGGCGTCCACGACGCCTGCACCCGGGCCACCGGGTCGCGAGCGGAGGGAGACGGCCCACTCGCCGGGCAGGTACTCCTTGAGGAGAACCGCCACGCGGGCCTCCCGGACGCCGCGGAGGTGCGAGACGAGGGATTCCACGTCGTCCTCGTCCGCTACCGAGATCACCTCGTGCGGGACGGCCAGCCACACCGATCCGCGCCCGCCCACCGCGTCGGCTTCCAGACGCACCGTCCTCAACAGCCCGCCCAGCACCCGAAGCCAGGCGAACGAGTGCGCGTCGAGCAGGGCGTGGGTGAGTTCGGTGGTCTCCGCGCCCGCGGCCAGCAGTCGTCGGGCGGTCTCGTGCGAGTCCGCGCCGCCCCAACGGAAGGATCCGGTGTCGGTGACGAGCCCTGCGTAGAGGCTCGTGGCCGTCACGGCGTCCACGGGGAACCCGCCCGCGTCGAGGACATCCAGGACGAGCGACGCCGTCGACGCGGCGTCCGGGTCGAGCAGCATGTGGGAACCGAAGCCCGGATTGGACCGGTGATGGTCGACGACGAGGACCTCCGCTGCCGCGTCGGCGAGCCGGCCCCACCGGCCCACCCGGTCCGGGCTCGCGCAGTCCAACGTCACGACGAGACCCCGGTGGGCGGGGACCTGCGCGAGGGGCACCACCCGGTCGGTCCCCGGGATGGCCCCCATCGCCCCCGGGACGACGCCGGGATCGAACGAGTGGTGGACGGTCACGCCCCGCGCACGCAACGCCCGGGCGAGACCGGAGGAGCTACCGAGCGCATCCGCGTCCGGGCGGACGTGGCACAGCACGGTCACCTCGTGGTGACGTGCCAACACGTCCGCCGCGCCGGCGGCGTCCACCGGTTCGGTCACCGATCGTCGTCCTCCGGCCGGTCCGCCTCCTCCGGCTTGCGGTACGGGTCCTCGTCGCCCGCCGGGCGAGCCCCCTCGGCCACGCGCCGGACCTGTTCGTCCTGCGCCCGGGCCTTGGCGAGCAGTTCTTCCATCTGGCGTGCCGCGTCCGGCACGGAGTCCAGCACGAACGTCAACTCCGGGGTGAACTTCACCCCGGTCTGTTTCCCGACCATCGTGCGCAGGCGGCCCCGCGCGGCGGTCAACGCAGCCTCCGCGGCCTCGTGGTCCGGCTCCTCGTCGAGGGTCACGCCACGAACCGTGTAGTACAGCGTCGCCACCCGCAGATCCGCGGTGATCCGCGAATCGGTGATCGTGATGAACTCCAGCCGCGGGTCCTTGATCTCGTGCTCGATGGCCGTCGCGACGATCTCGCCGATCCGCTTACCGAGCCGTCCCGCGCGTCCCTTACCGGTCATGGGGATCCTCCTTGGCGTGATGCGGTCGCACGGCGACCACGGGTTGACGAGCATGCCGCGGGGGCAGGTCCGTCTCCAACGGATCCCGCCCCCACGACAGTGCCCTGCGACGTCAGTCGCGTGGCTTCTCGACGAGCTCGTAGGTCTCGATGATGTCACCGATCTTGATGTCGGAGTACGTCACCGTCAGACCACACTCGAAGCCCTCGCGGACCTCGGTCGCGTCGTCCTTCTCGCGACGCAGCGAGGAGATGGTCATCTCCTCCGCCACGACCTTGCCGTCCCGGATGAGCCGGGCCTTGGCGTTGCGCCGCATGATGCCGTCGAGCACCATGCAACCCGCGATGTTGCCCACCTTGGAGGAGCGGAACATATTGCGGATCTCCGCCTGGCCGAGCTTCTTCTCCTCGTAGATCGGCTTGAGCATGCCCTTGAGCGCGCTCTCGATCTCGTCGATCGCCTGGTAGATGATCGAGTAGTACCGGATGTCCACGCCCTCGCGGTTAGCCAGCTCGGTGGCCTTGCCCTCCGCCCGGACGTTGAACCCGATGATCACCGCGTCGGACGCGGCCGCCAGGTTGACGTTGGTCTCGGTGACGGCACCGACACCGCGGTCGATGACGCGCAGCTGCACCTCGTCGTCGATCTCGATCCCCAGGAGGGCCTCCTCGAGGGCCTCGACCGTACCGGAGTTGTCACCCTTGATGATGAGGTTGAGCTGGCTCGTCTCCTTGAGATGCGAATCCAGGTCCTCGAGGCTGATCCGACGACGGCTACGGGCGGCCATCGCGTTGCGCTTGCGCGCGTTACGACGGTCGGCGATCTGCCGTGCGGTCCGATCCTCCTCGACCACCATCAGGGTGTCACCGGCGCCACAGACGCTGGTCAGGCCGATGACCTGGACCGGACGCGACGGGGTCGCCTCGGTGACGTCCTCGCCGTGCTCGTCGACCATGCGCCGGACGCGGCCGTAGGCGTCGCCGGCGACGATCGAGTCGCCGACCCGCAGCGTGCCGCGCTGGATGAGCACCGTGGCGACGGGACCGCGACCGCGGTCCAGGTGCGCCTCGATGGCGACACCCTGCGCGTCCATGTCCGGGTTCGCCCGCAGGTCGAGAGACGCGTCGGCGGTCAGGACGACCGCCTCGAGCAGCGACTCGATGTTGAGACCCTGCTTGGCGGAGATGTCGACGAACATCGTGTCGCCGCCGTACTCCTCCGGCACCAGGCCGTACTCGGTCATCTGGCCGCGGATCTTGTCGGGCTGAGCGCCCTCCTTGTCGATCTTGTTGACCGCGACCACGACCGGCACCTCTGCCGCCTGTGCGTGGTTGATCGCCTCGACCGTCTGCGGCATCACGCCGTCGTCCGCCGCGACCACGATGATCGCGATGTCCGTCGACTTCGCGCCGCGGGCACGCATGGCGGTGAACGCCTCGTGACCCGGCGTATCGATGAAGGTGATCGTGCGATCCACGTCGTCGACCGGCACCGTCACCTGGTAGGCGCCGATGTGCTGGGTGATGCCACCGGCCTCACCCTCGCCGACCTTCGCCGACCGGATGCTGTCGAGCAGTCGGGTCTTGCCGTGGTCGACGTGACCCATGACCGTGACGACCGCGGGACGGATCTCGAGATCGCTCTCGTCACCCTCGTCCTCACCGAAGGAGAGGTCGAACGAATCGAGCAGCTCGCGATCCTCGTCCTCGGGGCTGACGATCTGGACCTTGAAGCCCATCTCCTCACCGAGCAACTGCAGCGTCTCCGGGGTGACCGACTGCGTGGCCGTGACCATCTCACCCAGGTTGAACAGGGCCTGGACCAGCTGCGCGGGGTTGACGTCGATCTTGTCCGCGAAATCGCTCAGCGAAGCACCCTGTGCCAGTCGCAGGACCTGCCCGCGACCGTCGGGAAGCCGGACGCCGCCGACCTCCGGGGCCCGCATCGAGTCGTATTCCTGACGCTTCTGCCGCTTCGACTTGCGACCACGACGCGGGGCGCCACCGGGACGACCGAACGCACCCGCGGCACCACCGCGGCCACGGTTGCCGCCACCGGGACGACCCCGGAAACCGCCGCCACCGGCTGCGGGGGCACCGCCGCCGCCACCGGGACGGAAACCGCCGCCACCCGGACGGCCACCGGGGCCACCCGGACGGCCGCGACCCGCGGCGGGACGTGCGACCTGTCCCGGCATCTGACCGGGGCTGGGACGCGCCGGCATGTTGCCGGGGTTGGGACGGAGACCGCCCTGGCCCGGTGCGCCCGACCGCTGCGGGGGACGGGGCCCACCCTGACCGGGTGCGCCCGGACGGGCGCCTCCGGGACGGGGACCACCCTGGCCGGGTGCCGGGCGGGGACCGCCCTGCGGACGCGGCGCGGGCGTGGTGCCGCTGGAGTACGGGTTGTTCCCGACGCGAGGCGCCTTGGGACCGGGCTTCGGCCCCGCCGCGCGCGGCCCGGGAGCCGGACGGGAGGCTGCGGCGGCCGCGCCGGGGGTCGCCCCCGGGGTCGGACGCTGGGAACCGGGCTTGGCGCCCGGAGTCGGACCGGCTTCCGGCTTGGGAGCCGGCGCGGGGGCCGCGGGCTTGGCGCCCGGGGTGGGGCCGGCCGCGGGCTTGGGAGCCGCCGAGCGCGGATCCGCGCCCGGACGGGGGCCCGGTGCCGGCTTCGAGGGTGCACCCGGCTTGGGCGCAGCGCCTCCTGCGGATTTAGACGGGGCGGGGGCGGAGTCGCCGCCTGCCGGTGCATGTGCCTCACGCAGGCGCCGGACGACCGGGGCCTCCAACGTCGAGGACGCGGACTTGACGAACTCTCCCTGATCGCGGAGTTTCGTCAGAAGTTCTTTACTGGTGATACCGAACTCTTTTGCCAGCTCGTGTACCCGGGGCTTGCCTGCCACTGCTCTCCTCACTGCGAGGTCTCCACGGCAGGGCTGGCCGCGCGACCTCGGTCTACATTCGATGGACGTTCATCGCTGGAGCTTCACGGTGTGCTCATCGTGTCTGGTCCGTTCCTTCTCTTGTGCTCCCCCTGCCGAACCGAGCGGTCGGCGGGTGATGTCGTGCCCGAGGCGTAGTGCCTCGAGTACCTCCGTGAGCGCGTCCTGGGACACGTTCCCGGCGATCCGCAGGGCCCTGGTGAAGGCCTTGCGGTCGAGCGCTGTCGTGATGCACTGCGGTTCGCGATGCACCCAGGCTCCTCGTCCGACCGCCCGTCGGCGCGGATCGGGCGAGAGAGCGGCCGTCTCCGGATCGTGAACGATCCGGAGGAGTCGGGAATCGGTGTCCCGACCCCGGCAACCGACGCAGGTCCTGACCGGACCCGCGGCCTCGGCGGTACCGAACCGCTGGTCCTTGCGTCCCTGCATCCGGCCACCTCGGTCTCTCGCCGCCCGGCCCGAGTGGACGGGTGGACGTGAAGTCACTGTGACAACTGATCAGTCTACAGACAATGCCGTGTCGACACTAACGGCGCGCCCGACCGCGTGGCGCCGGGCGGCGCAGCGCGTCACTCCGCGTCGCTGTGGATGTCGATCCGCCACTGGGTCAGGCGGTGTGCCAGACGTGCGTTCTGGCCTTCCTTGCCGATCGCCAGGGACAGCTGGTAGTCGGGGACGACGACGCGGGCCGCCCTGGTGGTGGCATCGGCGACGGTGACGGAGATCACCTTCGCCGGGGACAGGGCGTTGCCGACGAACACCGTCGGGTCGTCGTCGTAGTCGACGATGTCGATCTTCTCGTCGTTGAGCTCCGCCATGACCGCGCGCACACGGGCCCCGTTCGGTCCGATGCAGGCGCCCTTCGCGTTGAGTCCCGAGATGGTGGATTCCACCGCGATCTTCGTCCGGTGGCCCGCCTCACGCGCGATCGCCGCGATCCGCACCGAGCCGTCGTCGATCTCCGGGACCTCGAGCGCGAACAGTCCCCGGACCAGGTCCGGGTGGGTGCGGGAGAGCGAGACGGAGGCGCCGTGGGGCCCCTTGTGCACCTCGACGACGTGGCACTTGATGCGCTCCCCGTGCGTGTAGGTCTCACCCGGTACCTGCTCGGCCGGGGCGATGGTCCCCTCGGTGCCCCCGTTCTCGGGTCCGATGTGGACGACCACGATCCCACGGGCGTTGGCGCGGGAGTCGGACTGGATGACCCCACTGACCACCTCGCCCTCGCGCGCGACGAGATCACCGTAGATGCGGTCGGTCTCGGCTTCGCGCAGACGCTGCAGGATGATCTGCCGTGCCGTGGCCGCGGCCACCCGCCCGAAGTCGGAGGGGGTGGCGTCGAACTCCCCGATGCGGTTGCCGTCCTCGTCCACCTCGGCGGCCATGACGGCGACCGTGCCGGCCTTGCGGTCCAGCGCGATCCGGGCCACCCTATGCGAGCCCTCGGTCCGCTTGTAGGCGGTGAGCAGCGCGTTTTCGAGAGTGTGCACGAGGTCGTCCAGCGGGATCTCGCGCTCTCGGGACAGCATGTTCAGCGCTGCCATGTCGATGTTCAACTGTTTTCTCCTTCTCGCACGCCGTGCCCGGGGTTCTCCGGCTCGGACAACAGGTCCAGCTCCTCCTGTGGCGCTGGCCGGAACTCGACCCGGATCACGGCGCGGGCCACCCGATCCAACGCTACCGAGTCCACTCTGGTCCCCCGGCCCGCCCTGGACACGATGCGGACGGTCCCCGAGTCCTCGTCGAGGTCTCCGACCCGCCCCCGGGTCGGCCCGTCGGCGCCGTCGACGTAGAGCAGGTCGACCTGGCGTCCGCGGGCACGGGCCCAGTGACGGGGGTGCTCCAGCGGCGCGTCGACGCCCCTGCTGGTGACCTCCAGCGTGACCGGCTGGCCCGATCCCCCCCACTGCTCGGCGAGGGGGTCGAGATCGACGGAGAGTTCGGCGAGATCGTCGAGGGAGACGCCGGAGTCCCCGTCCACGACGACCGTCACGTGCCACGTGGACGAACGGGTGTCCTCCCGGAGGTCCTCGAGGTCGAGGCTGCGGTCCGAGACCGCCTTGCGTATATGGGCCCGGTCGGGCTCGGGGACGATCACTGTGCTCCTGGAGTGCGGGCTGGCGGATTCCGTTCCGGGACGCGGACGGGCCGCATCACTGTACCGCCTCGCCGCCCCCTTCTCCGACCCCTGGCAGGATGTCGGAGTGCCCCATTCCGCCCCCGTCGCCCTCTCGCGCCGTCAGTTCGCCGTCGCGGCCGCCGGAGTCGCCGGGCTCGCAGTCGCCGGCGGCTGTGCCCTGCCCACGGTCACCGACCGCCCCGATCCCCTGCTCGGCCTGCTCGAGGCCGCCGAGCGCGACGCACGGGAACTCGCGGCCGCGGACGCCTCCCACGGCGATCGGGTGGGTGCCCTGCGTCGGCTCGCCGACACCCGGAGAGTTCACGCGGAACGGCTCGCCGGGCTCGTGGACCGCCCGCAGGACGACGAGCAGCAGCCGACCCCCGTGCCGACACCGGCGCCGGTCTGCCCGCCCGCCGAGGAGGTGCGCTCGCGACTCCGCGCCGACGCGGCCGACGCCGCCGGTGCGGCCGCGGCGACCGAGGGGGCCCGCGCGGAGATCGCCGGCGCGGTCTCGGCGGCGTGCACGGCGGCGGTCGAGGTGGAACTCGCGTGAGCGCTCCGGTCGGTTTGGCCGCCGAGGACGCGGCGGTCTACGGGTACGGTCTCGTCCTGTCCCGGGCGGACGGCTCCATCCGAGCCGCGGTCAGGCGTGAGCTCGCTGCTCATCGAGCCCGTCGGGACGCGGCTGAGGTGTTGTGGCCGGCATCGCCCCCCGCGCCGGTCGGATACGTCCCCGATCCGGACGCCCCCGGCGCTCCCGTCCTTCTGGCGATCCGGATCGAATCGGACTGTTGCGAGGCCTGGCGCGTCGAACTCGGCCTCGCCCGGACGCCGGAGACCCGCCGTTTCTGCGTCGACGCCCTCACCGCGGCGGCGGTGCAACTCGCACGCTGGAGAACCCTGGTCCCGGGAGCGCCGTTCGAGGCGCTACCCGGGTTCCCGCCGCCGGCCTGAGGCTCAGGGGCGTCCGGCGCCGATCAACCGGACGATCTCCTCCGCGGCACCGTCCACCGGGACCTGGGTGACCTCGCCGGTGGCGCGCTCGCGCAGCTCGACGGTGCCCTCGGACCAGCCGCGACCCACCACGACCACCCACGGCACACCGATCAGCTCGGCGTCCTTGAACTTCACTCCGGGCGAGGCCTTCCGGTCGTCGAAGAGGACCTCGAGTCGGGCGCGGTCGAACGCCTCCACCAGCGTCGCGGCTCCCGAGATCGCGGCATCGTCCTTGTTGGCGATCACCACGTGGACGTCCGCGGGCGCGGCCTCAGCGGGCCAGACCAGGCCCTTGTCGTCGGCGAACTGCTCCGCGAGTACCGCCACGAGACGTGAGACCCCTATGCCGTAGGACCCCATGGTCACCCTCGCGGGCTTGCCGTTCTCGCCCAGGACGTCGAACCCGAAGGCGTCGGTGTACTTCCGGCCCAGCTGGAAGATGTGGCCGATCTCGATCCCGCGCGCCAGGGTCAGGGTGCCGTGCCCGTCCGGTGCCGGGTCGCCCTCCCTCACCTCGGCGACCTCGATGGTGCCGTCCGGGGTGAAGTCACGGCCGCACACCAGGTCCACCACGTGCTTGCCGGGCTCGTCGGCTCCGGTGATCCACGCCGTGCCGTCGACGACCCGGGGGTCGACGAGGTAGCGGACCTCGTTCTCCTGCAGCGCGCGCGGGCCGATGTACCCCTTCACGAGGAACGGGTTGGTCTTGAAATCCGCCTCGTCGAGGATCTCGACCTCCGCCGGCTCGAGCGCGGCCTCGACCCGCTTCATGTCGACCTCGCGGTCGCCCGGTAGGCCCACCGCCAACAGCTCCCAGTCCTGACCGGGCCGACGCACCTTGAACATGACGTTCTTGAGAGTGTCCGCGGCGGTGACCTCCCGGCCGAGGTTTGCGGAGTTCGCCCAGGCGACGAGCGTGTCGATGGTCGGCGCGTCCGGGGTCTCGTGCACGACCGCCCGCGGCGAACCCTCGATCGGGAGGGCGGGCGGCGCGGGGGTGACAACGGCCTCGACGTTGGCCGCGTACTGCCCGTCGGTGGATCGGACGAACGTGTCCTCGCCGGCGGCGGAGACGGCGAGGAACTCCTCGGAGGCGGAACCACCCATCGCGCCGGAGGTGGCGGCACAGATGACGTACTCGATCCCGAGACGGTCGAAGATGCGTCGGTACGCCTCTCGGTGCGCCTGGTAGGAGCGTTCGAGTCCGGCGTCGTCGACGTCGAACGAGTACGAGTCCTTCATGACGAACTCGCGACCGCGCAGGATCCCGGCACGGGGTCGTTCCTCGTCGCGGTACTTGGTCTGGATCTGGTACAGCGTGACGGGCAGGTCCTTGTACGAGGAGTACTCGCCCTGCACGGTGAGCGTGAAGAGTTCCTCGTGGGTGGGGCCGAGCATCATGTCGTTGCCCTTGCGGTCCTTCAGCCGGAACAACGCCGGGCCGTACTCGGTCCACCGTCCGGTGGTCTCGTACGGTTCCCGCGGGAGGAGTGCGGGCAGGGTGATCTCCTGCGCGCCGAAGGCGTTCATCTCCTCGCGCACCACCTGCTCGACCCTGCGGAGGGTGCGCAGACCCAGCGGCAGCCAGGAGTACACGCCGGGAGCGACGCGGCGGACGTACCCGGCGCGGACCAGCAGTTTGTGGCTGAGGACCTCGGCATCGGCCGGGTCATCGCGGAGCGTGCGCAGGAAAAGGTGGGACAGACGCGTGATCACGATGCACCAGCCTAGCCGCCCCTGCTCGCGGACCCGCCGCCCGCCGTCGGGGCTGCCGGTGGCCTCGGTACCCTGAGCCGGGTGCGAATCCTCCTGTCCCCTTCCGAGACCAAATCCGTCGGCGGGTCCGGGGAGCCGCTCGACCTGGCCGCGCTCTCGCTCCCCGAGCTCGAAGGAACCCGCCGCGCCGTCGCCGACTCCCTCGTCTCGCTGTGCTCGGGGGAGGCGGCGGCAGCTCGCGACGCGCTCGGGCTGAGTGAGAAGCTCGGCGACGAGGTGACACTGAACGCCGACCTGTGGACCTCCCCCACCGCGTCGGCGCTGAGCCGCTACACCGGCGTCCTCTTCGACGCCCTGGACCCCGCCTCGTTCACCGCGGCCACCCGGTCACGAGCGGAGTCGCGGCTGTGGATCGGCTCGGCCCTGTTCGGCCTGCTCGGTGCTACCGACCCCATTCCGCACTACCGCCTCTCCGCCGGGACGCAGTTGCCCGGACTGGGCACCCTGCGTTCGACCTGGAAGCCGGCCCTCACCGCCTCCACCGCCGGGTGGGGCGACGACCTCGTGGTGGACCTGCGCTCCGGCGGCTACCACCAGCTGGGGCCGGTCCCGGGGGCGATCACCGTCGACGTCGTCACCGACTACCCCGACGGCACGCGCAAGGTGGTCTCGCACTTCTCCAAGCATCACAAGGGTCTCCTCGCCCGTACGCTCGCCACGTCCCGGGCCGAGATGGGTGACGTCGCCTCCCTCCTCCGGGTGGCCCGTCGGGCCGGGCACACCCTCGAGCGCACCTCGGAAACCGTTCTCACCATGGTCACGGAGCCGTGAGTTCGAGTCCCGATCCCGACGCCGACGCCGACTCCGTCCCCGCCACGCCGCGGGTCCTTCCCTCGCACGGTTCCCGCGCGGCGTGGCGGCTGCAGGAGGAACCTGGGCTCGCCTCGTTGCCCCGTCTGTGCCTGTCGCCGGTCCAGTACTACGAGGCGCACCTCTTCGGATCGCCCTCCGCTTTCCCGCCCGGACATCGGCGCCACGACCAGGGCGTGGCCGCCGACCTCGACCTCCCCGGCGACCTGCGGGACGACATCGAGGCGTGGATCGACGAATGGAAAGAGAACTTCGTCCATCTCGGCGACCGCCCCGTCGACCAACCAGTGTGGCGCGAGGGCTTCGACGAGTTGGCCTGGCTCGACCGCGGCCACGAGCTCGCCGACCGGCTCGAGGTGAGCCTGACCGGAACGGCGGTGTTCTGCACCGCGGAGCGGTATGTCGTGTGTGAGCTGGCCGCCGATCAACTGGACTACGTCCACCCTCTGCGGGGCGACTACGTGCGCACCGAGGGCTGGCGGGCGCCGGGCAACGGACCCGACCCCGACCGCACGCCGACGATCCGGCTCATGCCCGAGTACGGCGTGACGTGGGGACTGTGGGCGGGACGGCTCCCCTACTACCAGCCTCCCCGCCTCCGGGACGGGTTCATGGACTTCGCCACGCCTCGCAGCCTTGGACTGACCGCTGATCTGGAGAGCCGGATCCTGCGATGGAATGACGACTGGCGGCGCGGATTCGCGGACTACGGGAGCAGCGTCGACGACAGCGGCGCCGCCCTCGGCCTTCTCGGCTACGGCTACGGCGTGCCCGTCTGGACCGACGGCGTCGATCCGGTCGACTGGTACCGCGAGGGACTGGCGATCGCGCGCCGGCTGGCGGAGGAACTCCCAGGCGTGGAAGTCGAGTTGGTGGCGATCCGCAACGTCTGTTCGGCGCGGCTGGTCATGCAGGACCACACCTCGCACCTACGCGGTCAGGATCCGGCCACCTACTCGGACGTCTTCCTGACCGAGCGGCGCCGCGTCGGTTCCTGACGGGCACGCACCACGCCCGGCGTCGGGATGCGTCAGCGGTGCCGCAGGTCCGTGGACAGCGCCTGCGGAAGCCCGGCCACGTCGCCGACCACCACGATGGCCGGGGGCCTGACCTCGTGGGTCGCCAGGGTGTCGGTGAGGGTGCCGAGGGTGCAGCGATGGGTCGACTGACCGTCGAGACTGCCGTCGACGATCACCGCGGCCGGGGTGTCCGACGAGCGACCCCCCGCCATGAGCGACTCGGCGATCGCCGGGGAGTTCTTGACCCCCATCAGCACCACCAGCGTCCCGCGCATACGAGCGAGGGCGTCCCAGTCGATGAGGGAGCCCGGGTGCCCGGGCGGGAGATGCCCGGACACGACCGTCAGTTCGTGTGTCATCCCGCGGTTGGTCACGGGAATCCCCGCGAGGGCCGGGACCGCGAGGGCGCTGGAGACGCCCGGCACGACCGTGCACGGCACTCCCGCCTCCGCGCACGCCTGCGCCTCCTCGTAGCCACGCCCGTAGAGGAACGGGTCCCCGCCCTTGAGGCGGACCACGAACTTGCCGGCTCGTGCCCGGTCCACCAGCACCTCGTTGATCGCGTCCTGCGCCATGGCCCGCCCGTAGGGGATCTTGGCCGCATCGACGATCTCGACGTCCGCCCGCAGCTCGGCCAGTGGGCGCTGGGGGGCGAGACGGTCGGCCACGACCACGTCGGCGCGGGCGAGCAGTCGACGTCCACGCACCGTCATGAGGTCGTCGGCCCCCGGCCCGCCTCCGACCAACGCGACCGTGCCGCGGAGCGCCTCGTCGACCTCGGGTGCCTCCGCCCCCGCGTCGCTGAGGGCCCGCGCGACCACGTCCCGGGCCTCGGCGGTACGCGCGCGGTCGCCGGTGAGAACTGCGACGAGCATCTCGCCCCTGCGGACCACCGCCGGGGTCACCGCGGAACCCGACGTCACGGCGTCAGCCCGGACGCAGAAGGTGCGGTTCTGCTCGGCCTCGGCCGCGACCCGGGCGTTGACCAGAGAGTTCCTCGTCGCGGCGACCACGTACCACGCACCCTCGAGATCGCCTGATTCGTACTCTCGTGGCTCCCACCAGATGCGCCCGGCGTCCACGAGTCCCTGGAGCGTGGGCGTGACGTCGGGGCTCACGAGGTGCACCACCGCACCCGCCTCGAGCAGCACGGGGATGCGTCGTTGCGCCACGGACCCTCCGCCGATCACCACGACACGACGGCCTTCGAGGTCCAGACCGACGGGGTACGGGTTCACAGGCCGGATCATGCTGCTGATCCTATCCGCCCCCGGCTCGGCCCCAGGCCCCGGCCTGCGGCCCGTGACACGACTCACCCCCCGGCCACCACGTCGGGCGACCGGGGGATGAGGAATGGTGCGTGGTGGCGGATCAGCGCCGTTCCGTCAGGCCTTCTGGTCGAGCTTCAGGGTGCGGGTCGAGCGCTCGAACTGCTCGGTGAACAGGGTCGGCTCCTCGGCGAGGTCCCGGCCGAGCGAGGGGATCATCTCCTCGAGGGCCGGGGTCCAGTCCGCGAACCGGCTCGGGAAGCAGCGCTTGAGCACGTCGACCATGGCGTCCACCGCGGTGGAGGCGCCCGGGGAGGCTCCGAGCAGACCCGCGATGGACCCGTCCGCCGCGTTGACCACGGCGGTGCCGAACTCGAGGGTTCCGCCCCGGCCGCTGGGCTTGATCACCTGGACACGCTGGCCGGCGATGACCTTCTCCCACTCCCCGTCCTGCGCCGAGGGCACGAAGTCGCGCAGTGCGTCGACCCGCGCACCGTGGTTCTTCGCGAGTTCGGTGATGAGGTACTTGACCAGGCTCATCTCGGTGAGGCCGATATTGGCCATGGGCAGCAGGTTCCCGGCCCGGATGCTCGACGGCAGGTCGAGGAAACTGCCCATCTTGAGGAACTTGGGGGTCCACCCGGCGAACGGCCCGAACAGCAGACCCTTCTTGCCGTCGATGACGCGGGTGTCCAGGTGCGGCACCGACATGGGCGGCGCGCCCACGGAGGCCTGGCTGTAGACCTTCGCCTGGTGCTGCTCGATGAGCTCGGGGTTGGTGCAGCGCAGCCACTGGCCGCCCACGGGGAAGCCACCGATGCCCTTGATCTCGGGGATGCCGGACTTCTGGAGCAGGTGCAGGGCACCGCCACCCGCGCCGACGAACACGAACTTGGCGTCGACGGTGCGCTCGTCACCGGTGTGCCGGTTGGCCACGGTCAGCCGCCAGCTGCCGTCACTGTTGCGCTCGAGGTCCTTGACCTGGTTCTGGTAGTGCACCTCGGTGCCCGTGCGGGTGAGGTACTTGATGAGCTGCCGGGTGAGCGCACCGAAGTTGACGTCGGTGCCGTTCGAGAAGTGGCTCAGGGCGAAGGGCTGCTCGGGCGAGCGACCGCGGGCCATGAGCGGAACGAGCCGCTCCAGCTCGGAGAAGTCGGTGGTGTGACCCATTCCCGGGAAGAGCGGGTGCCCGGCGAGCTTGTCGTAACGCTTCCGGAGGTAGTCCTGACCGTCCTTGCCCGCCACGAAACTCATGTGCGGGACCGGGCGGATCCACTCGGTGGGGTCGCCGAGGATGGTGTTCTCGACCGCGTACGACCAGAACTGCCGGGAGACCTGGAACTTCTCGTTGACGCTGACGGCCTTGGTGATGTCGACGTCGCCGTCGGCGGTCTTGGGCGAATAGTTGAGCTCGCAGAGGGCGGAGTGCCCGGTGCCGGCGTTGTTCCAGGCGTCGGAGGATTCCAGTGCGGGCCCCTCGAGCCGTTCGAACACCTGGATGTCCCAGTCCGGTTGGAGCCGCCGCAGCAGGGCACCCAGAGTCGCGCTCATGGTGCCCGCGCCGATGAGCGCCACATCCGTCGTTCCGTGCTTTGCCACCTGGTCTGAAGTCACCGGCTACCCTCGCTCATTGGTCGTGGACCCGAATCTCTCGTCGACGCGGGTCGTCCCGACAGGCCCGCGCCCACAGGGTTGTCAGACTACTCACCGCGCCGGGCGTGGGACACACCGGACTAGGGTGGTCGTCGTGTCGACGCCCTCTCCAGATCCCGGCGCCCCCGACGGATCCGACCCGCAGTGGGCCCCGGATCTGCTGGGGCCGTCGTACACACGGCGCGACCTGCCTCTCGGTGCCGATCCCGACGGTGAGGGGCAGATCTCCGCGACCCTCGTCCGCCACGAGGACGCACCGGCCGAGCCCACCGGCGTCGTCCTGGTCGTCCACGGCCTGTCGGACTACTTCTTCCACACCCACCTCGCCGAGTTCCTCGCGTCGAGCGGGTTCGCGACCTACGGGATCGACCTGCGCAAATGTGGCCGGTCCCGGAAGGAAGGTCTGACACCGCACTTCACCACCGACCTGGAGAGGTACGACGACGAGCTGGATCAGGCCCTCGACGTGATCGTCTCCGAGCACCCGGGAACGCCGGTCCTCGTGGCCGCCCACTCGACCGGGGGGCTGGTGGTGCCGTTGTGGCTGGGCAGACGTCGCGACAGGGGCGCTCTCGCCCCCGTCGTGGGGGTGGTGCTGAACTCCCCGTGGTTCCAGCTCGACGTCCCGGAGCGCGCCCGCCCCGTGCTGGACCCCGTCATCCGCACGCTCGGATCCCTCCGGCCCTTCTACCGACTGCCGCTACCCACCTCGGACCGGTATGTGATCAGCACGCACGTCGACCACGACGGTGACTACCACTTCGACACCACGCTCAAGCCCCCCGGCGGGGTGGGTGTCCGGGCGGGGTGGCTGGCCGCGGTCCGGCGCGCCCAGAAGCGGCTACAGTCCGGGGTCGACCTACCGCTCCCGGTCCTGTTGCTCCGCTCGACGGCGTCGTCGGTCGGGGCCCGCCCACGGGGCGCCGTGCTCGACGTGGACACCGATCTGATCCTGGACGTCCGGTCGATGGAGCGCTTCGCCGACCGTGTCTCCCGTGACGTCACCGACGTCCCCGTACCGGGTGCCCGGCACGACGTCTTCCTCTCCCGCGCCGACGTCCTCGAGGTGGTCTTCGACCATCTCGGGCGCTGGCTGGACCAGACCCTGTCCTCACACACCAAGGAGTCCTGAACCCCATGACCCAGACCCCCTCCCGCCACTTCGACCTGGTCGTCATCGGCACGGGCAGCGGCAACTCGCTGATCGACGAATCGTTCGCCGACAAGTCCGTGGCGATCTGCGAGAAGGGGACGTTCGGTGGCACCTGCCTCAACGTCGGCTGCATCCCCACCAAGATGTTCGTCTACGCCGCCGACACGGCCACCTCGATCCGGCACTCGTCCGCCTACGGTGTCGATTCGACGCTGGACGGGGTCCGGTGGCCGGACATCGTCTCGCGGGTCTTCGACCGGCGGATCGACCCGATCGCGTCGAGCGGGGAGGACTACCGGCGCAACCGTTGCGACAACGTCACGGTGTTCGACGGACACGCGACCTTCGTCGGCCCGCGCACCATCGACACGGGGACCGGCGAGATCATCACCGCGGACTCCGTCGTGATCGCCGCTGGGGCACGGCCGTCGATCCCCGAGATCGTCACCGGGGCCGGCGTCGCCTACCACACCAGCGACGACGTCATGCGGATCCCCGAGTTGCCGAAATCCATGGTCATCCAGGGCTCAGGATTCATCGCCTGCGAGTTCGCCCACGTGTTCTCCGCGCTGGGCGTCGAGGTCACCGTGATCGGCCGGTCGGACGTACTGCTCAAGCACCTCGACCGCGAACTCGCCGATCGGTTCACGGACGCCGCCCGGGGACGGTGGGACGTCCGCCTCGGCCAGCACGTCACCTCGATGACCGCGACCGGTGACGACCGCCGGGGCGTGGAGATCACGTTCGAGGACGGGTCGACCTGTGCAGGCGACGCGCTGCTGGTCGCCACGGGTCGGACCCCGAACGGGGACCTGCTCGGTCTGGACGCGGCCGGGGTGGAGATGGACGGCGAGCGGGTCCGCGTGGACGAGTTCGGCCGCACCACGGCGGAGGGCGTCTGGGCGCTGGGCGACGTGAGCTCGCCGTTCCAGCTCAAGCACGTGGCCAACCACGAGCAGCGGGTGTTGGGCCACAACCTCAACCACCCGGAGAACCTGCAGCCGTTCCACCACAGTCACGTGCCGTACGCGGTGTTCAGCTGGCCACAGATCGCGTCGGTCGGGCTGACGGAAGCAGAGGCCCGCGCGGCCGGGTACGACGTGACCGTGAAGACCCAGGACTACGGCGACGTGGCGTACGGATGGGCGATGGAGGACTCGGTCGGGTGCTGCAAGCTCATCGCCGACCGCGCCACCGGGTTGCTCCTGGGCGCCCACCTCATGGGCGCCCACGCCCCGTCTCTCGTGCAGATCCTCATCCAGGCCATGGAGTTCGAGATCACGGTGCCGGACCTCGCGCGCAAGCAGTACTGGATCCACCCGGCGATGGCCGAGGTCGTCGAGAACGCATTGCTGGGTCTGGACTTCCCGGACCGCGGCTTCTAGCTACCGGACGATGCCGGAAGGCAGACGACCGGGGGCGACGTCGGTGGGCCGACGATCGGGGGCGGGGCCGCGAGTCGCGTGACACCCGCTCCCCGCCGGCCTCAGGCGAGGACGAACTCGTCCGGATCGACGGTGCGGACCTGCTCCCGATACCGGAAGGTGAACGTCGGCCACTGCAGGGAGTTGCGTCCCCGCGAGTCGATGTACCAGCTCGAGCAGCCGCCCTGGTTCCACACCGTGTGCGCCAGTTCGCGGTCCATCCGGGCGGCGTAGGACTCCTCCACCTCCGGACGGACCTCGATGGTGCGTCGGGCCTCCCGCCCGGCGAGGTCGAGCAACCGCAGTACGTGATCCGCCTGGGACTCGAGCATGTACACGATCGACGAGTGCCCCAGGTTGGTGTTGGGGCCGTACAGCAGGAACAGGTTGGGGAACCCCGCAACGGTGATGCCGTTGTGCGCTCGCGGACTGCCGTCCCAGTGGTCGGCGAGGGTGCGCCCGTCCGCGCCGGTGATCACGCGAGAGATGGGCGGCTCGGTCGGCTGGAAGCCGGTACCGAAGATGATGACGTCCGCCGGATGCTCCGTGCCGTCGTCGGCCACGAGCCCGCGCGGGGTGACAGCCGACGCCGCGCCGGACACCAGGGTCACGTCGGACCGGGTGAGGGCGGGGAGCCAGTTGCTGGTGAGCAACACCCGTTTGCACCCGATCGAGAAATGGGGGGTGAGCTCACGGCGCATCCCGCGGTCCCGCACCTTGAGGAAGAGGTAGAACCGTGCGAACCACTCGAAGAACCGCAAGAGGAACTGGGCTCGCGTGAACACCACGACGTAGAGCTCACGCCCCAGGTAGATACGACCCCGGACCAGCCGCTGTACCAACGGGAAGCGTCGGTAGAGCCGCTGACGGCGTCCGGAGATCGATCGGTCCAGCCTGGGCAGGATCCAGCCCGGGGTCCGCTGGAAGACCGTGACGTGCTCGGCGGGCCCGGCGATCTCGGGGACGAACTGGACCGCGGAGGCCCCCGTCCCGACGACGGCGACCCTCCGGCCCTCGAGCGCGATGTCGTGGCGCCACCTCGCGGAGTGGAACACCTGGCCCTCGAACGACTCCAGACCGGGTAGCCGGGGGATCGAGGGGGCGGACAGCGCCCCCGAGGCCACCACGAGATCGCGCGCCCGGATCCGCCCGCGGCTCGTGTCGACGACCCAGTGCGCCGACTCGGTGTCCCACACCGCCGCGGTCACCTCGCAGGAGGTGACGAGTCGGTCACGGAGACCGATGCGGTCCGTCACGGACTCGAGATAGGCCCGGATCTCCGGTTGCCTCCCGAACGAGTGGGACCACCCGGGGTGGGCGTGTCGGGACAGCGAGTACAGGGCGGTGGGGACGTCGCAGGCGCACCCCGGGTAGGTGTTGTCGCGCCAGGTGCCCCCCACCGAGTCCGCGGCCTCCACGACGAGGAAGTCCCGGCCACGCCCCTCCCCCAACAGACGGTCGGCCATGGCGATGCCGCCGAAGCCGGCGCCCACCACCACCAGGTCGATCTGCTCCACGGGTCCACGAGGGGTATCGATCATGGTGGACAGTATGCCCCGGATTGTCCACGACCGCGGGCTGCATCAGGACGATCGTCCACAAACTTTTCCCGGCCGGCCGGGTGGGCCCGCGGGACGCCGGACGCGCTCAGGAGCCGGACGGCAGGGTGAGGATCTCGTACCCGTCCTCGGTGACGACGACGGTGTGCTCGAACTGGGCGGTCCACGCCTTGTCGGCCGTGGTCACGGTCCAGTCGTCGTCCCAGACGTCGAACCCCGGCCCGCCGAGGGAGATCATCGGTTCGACGGTCAACGTCATACCCGGCTCGAGGACCTCGGTCCGGGACGGCTCGTCGTAGTGGAGCACGACCAGACCGTTGTGGAAGGTCGGGCCGACACCGTGGCCGGTGAACTCCCGCACGACCGTGTAGTCGAAGCGTCGGGCATAGGATTCGATGACCCGCCCGATGACGTTGACCTCGCGCCCGGGTCGGATGGCCCTGATCCCCCGGTTCATCGCCTCTTCGGTGCGCTCGACCAGGAGTCTGACCTCCTCGCTGACATCCCCGGCCAGGAACGTCGCGTTGGTGTCACCGTGGACGCCGTGGATGAACGCCGTGACGTCGACGTTGACGATGTCCCCGTCACGGATCACCGTGGTATCGGGGATGCCGTGGCAGATCACCTCGTTGAGCGAGACACAGCTCGACTTGGGGAACGACTTGTACCCCAGGGTCGACGGGTACGCCCCGTTGTCGCACAGGAACTCGTGTACGACCCGGTCGATCTCGTCGGTCGTCACGCCGGGCGCGACCGCCTCGCCAGCGAGCACGAGAGCGTCCGCGGCCAGCCTGGAGGCCACGCGCATCGCGTCGATGACCTCAGCCGGCTGAACCCACGCCTCCCCGTTGGCCTCGTCGACGCTGTCGCGCCAGACGTACTCCGGCCGGGGGATCGACTCGGGAACGGTCCGGATCGGGGTGGGTTCGCCTGGGACGAGAGGCTGACGGGTGGAGGTGGTCATGCCCCCAGGATAGGCCCGCCCGGCGCGACCGGTCGCCCCGGTCCGGTCACCAGATGACGAAGCACACGGAGGCGATGAGCACCATCGCCCCGAACAGGCACATCGTGATCACGTCCGCGGACGACTGGCCGGGTTCGCGGTTCTCGGGCGGGCCGGAATCGTCGGGCATCACCGGGTCGGTCTCGTCAGCCGCGGTGTCCACACCGGGGTCGGAGTCCTGTCGCGGATCCATCAGATCACCCCCAGACGGTGGAACTCGGAGACCATCGCCACGGCGAGGATCGCGAACACGACCGCCATGAAGCCGGTGTACATCCAGCGCTTGGCGTGGTCGGACGCCCAGAACCGGCGGACGCTGACCACACCGTTCACCACGGCGACCACACACAACGCGAGACCGACGGGCGCCGCGACCCAGCCGGACAGGCTGAGCAGCGGCACGAGAATCGGGATCGCGAGGTAGGTGATGAGGCACCGAACGGCCGAGACCATCACCGAGATCCGGAATGCACGGTGGGCGCCGGAGCCGGCCTCGCGGTCGACGCCCCGGACGCCGAGCAGACGCCGCATGGCGCGGTCGGCCGACCGCTGCGATCGGAAATCCGGGCTGGTCGCCGCGCCCGGTGCCGGGCCCGTCGTGGGCGCCGACGCCACCACCGCCGGCCCCGTCGCGGCCGCCGGCGCCGATACAGCCGCGGGTGCCGTCATGCTCGCGGGTTCCGGGGTGACAGGTGCTGTCATCGGGGTACTCACACGGCCCTCCCCCGGAGAACGTTGCCCACGGCGCGCACTGCCGCACTGTCTGTCATCGGTTCGCACCTTCCGGGGTCCGCAGTCTGACTGTGCTCCACTTTTCCACAGGCGCCGCCGATCCCGCAGTCGGCGGGCCGACGCCACCCCGCCCGGGGTGGCGCTGCGAGCCGACTCACAGCAGGACCGTCGCGTAGTCGACGCAGTCGACCATGCCCACCCGCCGATAAGCGGCGCGCGCCGCGCCGTTGGACCCGTTCACCACCAGAGAAGGTCGAAGCCCGCGTGAGCGGAGGGCGGCGCACACCGAGGCGGTACCGCCGGACCCCAGCCCGGCACCCCTCCGGTCGCGGTGGACCCATACGCCCTGAATCTGGGCGACCTCCGTGGAGATCGCGGCGACATCGGCCTTGAAGACCACCTCGCCGTCGTCGATCCCCACCCAGGTCCTCCTCCGCGCGAGGGACCGCGCCACGCGGCGACGAAACGGTATCCCGGAGCCCACTGCGAACGGGTCGGCGCGCAGTTCCTCGCGGTACATCGCCGCGGCGGCGGCGAGCACCGGTTCGAACTCCTCCAAGGTCGCGGGCCGGATCCCGTCCAGGACGAGCGCCGGATCGAGCGGGCCCTCGAGCGCCATGAGGAACTGGTGCGCCCGGTACTCCCGGGCCTCGCCCCAACGTCCACGCAGCGCCGGCCACATGCCGGCGACCAGGTCGCGCCGACCGTGCACCGACATGGGCCCGAGTCCCAGTCGGGCCACCGCGTCACCGAGAGCGCGCTGATCAGCGGCGTCCCCCCGGAGCGGCAACACCGAACTGCCGACGAACGCGAGAGACCGCTCAGGCCCGCCCAAGGTGAGGAACCGTCCGTCCGCGCCGGCGGCCACACCCGACGAGGCGAACTTCTCCGCCGCCGGCGCGGACACCAACGGGTCGGCGGCGAGCACGGCGAGAAGCGCCCGCGACTCTCCCCGACCGACCGCCCGGCACCCGCCGAGCCCGGCCTCCGGGGCAGCCGTGTCGGTCACGGTCTATCGCGTGACCTTGACCTGGGGCCCCTGGCCCTCGGCGGCGTCTCCCACGGGCTCGCCCATCTCCTCGGCGATCCGCATGGCCTCCTCGATGAGGGTCTCCACGATCATCGCCTCCGGCACGGTCTTGATGACCTCGCCCTTGACGAAGATCTGGCCCTTGCCGTTTCCGGACGCGACACCCAGATCGGCCTCACGGGCCTCGCCGGGCCCGTTGACGACGCAGCCCATGACGGCCACCCGCAAAGGGACGCTCATCCCCTCGAGTCCGGCCGTGACCTCGTCGGCGAGCTTGTACACGTCCACCTGGGCGCGGCCACACGACGGGCACGAGACGATCTCGAGCTTGCGCGGACGCAGGTTCAGCGACTGCAGGATCTGCGTACCGACCTTGATCTCCTCCACCGGCGGGGCGGAGAGGGAGACCCGGATGGTGTCGCCGATCCCCTCGGAGAGCAGTGCACCGAACGCCACGGCCGACTTGATCGTGCCCTGGAACGCGGGCCCGGCCTCGGTCACGCCGAGGTGCAACGGGTAATCGGTCTGCGCGGCGAGCCGGCGGTAGGCCTCGACCATGATCACCGGGTCGTTGTGCTTGACCGAGATCTTGATGTCGCCGAAGCCGTGTTCCTCGAACAACGAGGCCTCCCACATCGCCGACTCGACGAGCGCCTCCGGGGTCGCCTTGCCGTACTTGGCCAAGAGGCGCGGGTCCAGCGACCCGGCGTTGACACCGATGCGGATGGGGATGCCCGCGTCACCGGCGGCCTTGGCGACCTCCTTGACGCGTCCGTCGAACTCCTTGATGTTGCCCGGGTTGACGCGCACCGCGGCACACCCGGCATCGATCGCCGCGAAGATGTACTTGGGCTGGAAGTGGATGTCCGCGATCACGGGGATCGGGGACTTGCGCGCGATGGTCTCCAGCGCGTCGGCGTCCTCCTGCCGGGGACACGCCACGCGGACGATGTCGCACCCGGACGCCGTGAGCTCGGCGATCTGCTGGAGGGTGGAGTTGACGTCGTGGGTCTTGGTGGTGGTCATGGACTGGACCGAGACCGGATGATCACTGCCCACGCCCACCTGGCCCACGAACAGCTGCCGGGTCGTGCGCCGGGGCGCGAGGACCGGCGGCGGGCCGTCGGGCATGCCCAGTCCCACTGGGATCGAGGATGAGTCGTTCACTTCAGGCCTTCCGTAGGGGCTGCCAGCCGGGTGCTCGCAGGTCCCGCGTCCCATTATCCGGGTAACCGGGCGCGGGTGCGAGGTGGGTGTGCGCCCGGCTCAGCCGGGCAGCAGGATCGGGTTGACGAAGTCGGCGGTGATCACGATCGCGGAGACGCCGATGAGGAGTACGAACACCCCCATCGTCAGTGGCGCCAGCTTTTCGTAGTCCGCCGGGCCGCCCGGCGCGAGGCCGCGAAGCCGGCGGACGGCGTCGCGGATCTTCTCGTAGAACACCACCGCGATGTGGCCGCCGTCGAACGGGGTCAGGGGCACGAGGTTGAACGCCCCCAGGAACAGGTTGAGGCCGGCCAGGAACAGGAGGAACAGGCTCCACAGGCCCTGCTCGACCGCCTGCCCGCCGATGTAGCTGGCCCCCACCACGGACACCGGGGAGTCGTCCGCCCGCTCGCCCCCGAAGATCGACGCGGCCACCGCCGGGATCTTGGCCGGGAACGAGATCAGCCCATCGACGGTCGCCTCGACCATCTCCCCGGTGAAGACGAAGGTCGCGGGCACCGCGCTGAGGGCGTCGTAGGTGTTGACGGTCTGATAGGCCGGATCATCGAGGATCTCCCGGGGGATCCCGTCCTCCGAGAGTCGGACCCCGAGCGCACCCCGCTGCTCGCCGTCCACGCCCGTTGACGTCAACGTCGTCGTCGTCGTGATCGTCTCCCCGTCGCGTTCCACCGCCACCGGCACGGTCTCACCGGGCCGCGCCGAGACCACGGTGGACAGGTCGTCCCAACTGGCCACCGGGACGCCGTCGACCGACGTGATCCGGTCGCCCGGCAGGATCCCCGCCTCGCCGGCCGGACCCACCCCGGTCCCGCACCGGTCCGCCCCCGCGCAGGTGTCCCCGACGACGGCCGCGACGCGGTCGGTGGGGATCGGCTGGACGTCCCGGTTCACCAGGCCCCAACCGAGGGCGACCGTGTAGAACAACGCGATCGCCAGGACGACGTTCATGAAGGGCCCGGCCAGCAACACCGCGACGCGCTTCCACCACGCCTGGCGCCACATCGCCCTCGGCTCGTCCTCCGGGGACAGCTCGTCGTACGCGGTCATCCCCGCGATGTCACAGAACCCGCCGAGCGGGATCGCCTTGAGCCCGTACTCGATCCCACCACGCCGGACGGACCACAGAGTGGGGCCGAACCCGACGAAGAACCGACGGACCCGCATCCCCGACCACAGCGCGACCCGCATGTGGCCGTATTCGTGCAGCACGATGGACACCATGATCCCCAGGGCGAACAGCACGATCCCGAACACCAACACGGCTCAGCCCTCCAGGCTCGTGACGAGGGCTGCGGCGTGCCGCCGCGCCCAGGACTCCGCCGCCGCGACGTCATCCGGATCCCGGGGATCGGACGACCACTGATCGGCTGCCCCCACGGTCTCCGCCACGACGTCGACAATGCTGGTGAACCCGATCCGGCCGTCCAGGAACGCCGGGGCGGCCTCCTCGTTGGCCGCGTTGAACACCGCGGTCCGCAGGCCCCCCGCCTCGCCCGCCGCCCGCGCCACCGAGATCGCCGGGAACGTCTCGGAGTCCACCGGCTCGAACGTCCAGGTGTGTGCCTGCGAGAAGTCCAACGGGGTCGACGCCCCGGGGATCCGCGACGGCCACCCCAGAGCCAACGCGATCGGCAGCTTCATCGACGGCGGCGAGGCCTTGGCCACGGTCGCGCCGTCGACGAACGTCACCGCCGAGTGCACGACCGACTGGGGGTGGACGGTCACGTCGATCCGGTCGTAGGGGACCCCGAACAGCAGGTGCGCCTCGATGAGCTCCAGGGACTTGTTCACCAGCGTCGCCGAGTTCAGGGTGATCATCCTGCCCATCGCCCACGTGGGGTGCTGCAGCGCCTGCTCCGCGGTGACACCTGCCAGTTCGGCCCGGGTACGGCCCCGGAAGGGCCCGCCGGACGCGGTCAACACCAGCGACGCCACCTCGTCGGCCGTCCCCGTCCGCAGACACTGCGCCATCGCGGAGTGCTCGGAGTCGACGGGGATGAGTTGTCCCGGGGCCGCGGCGCCGGTGACGAGAGCGCCCCCGGCCACGAGTGACTCCTTGTTGGCCAACGCCAGTCGCGCACCCGTGCGCAATGCGGCCAGAGTGGGACCGAGGCCGATGGACCCGTCGATGCCGTTGAGCACCACGTCGGCCTCCACCGCCCCCACGAGCTCGGTGGCGGCCCCGGGACCGTCGAGAACCGTCGCCTCCGGGAACGCCGACCGGATCCGCTCGGCCGCGGCCGGGTCGGACACGGCGACGAACCGGACGCCGGTCCGGCGGATCTGCTCCGCCAGGAGATCGACCCGGCCACCGCCGGCCGCCAGACCGACGACCTCGAAACGGCCGGGCCCGGCCTCCGAGGTCACCTCGAGAGCCTGGGTACCGATGGAGCCGGTACTGCCGAGGACGAGAACGCGCGTGGTCACACCGCCATTGTCCACGCCGGAGGCGACTGGTGCCGCATCAGTGGCCCCCGGTGTGGCGGGGACCGGCGGGTTACCCGTCGACCGCCGGAGGGCGTGTGACAAACTGGACACGATGTCGGCGGCCCGCAGGGCTGCCAGCGAGCCGTGAGGAGAACCGGGGAGCATGAGCGCGGACGGGCACCACACCAGCAAGGAGATCGTCGTCGACGGGATCAGCACCCGCGACGAGCCCTCGGTCGAGTGGGGCTGGCACCAGCACAGCAGGAAGGTCGGCCTCGTCACGGGCGGCTTCTTCGTCCTGTTCCTGTTGGCCATGCTGTTCGGCAACCACATCGGACGGGTGGAGGACATCTGGCTGGTGGCGGTCGCCGTGTTCCTCGCGATCTGGATGTTCCTGTCGCTGCGACCCAAGAAGGACGACACCCTCAAGCGGAACCGTGTCTTCGAGGTCTCCTCGGACCACTACGCGGTGGTCGGCGCCGCCGCCTCGGGTCACGTAGGGGCCGAGGCCGCCCGGAACCCGCAGGGCCGGGCGCCGGCCAGGCACTGACCCCGGTCGACCCGAGAAGGGCCGCCACCACTCGATGGAGTGGTGGCGGCCCTTCTCGTCGTCCGTAGCTCTCAGTGGGTGGCCCAGTGGTCACTCGCCAGTGGTCACTCCCCAGCGCTCACTCCCCCGCGCTCACCCCTCGGCCGCGAGCTGACCACACGCCGCGTCGATCTCCTGGCCGCGGGTGTCGCGCACCGTGCACGAGACCCCGGCCGCGCGCACGGCGGCGACGAAGGCGTCCTGCTGATGGCGGGGGCTGGCGTCCCACTCGCTGCCCGGCGTCGGGTTGAGCGGGATGAGGTTCACGTGCGCCATGGGCCCGAGACGCTGGGCGAGCAGTCGACCGAGCATCTCGCCCCGCCAGGTCTGATCATTGACGTCACGGATCAACGCGTACTCGATGGACACCCGCCGCCCCGTGGCATCGGCGTAGTGACGGGCCGCGTCCATGACCTCGGAGACCGGCCACCGGTTGTTGACGGGCACCAGGGTGTCCCGGAGTTCGTCGTCCGGGGTGTGCAAGGACACCGCCAGGGTGACCTGGAGCCCCTCCTCGGCCAGCTTGTGGATGGCGGGGACCAGGCCCACCGTCGACACGGTGACCGCGCGTTGCGACAGACCGAATCCCGACGGCGGCGGGGCGATGATGCCTCGCACGGCGGTCATGACGCGCTTGTAGTTGGCGAGCGGCTCCCCCATGCCCATGAACACGACGTTGGACAGTCGCCCCGGCCCGCCCGGGATCTCACCGTCGCGCATGGCGCGGGCGGCGACCCTGACCTGCTCCAGGATCTCGGCTGCCGAGAGGTTGCGTTGCAGACCGCCCTGCCCCGTCGCGCAGAAGGGGCACGCCATCCCGCAGCCGGCCTGACTCGAGATGCACACGGTCGCCCGGTCGGGGTAGCGCATGAGAACGCTCTCGACCAACGAACCGTCGTGCAGTTTCCACAGGGTCTTACGCGTGGTGCCCTCGTCGGTGGTGACGTGTCGTAGCGACGAGGTCAGCGAGGGGAACAGTTCTTCTCCGACCTTCTCCCGCAGGCCGGCCGGCAGGTCGGTCATCTCGCGGGTGTCCGCCTCGAGGCGCCCGAAGTACTGGTTGGCCAGCTGCTTGCCGCGGAATGCGGGAACTCCGAGCTCACCCATCGCCGCCTCGCGACCGTCGGCGTCGAGGTCGGCGAAGTGACGAGGGGGCAGCCCTCGGCGGGGGGCGTCAAAAACGAGCGGGAGAGGTTCAGCCATGATGCGGCCATTGTGTCAGAAACGGGCGACCGCAACACATCGCGAGCGGTGCCGTCCGTCGCCGCCAGCGCATACAGTCCAGGTATGGTACAGCGATCACACGACCCGACCGACCGTCGTCACGCCGCCCCCGTCGAGGGTCGCGACGAGATCCCCCTCGAGGACACCCACGCGGACTCCACGCTCGTTCCCGCCGACGACTCACGCCCTGCGACACGCACTCATGAGCACGATCCCCTCACCGATTCCTCGGGCGGACTGCTGGGCTCCGCGTGGGTGGGCCTGGTCCTGGGTGCGCTCGTCACCATCCTGCTGCTGATCTTCATCGCGCAGAACACGACCTCGACCGATCTCCGTTTTCTCGGGCTGGAGTTCACCCTCCCGCTGGGGGTACTGATCCTCTTCGCCGCGATCGCCGGCGCGTTGATCATGGCGCTGTTCGCGGGTTTCCGGATCCTCCAGCTGCGGATGCGCGCACGCAAGGCGCGCAAACTGACCGCCCGACACTGACGCGCGACCCCCGGCGCGGGTCGGAGGGTCCGCTCACTCCGCGGCTTCGCCCCGTGCCGACGTCACCCGTGCCAACGGAGGTGGTCGACGACTCAGGTCGGCACGACGTAGGTGAAGATGACCCAGACGACCACCGCGGTGGGCAGCACGGAGTCGAGGCGGTCCATGAATCCGCCGTGCCCCGGCAGGAGCGTACCCATGTCCTTGATGCCGAGGTCCCGCTTCACCTGGGATTCCACCAGATCGCCCAGCGTCGCGGTGAAGACCGTCAGGACGCCGAGCAACAGGCCCTTCCAGATGCTGTCGTCGAAGAGCAGGGCGACCACGAGTGCGCCACCGACCGTGGCGAACAGGATCGACCCGGCGAATCCCTCCCAGGACTTCTTGGGGCTGATCGCCGGGGCCATGGGGTGCTTACCGAAGAGCACCCCCGCCACGTACCCCCCGACGTCGGAGCACACGACCAGCAGGATGAGGGCCACGACCCGTTGCGCGCCGTAGTCACCGTCCGACAGCATCGCGCCGAGGGCTCCCGGAACGGCGATCCACACCAACACGAACACCGCGACCGACACGTCGCGCATGTAGTTCTTCGGTGCGGTGGTCAGACCGGCCATGAGCAGACGCCAGACCAGGACGACCACGCCGGTGACGGCGAACGCGGCGAACGCGCCTTCCGCCCCGTTGAGGTAACCCGCCCAGACCATGGCCTGCCCGCCTGCGAGCAGCGGGAACAGGGGAAGCGCGAACCGGGCCTGCCGTAGGCGTTTGAAGACCTCCCAGGTGCCGACGGCGACGGCGCCGGCGGCGACCAGATACCACGCGCGGGGGGTGAAGGCGATACTGGCGATCACGAGCGCGCCCAGGCCGACCCCGACCGGGATCGCCCGGGTCAGGTCACGGCCGGCGCGCGACGGAGGTGCGGCGGCCGCGGCGGTGGGCCCGGGCGGGCCCTGGGGTGCGGGGTCCACGGCATACTCCTCGGTTCTCGGGTGATGGGTGTCGCGGAGGTCAGACCTCCATCAGGTCGCCTTCCTTGGCCTTGACGAGTTCGTCCACCTCGCCGACGAATCGCTGGGTGAGCTTGTCCAGCTCCTTCTCCGCGGCGTTGACCTCGTCCTCGCCGGCCTCGCCGTCCTTGTCGATCCGCTTGAGCTCGTCCATCGCCTTGCGCCGGACGCCACGGACCGCGATGCGTCCGTCCTCGGCCTTGGCCTTGGCCTGCTTGACCAGATCGCGACGCCGTTCCTCGGTGAGCTGCGGCACGGTCACGCGGAGGACCTGGCCGTCGTTGGTCGGGTTGACGCCCAGATCCGAGTTGCGGATGGCGTTCTCGATCGGACCGATCTGCGACATCTCGTACGGCTTGATGATGAGCATGCGCGGCTCGGGTGCCGAGATGGTCGCCATCTGGGTGATGGGAGTCATGCTCCCGTAGTACTCACAGAACACGCGGTTGAACATGCCCGGGTTGGCGCGGCCGGTGCGGATGGCGGAGAGCTCGTCGCGAACGTGCTCGATCGCCTTCTCCATCTTGTCCTCGGCCTCGAGCAGAGTGTCGTCGATCATGTCTGTCCCTTTTCGTTGGGGTCGGTGTCGGTGGTCGGGTCGAGGACGTGTCAGGCCGTGCTGGCCACCAGCGTCCCGATCTGCTCACCGGCGACGGCGCGCGCGATGTTGCCCTCGGTGAGGAGGTTGAACACGAGGATGGGCATGTCGTTGTCCATGCAGAGGCTGAACGCCGTGGCATCAGCTACCTTCAGGCCCCGCTCGAGGCATTCGCGGTGCTCGATCCGGCTGAAGAGCTCGGCGTCGGGATTAGTACGGGGGTCGTCCGTGTAGACGCCGTCCACCGCCTTGGCCATGAGCAGCACGTCGGCCTTGATCTCCAGTGCACGCTGGGCTGCGGTGGTATCGGTCGAGAAGTAGGGCATGCCCATCCCGGCCCCGAAGATCACGACGCGTCCCTTCTCCAGATGCCGTTCGGCGCGTAGGGGGATGTACGGCTCCGCGACCTGCCCCATGTGGATGGCGGTCTGGACCCGCGTCGACACCCCCTCCTGCTCGAGGAAGTCCTGCAGGGCCAGACAGTTCATGACGGTGCCGAGCATCCCCATGTAGTCGCTACGCGCCCGGTCGAGTCCGCGCTGCTGCAGCTGAGCACCCCGGAAGAAGTTGCCTCCACCGATCACGATCGCGATCTGCGCCCCCGTCCGGGACACATCGGCGATCTGCCGGGCGACGGACTGCACGACGTCCGGGTCGATCCCCACGCCGCCGCCGCCGAACATCTCGCCGCCGAGCTTGAGCATCACACGTTTGTAGCCGTCCCGCGGGTCGGTCATCCCTCTCCTCGTCCCGGGCGGATCCAGCCCGTGTCGCGCGCGTTCACACCCCCGACGTCGATTGGCCGGAGCGGCGTGTGGTCCGTGGTGGGACCGGGTTCATTCTGCCCTATCGCCACGGCCGCCACACTCCAGCCCGCCGGGTACGGGCACACCCGGCCGTACGAACGCCGACGGCGGTACCCGGAGTACCGGGTACCGCCATCGTTCGGGAACCCGCCACGGCGGGTTCGGGCCGTGGTCAGGCCTGGCCGACCTCGAACCGCAGGAAGGCCGAGACCGTGGCACCGGCTTCGTCCAGCAGCGCACCGACGGTCTTCTTGTTGTCGGTCACCGACGGCTGGTCGAGCAGGCAGACGTCCTTGTAGAAGCCGTTGAGGCGACCCTCGACGATCTTCTGCAGCGCCTGCTCGGGCTTGCCCTCCTCGCGGGCGGTGGCCTCGGCGATCTCGCGCTCCTTGGCGACGATGTCGGCGGGCACCTCCTCGCGGGACACGTACTGGGCCTTCAGAGCGGCGACCTGCATCGCGGCGGAGCGCGCGGCGGCCTCGGCGGCCTCGCCCTCACCGGAGTAGGCGACCATGACGCCGACGGCGGGCGGCAGGTCGGAGGAACGCTTGTGGAGGTAGACGGCCACGGGACCGTCGAGCTTGCCCACACGGCGCAGGACGAGCTTCTCGCCGGACTTGGCGGAGAAGGAGACGACCGAGTCGGCCACAGTGGTGCCGTCGAGCTCGGCGGCGTTCAGCGCGTCGAGGTCGGAGATGCTCTGGGCCGCGGCGACCTCGACGATCTTGTCGGCCAGTGCGATGAACTCGGCGCTCTTGGCGACGAAGTCGGTCTCGGAGTTGAGCTCGATCATGACGCCGTCCTTGATGGCGACCAGGCCCTCGGCCGTGGTGCGCTCGGCGCGCTTGCCCACGTCCTTGGCGCCCTTGATGCGCAGCACCTCGACGGCCTTGTCGAAGTCGCCGTCGGTCTCCTCCAGAGCCTTCTTGCAGTCCATCATCCCGGAGCCGGTGAGCTCACGCAGACGCTTGACGTCGGCAGCGGTGTAGTTCGCCATGGTGGGGCGACCCTCCTTAAAGGGGTTCGTGATCTGTCGGAAAAGTGTTGAAGAGTCGGTCGGCGGGCGATCGCCTCCACCCTAGACGCCGGGGCGTCGGTGGATGGTCCGCCCACCGCCTCCGACACCTCGGGCCCGGCCCCCGGATGATCCCCGTGGGGATCGTGGGCGGCCGGGCCCGACGGTGCTCGAGCTGGTGGTGAGGATCAGGCCTCGGTGGCCGGCGCCTCGGAGGTGGCGGCCGCGATCTCCTGGGCGTCGGCCTCGGGGGCCTCGGCCACGGGGGACTCGGTGCCGGTGACCTCGGCGGGTGCCTCGGCACCCTCTGCCGTGGCGGCGCCGGTGACCTGGTCCAGCTGCTCGGTCTCCCACTCGGCGAGCGGCTCGGCCTCTTCGCCGGTGGCCTTGCCGGCCTGCGAGCGGGCCTTGAGGCCCTCCGCGACGGCGGAGGCGATGACGCGGGTCAACACGGTGACCGAGCGGATGGCGTCGTCGTTCGCCGGGATCGGGTAGTCGACGACGTCCGGATCACAGTTGGTGTCGAGCAGCGCGACGACGGGGATGTTCAGCTTGCGGGCCTCGCCGACGGCGATGTGCTCCTTGTTGGTGTCGACGACCCACACCACGGAGGGGACCTTGCTCATGTCACGCATACCGCCGAGCGTGCGCTCGAGCTTGTTCTTCTCACGCGTGAGCATGAGGATTTCCTTCTTGGTGCGACCCTCGAATCCGCCCGACTGCTCCATGGACTCGAGCTCCTTGAGGCGGACGAGCCGCTGGTGCACGGTCTGGAAGTTGGTGAGCATGCCACCCAGCCAACGCTGGTTGACGTACGGCATGCCGACCTTGGCGGCCTCCTCGGCGATGGCCTCCTGGGCCTGCTTCTTGGTGCCGACGAACAGGACGGTGCCGCCGTGGGCGACGGACTCCTTGACGAACTCGTACGCCTGGTCGATGTACGTCAGGGTCTGCTGCAGGTCGATGATGTAGATGCCGTTGCGGTCGGTGAAGATGAACCGACGCATCTTCGGGTTCCAGCGGCGGGTCTGGTGGCCGAAGTGGGCACCTGCGTCGAGCAGCTGCTTCATGGAGATGACTGCCATGATGGGTTGAGGGCTCGTCCGGCTTGGAAGCAGCCGGACCGCGAGGCCCTCGTCCTCGCTTTCTGTGTATCGGGTTTCGCCCTCGAGCCGGGTGGCCGCGGGCCCTGGTGTCCGCGCCGGGCCGGACCCCCGTCGGGCGGGGGCACCTGCTGGTCCGGCGTCCGGGGGGCCGGGGCTCGTAGCCCCGGGGCCCGGATGCGACTCCCGGGAACCGGGCTGCCGCAGGACACGCGAAGTCGATCGACGCAGAGTCGACCGCACCGGAAGCATAACCCCTCCGGCGCGCCCCTCCAAGGCGGCCCAACCGACCGGTATCCGGGCACCGCGCACCGCGGTCGTGGCTCCGCCCGTGCGCGGGGGCTCCCGGGAGTGCCGGTGCACGTCTGGTCTGGGGATGGTCGTCCATTCCGTCCACAGGTGCCGATCTCCCGTGGCGAACGCGGGGTGCGTGCGGTGGACTCGCGGTATGCAGTCACTCCGGGTCGGTCGCCGCCGGCTCCGCAACCGCGCCTGCGCCGGCCTGGCCGCGGGGGTCCTCGCCGTCGGCCCCGTGGCCGACGCCGCGCCGGTCGGGTCACGGGCGGGCATGAGCAGCCCCCTGCCGGGTCCGGTCTCCGTGTCGACCCCGTTCGATCCGCCCGCCCAGCGATGGCTCCCGGGGCACCGCGGGGTGGATCTGGCCGGCACGGTGCTCGCGTCGGTCCGCGCGCCCGCGGACGGCACGGTCCTGTTCGCGGGGGCCGTCGGAGGGCGACCGGTCCTGTCGATCGACCACGGTGGCGGCGTGCGCACCACGTACGAACCGGTGCGCGCCACTGTCCGGGCCGGAGATCCCGTCATCGAGGGTGTGGAGGTGGGCCGGCTCCTCGCCGGCCACCCCGGGTGTCCGGTCGAAGCGTGCCTGCACTGGGGCGCGCGTGTGATGTCGGGTGACCCGTCCGGTGACGACGACGACTACGTCGATCCGCTGTCACTGCTCGCGGACTCCGAACGGCCGATCCGCCTCAAGCCCACACGTCCCGGAGACGGAGCCGGCTGACGCCCGGGCCGCACTCCCCGCTCAGGCGCGGGGGTGGGCTCCGCGGTAGGCGGCCCGGAGGCGGTCCGCCGAGACGTGCGTGTAGATCTGGGTGGTCGCCGGGGTGGAGTGCCCGAGGAGCTCCTGTACGTGCCGCAGGTCCGCGCCGCCCTCCAGCAGATGTGTCGCCGAACTGTGCCTCAGCGCGTGGGGCGAGACCCGGGGGGCGCCCGGCGTGGCCGCGGTGACCTCGTTGACGATCCGCCGCGCGGCCCGGGGGTCGAGTCGCCCCCCGCGCGCCCCGAGCAACAGGGACGGGCCGGACCGGGCGGTGGCCAACGCCGGGCGGCCGCCGTCGAGCCAGGCACGCAGTGCCCGGTCCGCGGGCGGGCCGTACGGGACGGCGCGCTCCCGGTCGCCCTTGCCCACCACCCGCAGCAGGCGACGCTCGGTGTCGACGTCGTCCACGTCGAGCCCGCACAGTTCGGCGACCCGGATACCGCAGGAGTACAGCAGTTCCACGACCAGCCGGTCGCGCAGGGCGATCGGGTCCCCCTCGGCCGCGCCGAGCTCGGTGGTACGGATCGTCTCGGCCGCCTGGTCGAGGTCGAGCACCTCGGGCAGATGGCGACGGGCGCGGGGCGCCTCGAGCCGGGCCGCGACATCGGTCGGTACGAGGCCGGTCCGTGCGGCCCACCCGCTGAAGGATCGGGCTGCCGCGACACGGCGGGCGACGGTCGACCTGGCGGCCCCCGCACCGACCTGGGCGGCGAGCCACCCGCGTAGGGCGGGGAGGGTGAGTGCCCCGCGCAGGTCCGCCGCGGTGGAGGGTCCGTCGGTGTCCCGGGCGAGGTGGGCGAGCAGGCCGCGGACGTCGGAGCGGTAGGAGCGGACCGTCGCCTCGGACCGGGAGCGACCGGTGCGCAGGTAGTCCGCGAAGTCGTCGACCACGCCCCCGAACGGCTCGGACCGAGTGTCCCCATCATCCTCAGACATGCTCACCGGTCCCATGGGTACCAATTGTCGCCCTCGCGTCGGGCCGGCGCAAGCACGTCGGGCCGGACCAGCCGGGCCAGACCAGCCGGGCCGGGCCAGCCGGGCCGGGCCAGCCGGGCCGGGCGATGGGGTCACGACACGGGGAAACTCATCTGCACCCCGCCATCCCGGCACCTGCGCCACCCCTCCGGGCCCCGTACGGCCGCCCCGGAGGCCAGGAGCCGGCCGAGGACGGCCCTCGCCGTGACGGGTGCGATTCCCGCCGAGGCCGCGATCTCGGCGGGCTCGGCGCCACCCGAGGTGGGCAGCGCCTCGAGGATCCGCCTGGTCGCGTCGTCCAGCCCGTCCCACGCGCCGGGCTCACCCCTGGGGGGCGGCGCCGTCTCCCCCATCCGACCTGCGAGCTCGACCACGTCCGACGTCCGAGAGACCAGCACCGCACCCCGCTCCCGGAGCAGCAGGTGACACCCGACCGACGCGACCGACGTGACCGGCCCCGGTACCGCGCCGACAGGGCGGTCCAGCGCGGTGGCCCACGCCGCCGTGCTCAGCGCACCGCTCCGGGCAGCCGCCTCCACCACCACGGAGGCGCCGGTCAACGCCGCGATGATCCGGTTCCGGTCGAGGAAGCGATACCGCGTCACCCCGGTCCCGGGGGGCTGTGCGGAGATCACCGCGCCGGTCTCCGCGATCTCGCGCAGCATCGCGTCGTTCCCGCGCGGGTAGAGCCGATCCACGCCACCGGCGAGGACCGCGATCGTGGTGCCGCGAACCCCGAGGACGGCGCGGTGCGCTGCTGCATCGATCCCGAAGGCCCCACCCGAGACGACCGTGAACCCCTCGGCGGACACCCCGGCACCCAGGTCGGCGGTCACCGCCCTCCCGTACGGAGTCGGCGCCCTGGTCCCGACGAGAGCGACCGACCTGCCCAGCACCCGGCCCGGGTCTGCGGGGCCACGCCACCACAGCCCAAGCGGGCGCAACGCGGTGGGCACCCCGCCCGTCCCGGCGCGGCGTCGTCCGCGTGGACGGTCCAGGGGTTCGAGGGCGAACCCCGGCCAACCCGGGTCACCGGGCACGAGGAGCCGGGCGTCCACCTCGTGGGCTGCCTCGAGCAGCCGCTCCCCGTCGACGAGGTCCCGCCGTGCCGCGGTCTGGGCCGCCACCGCGTCGCCGGCCCGACCGGCGCGGATCAGCTCCCGTGCCCTCACCGGCCCCACCGAGTCCACCAGGTCCCACAGCTGCGCGGTCGGGCGCTCGGTCACCGCGCCCAGGTAGGCGTAGGCCGCGCGCACCTCCGACGACACCACCGATCCCTGCTCCCGTTCCACCGGCATCACTCCTCCCCTCTCAGCACGAGCGCCTCCGCCACGTGCGGCTCCCCCGGCACTGTGGCCCCGTCCAGGTCGGCGACCGTCCACGCGAGGCGCAGACACCGGTCGACCCCGCGGGGTGACAACACCCCGTGTGCCAGTGCCCGGTCCAGGGGGTGCAGCGCCCGACGATCGAGCCCCCATACGGATCGCAGGACGCGGCCGGGGACCTCGGCGTTCGCCCGCGCACCGGCGGCCTCCGGGCAACCCGCCCACCTCTCGGCGGCGGCCGCCCTCGCCGTCGACACCCTCGTCCGTACCGCGGCGGTGTCCTCACCCTCGTCCACGGCGAACAGCCCGGACCCGAGCGGCAGCGTCCGTGCGGCGATGTCGATCCGGTCGCGCAACGGCCCGGTCAGCGACCGTCCGTAGCGCCGTCGGGCATCGGGGGTGCACGTACAGGCATCGGGCCGTGCACTGCCACACGGGCAGTCGTTCGCCGCCAGCACCAGCTGGAATCGGGCCGGGAAGACGGAAATGCCGTCGCGCCTGGCGATCCGTACCTCGCCGTCCTCGAGCGGAGTGCGGAGGCTGTCCAGGACCCGGCCGGGGAACTCGGCGCACTCATCGAGGAACAGCACCCCGCGATGCGCCAGCGTCACCGCCCCCGGGCGTGCGACGTTGTTGCCGCCGCCGACGAGGGCGGCCACCGACGCCGAGTGGTGGGGAGCCACGAACGGCGGGCGACGTAGCAGCGGATCCCGCGCCGCGAGCCGTCCCATCACCGAGTGGATGGCCGTCGCCTCGAGTGCGTCCCGCTCCCCCAGATCAGGCAGCAACCCCGGTAGCCGCCGGGCCAGCATGGTCTTGCCGGTCCCGGGAGCCCCGCGCAGGAGCACGGCGTGCCCCCCGGCGGCAGCCACCTCGACAGCCCGCCGACAATCGTCCTGCCCGTGCACCTCCGCCAGGTCGGTGTGGGACCGCGCGCCCACGGCGCGGACCTCCGGGGCGTCCGTGACCAGGGCTCCCCGGCCCCGGCACCATGACGCGAGCATCGCGAGTGAGTCGACCCCCGCGGTGTCGATACCGCTGACCAGCCGGGCCTCCGCGAGGTTCGCGGCGGGGACGATCGCCCGGGACAGTCCGGCGTCCCGCGCCGCGAGCACGGCGGGCAGCACCCCGCGCACCGACCGGACCCGACCGTCCAACGCCAGCTCACCCACCAGCAGGGTGCCGTCGAAGCCCGCCCCGGGCAGCTCCCCTGACGCGGTCAACGTGCCCACCGCGAGCGACAGGTCGAACCCCGAGCCCCTCTTCGGCAACGCCGCCGGGGACAGGGACAGCACGACCTTGCCCGACGGCCAGGTCAAACCACTGTTGATCACGGCGGCCCGCATCCGCTCCCGCGCCTGCAACACCGCCGAGTCCGGCAACCCCACGATGCTGACCCCGGGCAACCCGCGGCCCACGTCGGCCTCGACCTCCACCAGCTGTCCACCGACTCCCTGCAGTGTGACAGCCCACGTCCGACCGAGCGCCACGGCTACAGCACGTCCTCGAACAGCTCGAGACGGGGCCGAGTCGGGTCCGCCAGGTCCACGCCCACCACGTCGAAGCAGACCTGGCGCCACCGGCCCGGGTTCTCCGAGAGCCAGTGGGCGGCCAACCGCCGCAGACGCCGTTGCTTGTCCGGGGTCACCGACTCGGCGGGGGTGCCGAAGCCCGTCCCCGTGCGCGCCCGGACCTCGACGAATCGCAGTCGCCCCGCGGCGTCCAGCACCACCAGGTCGAGCTCGCCGGCCCGGCACCGCCAGTTCCGGCTGATGACCACTCCACCCCGGGCCTTCATCAACCCCGCAGCGTGGTCCTCACCGAGTCGCCCCGTCCGTCGGCGGGGATCCACACCGCCCCCGGCCGCCTCGCCGCCCACCGCCTCGTCCCCCGTCATCGCCAGCCCTCCCCGGCCGCCCGGTCCGTCCGGGCCCGCCGGGGCTCACCCTGCCGGACGGACACGGCCCGACCCGCTGGTCGCGGATCGGGCCGGGGGCGCCCTGTGGAAGCGGCGCGGGCTGTGGAGAACGGGGGCCGGGTGCTACTCCGGGAGCCGCAGTTCAGGCTTGTCGAGTTCCTCGATGTTGACGTCCTTGAAGGTCAGCACCCGAACGTACTTGACGAAACGTGCAGGTCGGTACATGTCCCACACCCACGCGTCGGACATCCTCACGTCGAAGTAGACCTCACCGTCCGCGGACCGGGGTATCAGCTCGACGGCGTTGGCGAGGTAGAAGCGCCGCTCCGTCTCGACGACGTAGGTGAACTGGCCGACGATGTCGCGGTACTCGCGGTAGAGCGAGAGCTCCATCTCGGTCTCGTAGTTCTCCAGATCCTCGGCGCTCATCTCGTGCTGCTCCTCGAATGCGCCTGCGCGGCGCGACGGACGTTGGCGTACGACATCCGATGGATGCCGCTGGGACCGAGCTGCTCGATCGCCCTGGCGTGACTCACGGTGCTGTACCCCTTGTGGGCGGCGAAACCGTACCCCGGGTACCGCGAGTCGAGGTCCACCATAATCCGATCCCGCGTGACCTTCGCGAGGACACTCGCGGCGGCGATGGATGCGACCACTGCATCACCCCCGATCACGGACGTGGACTGACATCCGAGCCCGTCGACCGCGAAGCCGTCGGTCAGCACGAAACCGGGTGCCGGGTCGAGGGCGGCGACCGCCCGGCGCATCCCCTCCAGGTTGCACCGGTGGATCCCGCGCATGTCGATCCGGTCCGGCTCGATCACCACCACACTCACCGCCGACGCCCTGCGCAGGATGACGTCGTGCAGTCGCTCACGGGTGGCGGCCGTGAGCTTCTTCGAGTCATCCAGGTCTGCCAGGTCGGGGTGGAGCCGGTCCCCCAACACGCAGGCCGCCACCACCAGTGGGCCCGCACAGGAACCGCGTCCTGCCTCGTCCACACCGGCGACCGGGCCGAGACCTCGACGGGCGAGGGCTGCCTCCAACGCCAGGCGGCCGTCGCGACGGGTCACCCGGACCCGGCCGGGAAGGGCGACTCCCCGCGGCCGCTGCGGTCGCGCCGGGCTCACCCCGCGTTGATATCCGGGGAGGACACCGTCCCGATCCGGCTGAACGGGAGGATGATCGCCCGGACCTTGCCGATGATGTTCTCCTCGGGCACGGTTCCCTGGAACTCGTCACCCATGTGGAAGCGGGAGTCCGCGGAGTTGCCGCGGTTGTCCCCCATCACCCAGTAGTTGCCCTCGGGGACCGTGACCGGTCCGAAGGCACAATTGAGCGGGTTCCCGGCCGGCGAGGGGGCCTCATTGAGGTACGGCTCGTCCAGCGGCTGACCGTCGACGAGCAGTGCACCATCCGGGGAGCAGCCCCCGACGGTCTGGCCCCCCACCGCGACGACGCGCTTGACCATGTCGTTCTGATCGGGTGGGACGATGCCGATCACACCGCCGATGTTCTGCAGGGTCCTGATGACCTCGTTGTCCGACCGGATGGACTGGTACCCCTCGTTCCACGAGTCGGGACCCTCGAAGACCACCACGTCCCCGGGCTCGGGGTCGCCGAAGCGGTAGGTGATCTTGTCGACGAAAATCCGGTCACCCGTGCAGCCCGCGCAGCCGTGCAGCGTGGGTTCCATGGACTCCGACGGGATCTGGTACACCCGTCCGACGAACGTCTGGAAGACGAACACCAGGACCAGTGCGATCACCACCAGTAGCGGGATCTCGATGTACCAGGGCTGGCCCTTCTTCTCGACGCCGCGAGCCGGGGCCCCGTCGTTACGGGACCCCGGCTCGGCGGCGTCATGTCCAGGCGTATCGGTGCTGCTCACCCGGATGAGCGTAGTCGATCCCGCACCGCCGACGGCGGCCGAGCCCGACCCGCTCTACACGGTCAGCGCTTCTCCTTGATCTTCGCGGCCTTGCCACGGAGTGCACGCAGGTAGTACAGCTTCGCGCGACGCACATCGCCGCGGACGAGGACGTCGATGCGGTCGATCGTGGGCGAGTGCACGGGGAACGTGCGCTCGACGCCGACGCCGAACGAGACCTTGCGGACGGTGAAGGTCTCGCGGACACCGCCGCCCTGGCGACGGATCACGACGCCCTTGAAGACCTGGACGCGCTCCTTCGAGCCCTCGATGACCTTGACGTGCACGTCGAGCGTGTCGCCGGGCCGGAAATCCGGGATGTCGTCGCGGAGTGACTTGTTGTCGATGAAGTCGAGAGTGTTCATTGTGTTCCTTGCATGTCAGGAATGAGGACAGAGGACCCTGGCGCCCGCCCACAGGCGGGACGACCGGTTCGTGCCCCGGATCAGCGCGACCGTCCTCAGGCACGCGGGGTGCCCGGAAGGTCAACCTCGCTAGTGTGCCATCCCCGTCGCAGCCGACCCAAATCAGTCGGACGGGGGAACCCAACCGATGGCCGAGAGCGTCGCTCGGTCCGCCGTGTCGAGCTCGGCCAGGCCGAGGAGGTCCGGCCGCCGCTCGGCGGTCCGCCTCAGCGACTCGTCCCGGCGCCACCGCGCGATCCTGGCGTGATCGCCACTCTTGAGGACTTCGGGCACCGGCCGGTCGCGCCACACCTCGGGCCGGGTGAAACTGGGGCCCTCGAGTAGACCGTCGGAGAAGGAGTCCTCCTCATGGCTGCGCCGGTTCCCCAGCACCCCGGGTAGGAGGCGGATGACGGCCTCGGCGATGACGAGCACCGCCACCTCGCCCCCGATGAGGACGTAGTCGCCGATGCTGACCTCCTCGACGTCCATCCGCGTGGACGCCTCGTCGACCACGCGCTGGTCTATGCCCTCGTAGCGACCACACGCGAACAGCAGGTGGCGTCGACGGGCGTAGCGGTGCGCGTCAGCCTGGGAGAACGGTCGTCCGGCGGGCGTCGGGACTATCAGGAGTGGGCGGGTCTGACCGTCCCCCTGCTCGCTCATCGCCGTCCCCGGCGGCGGCACGAGGTCGTCCAGCGCTTCGCCCCACACCGTCGGGCGCATGACCATGCCCGGCCCACCGCCGAACGGGGTGTCGTCGACCGACTTGTGGACGTCGTGGGTCCAGCCCCGGAGGTCGTGAACGGCGACGTCGACTATGCCCCGGTCGGCGGCCCGACCGATCAACGCCAACTGCAGCGGAGCGAGGTACTCGGGGAAGACCGTGATGACGTCGAGGTGCATGAGCGGCCCGTCCCCACCATCGGGGAGAGCGGTCACGACGTCCCCAGGTCGAGCAGCCCCTCCGGCGGGTCGATGACGCACGTCCGCGCGACGACGTCCACCTCGGGGACCATCTCGGAGACGAACGGGACCAGTGCATCGCCTCCGTCGGCCAGCCGGATGGCCAGGAGTTCGCCGGCCGCGGTGTGCACGATCTCGGTCACCTCGCCGAGGGTGGCACCCGAGGTGTCGAGTACCCGCAGTCCCACCAGTTGATGGTCGTGGTACTCGTCCGGGTCCTCCGGATCCTCCAGCGCATCTGAGTCGACGAGCAGCAGCATGCCGCGGAGTGCGTCCGCGGTGTCCCGATCGCCGACGCCTTCCAGACGCACCAGAAGCCGCCCGGAATGCTGCCGGGCGGCTTCGATGGTGACGTCGCGGTCGGTGGCCCGATCGCCCCGACCGACCCGCCCGACGAGTCGGGTCCCGACGGCGAATCGCTCCTCGGGTGAATCGGTGCGAACCTCCACCACCAGTTCGCCGCGGACGCCGTGCGATTTGACGACGCGTCCCACGACGAGCTCCATGATGGTCCAGGTCCTCCGATTGCCGACGTGTACGGGCGGGGTCAGCGGTCGGTGTCGACCACGTCGACCCGGACACCGTCGCCGCCGACGGCGGAGACGATGGTCCGGATCGCGGAGGCGGTACGGCCACCCCGACCGATGACACGGCCGAGATCCTCGGGCGCGACGGCCACACGGATCACGGTGCCGCGCCGACCACCACTCGACCGGACGGACACCGCGTCGGGGTCCGACACGATTCCGCGGACGAGGTGGTCGACGGCGTCGACGACCATGTCATTCATCTGTCTCAGGCCTCGGCGGTCTCGGCGTCAGCCGACGCGGCCTCGCCCTCGCCGGACTCGGCGGCCTTCGCGGCCTCCTGCTCGGCCTTCTTGGCCTCGTCCTTCTTCGCCTTCTCGGCCTTGCGCTTGGCGGTGATGGCCTCAGCGGACGGCTCGCCCTGGGCGTCCTCGAGGGCCTTGTTGAACAGGTCCAGCTTCGAGGGCTTGGGCTCGGCGGTCTTCAGGGTGCCCTCGGCGCCCTCGATCCCCTTGAACTTCTGCCAGTCGCCGGTGATCTTGAGCAGTTGCTCGACGGCCTCGGTGGGCAGGGCGCCGACACCGAGCCAGTACTGCGCGCGCTCGGAGTCGATCTGGATGAAGCTCGGCTCCTCCTTGGGGCGGTAGAGACCGATGGTCTCGATGGCGCGCCCGTCGCGGCGGGTGCGGGCGTCGGCGACGACGACCCGGTACTGCGGGTTACGGATCTTGCCGAGGCGGGTGAGCTTGATCTTGACGGCCATGAGGCGTCTCGCTTTCTGTTGCGGGTCACGTGGCGATTCAGCGGCGCCCGCCCTGCTGGCGGGGCCCGGTTTCGCCTTCCGGGTGACCGCCGTTCGGCACGGACCCACGAGGGTCCACCGGTGACGGCGTCCAGCGGACCAGTCTAGACAGGCCGGGACCGTGCGCACCAATCGACGCGTCGGGCGGACCGGTCAGCGCTTGGGGAACTTCAGGTCGTTGAGGTCGATCCCCTCCAGCCCCGGCGGGAGCTGGTCGAGTCCGGGCGGCAACTGGGACAGGTCGGGCATCCCGCCGGGCGGCATACCGGGCATCCCGGGCGGCATCCCCGGCATCCCCCCGGGCATCATCCCCCGCTGCTTGGGCGGGGTGGGACCGCGGCCCTTCCCCTTGCCCTTGCCCTTCTTGCCCTTGCGCTGGTTCTTGCGTCCCGCCCCGGGCATGCCCATCTGGCCCGCCATGCGGCTCATCATCTTGCGGGCCTCGAAGAACCGGTCGACCAACTGGTTGACGTCGGTGACCGTGACCCCCGAACCGTTCGCGATGCGCTGACGGCGCGAGCCGTTGATGATCTTGGGGTCCGCGCGCTCCTCGGGGGTCATGCCGCGGATGATCGCCTGGATGCGGTCCAGGTACTTCTCGTCGATGTCCCCGACGGCGGCCTTCATCTCCTTGCCGCCGGGCAGCATGCCCAGCAGGTTCCCGATGGGCCCCATCTTGCGGATCATCAGCATCTGGTCGAGGAAGTCCTCGAGCGTGAGCTCGCCGGAGCCGATCTTCGCGGCGGTCTTCTCCGCCTCCTGCGCATCGAAGACCGTCTCCGCCTGTTCGATGAGCGAGAGCACATCGCCCATCCCGAGGATCCGGCTGGCCATGCGGTCGGGGTGGAAGACGTCGAAGTCCTCGAGCTTCTCTCCGTCGGACGCGAACATGATCGGCGTCCCGGTGAGTTCGCGGACGCTCAGCGCGGCGCCACCGCGGGCGTCACCATCGAGCTTGGTGAGCACGACACCCGTGAAGCCGACGCCCTCACGGAAGGCCTCGGCCGTGACCACCGCGTCCTGACCGATCATCGCGTCCAGGACGAAGAAGGTCTCGTGGGGCTGGACGGCGTCCCGGATACCCCGGGCCTGGGCCATCATCTCCTCGTCGATGCCGAGTCGACCGGCGGTGTCGACGATCACGACGTCGTGCATCTTGGCGCGGGCGTGAGCCAGTCCGCGCTGCGCCACGGAGACCGGCTCCTGGACGCCGATCACCTCACCGTCGCCCCCGACGGAGGTCCCGGGGTGCGGGGCGAAGGTGGGCACGCCGGCACGCTCACCGACGATCTGCAGCTGGTCGACTGCTCCGGGTCGCTGCAGGTCGCAGGCCACCAGGAGCGGTGTGTGCCCCTGCGCCTTGAGCCAGTGCGCCAATTTGCCCGCCAGGGTGGTCTTACCCGCGCCCTGCAGGCCCGCCAGCATGATGACCGTCGGGGGCTGTTTGGCGAACTCGATCCGCCGCTCCTCGCCGCCGAGGATGGCGGTGAGTTCGGCGTCGACGATCTTGACGACCTGCTGGGCGGGGTTGAGCGCCTCGGAGACCTCCGCGCCCTTGGCACGCTCCTTGACCCGGGAGATGAACTCGCGCACCACCGGCAGGGCGACGTCGGCCTCGAGCAGCGCCAGGCGGATCTCGCGGGCCGTCGCGTCGATGTCGGCGTCGCTGAGCCGACCCTTTCCGCGCAGGTCCTTGAGCGCACCTGTGAGGCGGTCGGACAAGGATTCGAACACGGCAACAGCTCCCTGGTTCGCGGCCCGGGAGCGCGCACGGTTCCCGGCGTCGTCGGCGACGACTGATCACAGGGTATCGGCATGCGCCACGGCGGGCGTCGTGGGATCACGTCGTGGCAGTAGCGCCTCCACCTGACCGGCCGTACTCAGCACCGCTCCGGGGCCGGAGAGGGCGAACACGTCCTCCACCGCCGCTCCCCTGGTGCGCACCACCACCCAGTCGATCCGGGCGCCGGCCTCGATGATCGCGGCAACCACCCTGGCGAACAGGCCGGGCCGGTCCTCCGACCGCACCTCCATCAGCACACCGTCGGCGTCGGTCCGGTGGGAGATCAGGACGGAGGATCTGGCCTGCGGGGGCCCGATCGGCAGCGCCGCCCCCCGGGACAGCGCGGCGCGCAGCGGCGCGGGGAGCCCGGAGTCGATCGAGCGGCGCAGATCCTGCCGGAGTACGCGTCCGTCCACCGGGTCTCCGAAGCGGGTGGAAACCGTCATCCGAGCGCGCATCCCGCCCGGAGGACGCAGGTCGATCTCCGCGTCCACGATCTCCAGCCTGTGGGCTGCCAGGACCTCCGCGGTCACCGCCAGTGAACGACCGCCACCGGGTACGACGAGAGTGACCTCGTGCGTGGTCCCGGAGTCCGCCGCCCGGAGGTCCACCACGACATCCGGTGGTCCGTGCCGCCGAGAGGCGTTCACAGTCGGCGCCTGCACCGCGGCGGGACGGGGGCCGAGCGCCTTGCCGCAGGCCGCCACGAGCGCGGCGTGGGCCCCGGCACGGCCTGTGGTCCAGACCGTCGGCCCGGTCGCGAGCGAGTCCGCCTCGGTGAGCGCGGCCAACACGTCGAGGGCGACGGCGTCCCGGTCCAGCGCGGTGAGCACGGCCTCGGCGGTGGCGGGGTCGGCGGGGTCGCGTCTCGCGGCGGTCGCGGGGAGCAGCAGATGATGCCTCACGATGCGCGTGAGGGTCTCGGTGTCGCGGCCCCCGAGGCCCATCCGCGCGCAGATCGGACGGATCATGTCCGCCCCGTTCTCGCTGTGGTCGCCGTCCCGGCTCTTCCCGAGGTCGTGCAGGAGCGCCGCGAGCAGCAGGAGGTCCGCGCGTGCGACGGAGGTGGTGAGTCGGGACGCCTCCACGGCCGTCTGCACCAGGTGCCTGTCGACCGTGTAGATGTGCGCCCGGTCGCGGGCGGGCAGATCCCGCACCCCCGCCCATTCCGGTAGCAGCCGTTCCCACAACCCGCACCGGTCGAGCGCCTCGTGCACGGGGATCTGCGCCTCACCCGAGCCCAGGAGCACGAGCAGGTCCGACAGGGCCTCCGCCGGCCACTGACCGTCCGGGACGGGGCAGCGTTCGGCGAGGACACCGAGGGTGGAGGTCGCGATCGGCAGCCCGAACCGGGCCGCGGCCGCGGCCACCCGCAGCGCCAGCCAGGGGTCGTCGGCCACGCGGGCCGCGCGGGCGAGCGTCACCTCCCCCGCATGTTCCACCACCCCGTCGTCGAGGGGCCGACGGACAGGCGACCTCCGCAGCAGGCCGGTCAGTCCCCGGGAGGACAGCGCCGCGCACGAGCCACGGATCGCCTGGTCCGCGGTGAACGCGATCGTCCGGGAGGCGTCACTCAGCGCCCGGGCGAGATCGAACCGGTCCCCCAGGCCCAGCGCCTCGCCGACCTCGTCCCCGTACTCGGCGTGCAGCACCTCGCGGGGGCGTCCGCTCACCCGGTGTAGTTCGGTCCGAGCGTCCAGCACCAGCCGGTGCGCGCGCGCCATCCCACCGGGGACCACGGGCCGACCGTCGCTGAGGTGGGCCAGGCCCAGGGCCGCGACCAGCTGCGCGTCGCGGAGCCCACCGGCCCCGTTCTTCAGGTCGGGTTCGCTGCGGTGCGCGATCACCCCGGCCCGGTGGCGCCGGGCGGCCGCCGCGTCGACGAGGTCGTCGAAGCGGGAGGCGATCTGGTCCCGCCACTGCCGGCGGGCGCCGTCCACGACGAGCGCTCCCAGATCCGCGTCGCCAGCGATCACGCGCGCGTCCAGCAGACTCAGCCCGACGGAGACGTCGGCAGCGGCCACGGCCAGGCACTGGTCGACCGTGCGGACACTGTGGTCGAGTCCGACGCCGGAATCCCACAGCGGGTACCACAGTGCGTCGGCCAGCTCGCCCACGTCACGGTCCGGCCGCCGCTCGTGAACCAGGACGAGGTCCAGATCCGAGTGTGGCAGAACCTCCCGGCGTCCCAACCCGCCGAACGCGATGAGGGCGAACCCCGACCCCGGGCCGATCCCGGCCTCGTCGGCGAGCCGTCCCAGCTCCATCTCGTAGAGCTCGCACAGGGCGTCCCTCAACGGCGCGGCGGGCAGGCTCTCACGCGGGGCGGAGAGGATCCGCTCGCGTCCCGCCCGCAGCGCCGTGGCGCGCTCGCCGTCGGCCGTGACCGCCATGGCACTCCCCTTCCCTCATCCGTCGGGTCCAGAATGTCGCCTCCGTGTCACCGCCTCGGGGCGTACAGGTTTCACCTTTGTGAACGGCTGCGCACGGTCTGCGCGGGACCGGGCGAGGGTGGCGTCCGCAGTACACGACGGCGCGCGGCCGCCCCTGTGACGGGGCGACCGCGCGCCGGGTTCTGCCCGAGGGTCAGATCGCGGAGGTGCCCTCCTCACCGGTGCGGACGCGCACGATGCTCTCGACGGGGGTCACCCAGACCTTGCCGTCGCCGATCTTTCCGGTCCGGGCAGCGTCGACGATCAGTTGGACCGCGGTGCCGGCGGTCTCGTCGTCGACCACCACCTCCACCCTGATCTTGGGGACGAAGTCCACGGCGTACTCGGCGCCGCGGTAGACCTCGGTGTGGCCCTTCTGGCGTCCGTATCCCTGGACCTCGCTGATGGTGAGGCCGTGGATACCGGCCTGCTCCAGTGCTGCCTTGACGTCGTCGATAGTGAACGGTTTGACGATCGCGGTGACGAGCTTCATGTCGTGGGTTCCTTTCGAAGGGGTCGGCTCAGCGGATGAGCGCGTTGGTGGAGGCCTCGTACGCGCTCTCGGCGTGCTGGGCACCGTCGATGCCCGCCTGCTCGTCGGCCTTGTCGATCCTCCAGCCGAGCGGCCGGCAGATCGCCCAGGCGATCGCGGTCATGATCGCGGTGAACACGAGGGCGGCCACGGCGATCACGATCTGGACCACCAGGAGTCGCCAGCCGTCCGCGGAGTAGAACATTCCCGCGTCCGTTCCGAAGGTGCCGGTGGCGAACAGGCCGATGGCGATGGTGCCCCAGAGTCCTGCGACCAGGTGCACGCCCACCACGTCCAGGGCGTCGTCGTAGCCGAAGCGGTGCTTGAGGCCGACGGCGAGCGCGGACAGCACGCCCGCGATCGCACCGAGGGCGATCGCGCCGAGCGGGTGGACGGAACCGGCGGCGGGGGTGATGGCCACGAGGCCGGCGACCACGCCGGATGCGGCACCGAGGCTGGTGGCGTGGCCGTCACGGATACGCTCCGCGAGGAGCCAGCCGAGCATCGCGGCGGCGGTGGCGGCGGTGGTGTTGACCCACGCCAGGCCCGCCGCACCGTTGGCACCGAACGCGGAGCCCGCGTTGAACCCGAACCAGCCGAACCACAGCAGGGCGGCGCCGAGCATGACCAGCGGCAGGTTGTGCGGGCGGTAGGCGGTGCGACCGAACTCGAGCCGCTTGCCGATGAGCAGGACCAGGACGAGCGCGGCCATACCGGCGTTGATGTGCACGACGGTTCCGCCGGCGAAGTCGACGGGCGCGACGGCGGCGGTCAGCCCGCCCTCGCCGTCGTCGACGGTCCCGAAGATCATGGCCGCCAGTCCGCTGTCCGAGTGGGAGAGCAGTCCGCCGCCCCACACCATGTGGGCAAGGGGGAAGTAGGCCAGGGTCACCCAGACGCCGACGAACGCCAGCCAGGTGCCGAACCGGGCGCGCTCGGCGATCGCGCCCGAGATGAGCGCGACGGTGATGATCGCGAAGGTCACCTGGAAGGCGACGTCGACGACCTGCGGGTAGGCGCCGGAGCCGGAGACCGCCCATTCGGTCGCGTCACCGATCACCCCGGAGAGCCCGAACATTTCGAAGGGGTTGGCGAACAGCCCCAGGACCGACTCGCTGCCGTAGGACATCGACCATCCCCACAGCAGGTAGATCACGCCGACCACGCCCATCGCGCCGAACGACATCATCATCATGTTCAGCACGGACTTCTGCCGGGACATGCCGCCGTAGAAGAGCGCCAGGGCGGGCGTCATGAGCAGTACCAGGGATGCTGCGATGAGCATCCAGGCCGTGTCTCCCGTATCGATCTCCGGCGTCGCCTCCTGGGCGAGCAACGCGACACTGTCACCTATCACGGTGCGGTCCTCCTCGTCTCGTACGTGGTGAGCGACTCTTCGCTCCCCGTCGACATGAAGATTTCCTTGGTCGTGTTGCACCGGATGCGCCGTGATGTTTCGGGGCTGTAACGCGCCCGGGTCCCAGGTTCCGGTCGTGTGTCCTGGCCGCCCGGTCGCGTATCCCGGGCGCGTATCCGGGGACCTACGTGCCGAGCAGTGCGTCGACGAACGCCTCGGGGGTGAACGGCGCGAGGTCGTCGGCGCCCTCGCCCAGTCCGACGAGCTTCACGGGCACCCCCAACTCGTGCTGGACCTGGAACACGATGCCGCCCTTGGCGGTGCCGTCGAGCTTGGTGAGCACGACGCCGGTGATGTCGACGACCTCCTTGAACACGCGCGCCTGCATGAGCCCGTTCTGTCCGGTGGTGGCGTCGATCACCAACAGGACCTCGTCGACGGGGGTCTTCTTCTCCACCACTCGTTTGACCTTGCCGAGCTCGTCCATGAGGCCGGTCTTGGTGTGGAGCCGACCGGCGGTGTCCACGAGCACGGCGTCCACGCCGGTCTCGACCCCGCGGGTCACCGCGTCGAAGGCGACGGAGGCGGGATCGGCGCCCTCCTTGCCGCGGACGACCTCGGCGCCCACCCGCTCGGCCCAGGTCTGGAGCTGATCCGCCGCGGCGGCGCGGAACGTGTCCGCCGCGCCGAGGAGGATCTCGCGACCGTCGGCGACGAGGACGCGGGCGAGTTTGCCGGTTGTGGTGGTCTTGCCGGTGCCGTTGACGCCGACGACGAGGAGGACGGCCGGCGTCCCGTCGTTCGGCAGCGCACGCAGCGAGCGGTCGAGTTCGGGGTGGAGGTTGTCGATGAGGGTCTGCCGCAGCAGATCGCGCACCTCGGCCTCGGTGCGGACCTGTCGGGTGGCGATCTCCGCCCGCAGGCGGTCCACGACGAGCTCGGTGGTGGCCGAACCGAGGTCGGCCATGATCAGCGTGTCCTCGATCTCCTCCCAGGCGTCCTCGTCGAGATCGCCGGCGCCGAGGAGACCCAGCAGGCCCTGGCCCACAGTGTTCTGCGACCGCGCGAGGCGGCCCCGCAGGCGGTCGAGGCGGCCGGCGGCCGGGTCGATGCGCTCGACCGGGGCGACCGGCTCCGGGGTCCCGGTCACCGTCTCCGGGGGCGCCGGGATCTCCTCGTCGGGCACCTCGGGCGGGACCACGACGGGCTCGACCGGGGCGGGCTCGACGACCTCGGTGGCCTCGGTCGGGCCGGGATCGACGTCCGGCTCGGGCGCGGGGACGGCCGTCTCGGGCGCGGTGTCCGGCGCGGTCGCAGGGGCGGCCGTGGGTTCGGCGGCGGGTTCGGCGGCGGGGGCCGCCCCCGTCGCAGCGGACGGCGGCGCGGGGGGCCGTGGGGCCGGTGTCGCCGGCGGCAGGTCCTCCCGCGGCGTCGGGTCACGGCGCACCGGCTCCCTGGGCGGGGCCGCCGTGGCGCCGCCCCCTCCCTGGGCGAACGAGAACCCCGTCCCGGCCTGATAGTTGCCGGAGCGCTCCTCGCGGGTGAGCTCCTTGCGCTCGGCGGCCCTGGTGAGGGAGATCTGCCGCTTCTTGCGCAGCTGCAGACCCACGACGAGGGCGATGATGGCCAGCAGCAGCACCGCGGCGACGGCGATGATGATCCAGGTGGTGGTAGTCACGGTGCCCAGTATGGCCGACCGCACCCGTCGCCATCTCGGTCCCGGGGGGCTGTGGCGGAGCTAGACTGGCGCCTGTCGTCGTCCGGGGAGGAGCCCACGTGGTCGAGCTCGCCGCCCAGCCAGGGGGTACGTCCGTACGCCAGCGCCCCCTCCGCCGGGCCCCGGCCCCGCCCACCTGGCTCGCCAAGACCATCATGGCGGTGACGGGGTTGCTCTTCACCGCCTTCGTGGTGGTGCACATGGTCGGCAATCTCAAAGTGTTCGGCGGGGCCACGGGTTTCGACGCCTACGCCGCGTGGCTGCGGACGTTGCTGTACCCCCTCGTCCCCCACGAGGGCGTCCTGTGGGCGTTGCGCGTCGTGCTGGTCCTGGGCCTGGTGGCGCACGTCTGGTGCGCGGTCGTGCTGGTGCGGCGCTCCCACGCGTCCGCGGGCCCGCACCGTCGGCGGACAGGCCTGACGGCCGGCTCGTTCGGCGCCCGCTCGATGCTGCTCACCGGCGTGGTGCTGCTGCTCTTCGTCGTCTTCCACGTCCTCGACATGACCACGGGCACCGCCCCCGCGGCGTCGGAGGCGTTCGAGCCCGGCACGGCGTACGCCAATCTGGTCGCCAGCTTCTCGCGGCCCTGGGTCGCGGCCTTCTACGGCATCACCATGGTGCTGCTGGCCCTGCACGTCGCCCACGGGGTCCGCACCGCCGCCGGCGACCTCGGGGTGACCGGCGCCCGGAGCCGGGCGGTGATCACGACCGTGGGCGGGATCGCCGCGGTGGCCGTGCTGCTGGGCAACGCCGCTATCCCGATCGCGGTACAGGCCGGGTGGCTGACGTGACCTTCACCCCGCCCCCCGTCCTCGTGCCCGACGCACGACAGGGACACGTGCTGAGCTCCGGCACACCCGGGGGCGACCCGGCCTCCGCTTGGGCGAGGCGTCGCGACGCCTACCGCCTGGTCGCACCGGCCAACCGCCGCCACCTCCACGTGGTGGTGATCGGCACGGGCCTGGCCGGGGCCGGCGCGGCGGCCGCCCTCGGCGAACTCGGCTACCGGGTCACCGCGTTCACCTACCACGACGCCGCCCGGCGCGCGCATTCCGTGGCCGCCCAGGGCGGGATCAACGCCGCCCGCGGCCGCCGGGTGGACGGAGACTCCGTGGCCCGGTTCGTCGCCGACACCGTCTCGGGCGGGGACTTCCGTGGGCGGGAGGCCGAGGCGTTCCGGCTGGGCGAGGAATCCGCGCGGGTGATCGATCACTTCTCCGCCATCGGGACCCCCTTCGCACGCGAGTACGGCGGCGTCCTGTCGACCCGGTCCTTCGGCGGCGTGCAGGTCTCGCGCACGTACTACTCCCGCGGTCAGACCGGCCAACAACTCCAGCTCGCGGGCGTCTCGGCCCTGCAGCGGCAGATCCGTGCCGGCGCCGTCACGCTGCACACCCGCCACGAGATGCTCGACCTCGTCGTCGACGATTCGGGGTGCCACGGTGTGGTGGTCCGCGACCTGGTGTCCGGCCACATCCGGGCCGAGACCGCGCACGCGGTCGTCCTCGCGACCGGCGGCTACGGGACCGTCTTCCACGACTCCACGCTCGCGATCCACTCCAACGCGTCGGCGGTGTGGCGCGCGCACCAGCGGGGGGCCCTGTTCGCCTCACCGTCGTTCGTGCAGTTCCACCCCACCGCGCTGCCCAAGGACAACGACTGGCAGGCCAAGACGATCCTCATGAGCGAGTCGTTGCGCAACGACGGCCGCGTCTGGGTCCCGCTCCACGACGGCGACGACCGGCCGCCCGGTGAGATCCCGGACGCCGACCGCGACTTCTTCCTCGAGCGCCGCTATCCCGCCTTCGGCAACCTCGTGCCCCGCGACGTGGCCTCCCGGGCGATCACCGCCGAGATCCGAGCCGGGCGAGGGGTGGGGCCACGCCGCAACTCCGTCTACCTTGACTTCCGTGACGCCCTGGCCCGCGACGGCCGGGGGACGATCACCGAGCGCTACGGCAACCTGTTCGAGATGTACGCCCACGCCACCGGCGAGGACCCGTACGCCGTACCCATGCGCATCGCGCCGACGTGCCACTTCACGATGGGCGGGCTGTGGAGCGACTTCGACCTGCAGACGTCGATCCCCGGCCTGTTCGTCGGCGGCGAATGCGGCTGGGCGTATCACGGCGCGAACCGGCTCGGCGCCAACTCCCTGCTCAGCGCGAGCGTCGACGGGTGGTTCACCCTTCCCTACTCGGTGCCGGCGCACCTGGCCACCCGCCTCGGGGACGACCTACCGGGCGACGACGACGAGGTGGTCGTCACCGCCGTGGCCCGCGCCCGGTCGCGGGTGCGGAACCTGCTCGCGGTGGGCGGCTCGACCGGGCCCGAGCACTTCCACCGTGAGCTCGGCGAGATCCTCTACTCGGGGTGCGGCGTCACACGGACGGCCGACGGCCTGACCCGGGCGATCGAGCGCATCCGTGACCTGCGGACCCGGTTCTGGACCGACCTGCGGGTCACGGGCACAGGCGGTCACCTCAACCAGGTGCTCGAACTGGCCGGGCGGGTCGCCGACTTCCTCGAACTGGCGGAACTGATGTGCGTGGATGCGCTGGACCGGGACGAATCGTGCGGCGCCCACTTCCGCGACGAGCACCAGACGCCCGACGGCGAGGCCCGGCGGGACGACCGTCGGTGGGCCTTCGCCTCCGCCTGGGCCTCCGAGGGCGATGACCGTGGCGGGCCCCGGTCCTTCACCCGACACGCCGAACCGCTGGAGTTCTCGGCGGTCGCCCCCACCGCGAGGGATTACCGATGAGACTGACCCTGCGCATCTGGCGGCAGTCCGGGCCACACGAGGCCGGACGGTACGAGGAGTTCGAGGTCCGCGACGCACGGCCGGAGATGAGTGTGCTGGAGCTGCTCGACGTCCTCAACGGCGACCTGGTGGACGCGGGCATCGAACCGGTGGCGTTCGACTCCGACTGCCGCGAGGGCATCTGCGGGGCCTGCGGCGTCACCGTCGACGGTCGCCCGCACGGTCCCGCGGAGAACACCCCGTCGTGTCACCAGCGGCTGACCCCCTACGCCGACGGGGACACCCTGCGCATCGAACCGCTTCGCGCCGCCGTGTTCCCCGTCATCCGCGATCTGGTGGTGGACCGGTCCGCTCTGGACGGGGTCGTCGAGTCCGCGGCCCATGTGGGAATCCCGGCCGGCGCCGCCCCGGACGCGGACTCGACCCTCCAGGGTCACGACACAGCGGAGACCGCACTTGACTTCGCGGCGTGCATCGGGTGCGGGGCGTGTGTGGCGGCCTGCCCCAACGGCTCGGCCAACCTGTTCGTGGGGGCCAAACTCGGGCACCTCGCCCTCATGCCCGTCGCGGGCGCCGACCGCGCGGCCCGCGCCCGCGAGATGGTCAGCGCCGCCGACGAGGAGTTCGGTCCCTGCTCGCTCTACGGGGAGTGCTCGCGGGTGTGCCCGGCGGGGATCCCGCTGCGGGCGATCGGCGTGGTCAACCGTGAACGGCTCCGGGCGGTCTTCCGGCGCTCGTGAGCGAGCGGCGACGCCTCGGGCACGTGCACGGAGGCCGGCACGTCGCACTCGGGCGACGACCGGGCCGTCCGTGACCTAGACGTCGTCCTCCCCGACCGGGCCGCCCTCTGCCTCCCACGTGTCGATCATCTCGACCTTGGTCCGCGTGAACTTGCGACGCACACCCACTCCCCCTCGGTCGCTCTCCGGGATGAACCGGGCGCCGAAGTAGGTCAGGGCGTTGGTCAACGCCTGCACCTCGGCCGCGTCGAGTGCGCCCACTCCCCGTTCGTACTCGCGGATCCGCTGCTCGTCCAGTCCGGAGCGCAGCGCCACCACCTTGGTGGAGACGAGGCACAACGCGCGCGCCGCGCGCGCCAGACTGGGGTCCATGAACAGTTCTCTCTGAGGCATGACCCCATGATGCCGAATCCGACACCGCAGGGCCGCCGCGAGGAGTCAGCGCATGCGTTGGGAGATGACCTTGGAGATGCCGTCGCCCTGCATCGACACGCCGTAGAGCACGTCGGCCACGTCCATGGTGGGCTTCTGGTGGGTGATGACGATGAGCTGGCTGGTCTCCCTGAGCTGTTCGAACAGCCCGATGAGCCGCCGCAGGTTGGTGTCGTCGAGCGCCGCCTCGACCTCGTCCATGACGTAGAACGGGCTGGGGCGGGCCTTGAATATCGCCACCAGCATGGCGACCGCGGTGAGCGACTTCTCGCCGCCGGACAGCAGCGACAACCGCTTCACCTTCTTTCCCGGTGGCCGCGCCTCCACCTCGATCCCGGTGGCGAGCATGTCCTCCGGCTCGGTGAGGATCAGTCGCCCCTCCCCTCCGGGGAAGAGCGTGGAGAAGACACCCCGGAACTCGCGCTCGACGTCGACCCACGCCTCGGTGAAGATCTGCTCGATGCGCTCGTCGACGTCGTCGATCACCCCCTCGAGGTCGGACCGGGCCTTCTTCACGTCGTCGAGCTGGGTGGACAGGAACGCGTAGCGCTCCTCCAGCGCCGCGAACTCCTCCAACGCCAGCGGGTTGACCTTGCCCAGGGTGGCCAGGTCCTTCTGCGCCGACCTGAGACGACGCTCCTGTTCGGCGCGCACGAACGGCATCGGCGGCGGCGGGGTCACGTCCTCGCCGCGCTCGCGAGCCGCCTCGTACTCCTGCATCTCCAACGCCGACGGCGGCAGGTCCACGTCCGGGCCGTACTCCTCGACGAGGGCCTGCGGTTCGATACCGTGACGCTCGAGCACCGCCGCCTCGAGCTCCGAGACCTTGACCTCGAGCTGCGCCCGGACGATCTCGTCGCGGTGGGCGGCGTCGCCGAGCCTCGAGACCTCGGACTCGGCCGCCGCGAGATCACCGCGCAGCGCGGCGACACCGGCGGTGGCCTCGGCGCGCGCGGCCGAGAGCCGGTCCCGCTCGGTTCCGGCGGCGGTGATGAGTTCGTCGAGCCGCGAGAGCAGCCGCCCGCTGAGTTCGTCGACCACGCCGGCGACCTCCGCGCCGCGGCGCCGCTGCGCCGCCGCCCTGGCGGCCCGGGCCCGGGACTCGCGCTCCGCCTGCGCGGCCCGCCGCAGGGACGCCGACTTGCCGCGGACGCCGGCGGCCCGTTCCTCGGCGGACCGGTGGGCGAGCCTGGCCTCGAGTTCCGCGGCCCGGGCCGAGGCCACCGCGGCCTGCGCGGCACCACGCCCGTCGTCCTCGGGTGGCCGGACCTCGTCGTCGTCGTCCCCGGCCCTGGCGAGTCGGTCGGTCAGCTCGGCGTGTTCGGCGCGCGCGGCGTCGAGCTTGTCCACCGAGATCCGGCGGGTCTGCTCCAGGCGCCGCACCTCGGCCTCGGCGCGACGGCGCCGCTGGCCGATACGGGCGAGCTCCGCGTAGATCTCCTCGATCGCGGCGTCGGACTCGCTGATGGCGGCGAGCGTCTCGGAGAACCGGTCCGCCCGCTCGGTGTCCTCGGCCGCCGCGCCGGCCAACTCGGCGCGGGTGGTCTCGATCTCGGCCCGAACGGCGTCGCGCTCGACGACCGCGGCGTCGATCGCCGACTGGATCTCCAACCCGGTGCGCCCCGACGCGGACCCGCCCACGGTCCACCCCGCACCGGCCAGCTCACCGTCGCGGGTGACCGCGCGCACGCGGCGGTCCGCCTCGACCTGGGCGTGGGCGGCGGCGAGGTCGTCGACCACGACCACGTCGACCAACAGGGCGGTCACCGCCGCCACGAGGTCCTCCGGGACGTCCACCACGTCCAGCGCCCAGCGTGCCCCGCCGACCAGGTCGACCTCCAGTCGGTAGTCGCCACCCGGCGTCCCGGCTCCCACGAGACCCGCCCGGCCCGCGTCGGCCTCCCGCAGGGCCGCCAGGACCTGCCGGCGGTTCACGGAGGTGTCCACGACCACCGCGTCGACGGCCGGCCCGAGGGCGACCCCCACGGCGCGTTCCCACCCGTCGCGGACGCCGAGCATCTCCCCCACCGTCCCGGCGACGGCGTCGGCCCCGAGATGCCGCAGGACCCACTCGGCGCCGTCCCCGGCGCCCTTGTTCTGCTCGAGAGTCTCGATCCGGGCGGCCAGCCGCGCGATCCGCTGGTCGGCCTCCCGCTCGATCCCCTGCAACTCCGCGAGCCGGGCCCGTGCCGCGAGGTGGGCGCGCTCGGCCCGCCCCAGGTGTTCGTCGAGGGTCCGTTCGCTCTGCTCGTGCGCCCCCACCCTGGCGTGGACGGCGTCGAACTCGGCCTCGGCGTCGACCACGGCGGTGCGCGCGACCTCCGCCTCGGCGTCCACGCGCGCGATCTCCGCCTGGGTGGACTCCACTCTCGCGGCGAGGGTCTCGACCTTGCCCGCGAGCCTGGCCACGCCCTCCCGGCGGTCCGCGATCGCCCGGACGGCCTTGAGGTGCTCGGCCTCGAGCGCCGCGAGCGTCGACTCGGCCCGTCCCAACGCCTCGGTCGCCAGACGGGCCTTCTCGGCGGCGGCGTCGACCTGAGCGGCGAGTTCCTCCTCGTGCGCGGCGGCCCGCTCGGCCTGGCGGTCGAGCTCGTCCGGGTCGGTGCCGTGGTGCACGGCGACCTCGGCGGCCAGCGACCGCGCGCGGTCGGCGGCGATCCGGGCGGTGGCGCGGGCCCGCTCGGCCAACGTCGACAGGGCGAACCACCGCTGCTGCGCAGCGTCGGCGTCCGGGGTCAACCGATCGAGCTCGGCCTGGGTGTCGGCCACGGAGCGTGTGAGCGCATCCCGGCGGTCGACCGCCTGCGCGACCTGGTCCGCCAACCGGGCGCGGACACTCTCCGCGTCCGCGAGTTCGCGTCGACGGGTGACGAGGTCGTCGGCGGCGAGGCGGAACGTGGCGTCGCGCAGGTCGGCCTGGATGGTCTGCGCCCGACGCGCGACCTCGGCCTGCCGTCCCAGCGGCTTGAGCTGGCGCCGCAGTTCGGTGGTGAGGTCGTTCAGCCGGTCCAGGTTGCCCTGCATACCGGCGAGCTTGCGCTGTGCCTTCTCCTTGCGGCGCCGGTGTTTGAGGATCCCGGCGGCCTCCTCGATGAACGCCCGGCGTTCCTCCGGCTTGGACTCGAGGATCTCGGCGAGCTTGCCCTGGCCGACGATGACGTGCATCTCGCGGCCGATGCCCGAGTCCGACAACAGTTCCTGCACGTCCATGAGCCGGGCGCGGTCGCCGTTGATCTCGTACTCCGCGGCGCCGTCGCGGAACATCCGCCGGGTGATCGACACCTCGGCGTAGTCGATCGGCAGGGCGCCGTCGGAGTTGTCCAGGGTGAGCGTCACCTCGGCGCGGCCGAGCGGCTGCTTCCCCGCGGTCCCCGCGAAGATGACGTCCTGCATCTTGCCGCCGCGCAGCGACTTGGCGCTGTGCTCACCCATGACCCAGGTCAGGGCGTCGACGACGTTGGACTTACCCGACCCGTTGGGCCCCACCACGCAGCAGATGCCGGGCTCGAATCTCAGGGTCGTCGGCGCCGCGAAGGACTTGAAGCCCTTGAGCGTCAGCGACTTGAGATACACGGTTGTCGATCCTAGGTCAGCGTTCGACGAATCCCGGGAGTCCGCCCCGGGCCGGCTCCCAGGTGTCGACGACGAGGTCCACGTGGCCGGGGGTCCCGCCGCCGCGGAGAAGTTCCACCAGGTCACGGCACGCCGACTCCGGTCCCTCCGCCACCACGTGGACGCGACCGTCCGGCTTGTTGGCCGCGTACCCGCTCAGGCCCAGTTCGAGTGCCCGACTGCGGGTCCACCAGCGGAAGCCCACGCCCTGGACGCGGCCGTGGACCCAGGCGACCAACCGGACCTGGTCGGGATCCGGTGCGCTCATGCCGCGCCGCCCCCGTTTCCGGCGTCAGCGCCCCCGTTTCCGGCGTCAGCGCCGCCGGTCTCGGCGTCGGCGCCGCCGGTCTCGAACCCCAGCGCGATCTCGGTCCCCGCGGTCAGGGTCCGGCCGACGGTGCACGCCTTGTCCACCGAGCGTCGGATCATGGCCACCAGTCGTTCGGCCATGGCCGGGTCGAGCCCGGACAGGTCGAGCTCGTAGGTCTCCTGCAGCAGCGGGTACCGCTCGTTCTCGCGGTCGGCGTCACCGGAGACGCGGACGGCCGCGGCGTAGTCGTCTCCCAGCCGGCGGGAGATCGTGAAATCAGAGGCCATGGCCGTGCAGGCCCCGAGAGCGATCTTGAGCAACTCCCCCGGGGTGAACACCCCCTCGACGTCGGCCGAGCCGATCTCGACCCGGGCCCCCCGGGAGGACGACCCGACGTAGCGGCGGGTACCGGTCCGCTCGACCCGGAGGTCGGGGGCGGGCCGCGCTGCCTGCGGGGCTGCCGGCGTGGACATCTGCGAGGAGGTGGGCGGCATCGACTCTGTCATGCGGTCATCGTACGACCGGCCCGCGGGTCGTTCGGCCCCGCCGCGGTGCGCGGGACAGCCGGGGGGCGGGCTGGCAGACCGGGCAGAAGTGCGAACCGCGGTTCATGAAGTCCTCCCGCACGACGGCCGTCCCGCATCGAGCGCACGGTAGGCCCGCCCGGCCGTACACGTCCAACGAGCGATCGAAGTAGCCCGACGCGCCGTTGACGTTGACGTACAGCGCGTCGAACGAGGTGCCGCCGGCCGCCAGCGCGTCCGCCATCACCTCGCGGGCGTGCTCGAGGACCCCGGTCACGGCGCGGAGTGTCACTGCGCCGGACCGCCGGCGGCCGTGGAGACCGGAGCGCCACAAGGCCTCGTCGGCGTAGATGTTGCCGATCCCCGAGACCACGGTCTGATCCAGCAGGAGGCGCTTGATCTCGGTGTCCCGGCGTCGGATCGTCCGGGCGGCGGCGAGGGGGTCGAACCCGGGCTCGAACGGGTCCGCCGCGATGTGCGCGGCCGGCGCGGGCAGGAGCTGCCCCGTGCCGTCGAGTGCCTCCGCCAGTGGTACGACGGCCCACCCGCCGAACGTCCGCTGATCGACGAAACGCAGCTCCCTGCCGTCGTCGAGCTCGGCTCGCGCGTGCAGATGGCGTACCGGTGGCGCACCGCCCTCGGCGACCAACATCTGCCCGCTCATCCCCAGGTGTACGAGCAGGCAGTCCGCCCCCGCCGCGTGGTCGGAGTCCAGGGTGAGCCACAGGTACTTGCCGCGACGCCGGGCGCCGCTGACGGTGCGGCCGGTCAGACGCGCGACGATCTCAGGGGCGCCGCCCGGCTGCCGGCGCGCGGTGCGGGCGCCGGTGACCTCCACGGACGTGATCACACGACCGACGACGTGATCGGCCAGGCCCCTGCGGACGACCTCGACCTCGGGTAGCTCGGGCACGTCAGCGTGTGGTCCCGTCCAGGGCGGCCCACGCCTGCTCGGCGGCCTTCTGCTCGGCCTCCTTCTTGGTGCGACCGGTCCCCTCGCCCAGGGACTCGTCGCCCACGAACACCACCGCGGAGAAGGTCTTGTCGTGGTCCGGCCCGGTGGAGGTGATCTCGTACCGCACCCTGGGCCTGCCCGTCGACGCGCACTTCTCCTGCAGACTGGTCTTCCAGTCGAGGGCCGCCCCCAGATGCGGGACCACCTGCAGTCGGTCGCCGATGATCCGTTCGATCAGACCCCGGGCCGTCTCGAGCCCGTGGGTCAGATAGACCGACCCGAACACCGCCTCGAGGGTGTCGGCGAGGATCGAGTGCTTGTCGCGACCGCCCGTCAGTTCCTCACCGCGGCCGAGCCGCAGGTGATCTCCCAGGCCGCCGGGGCCGATCTCGCGCGCGATGTCGGCCAGGACGTAGGTGTTGACCAGGCTCGCGCGGATCTTGGCGAGGTCCCCCTCGGGACGGTCCGGGTACGCCGTGTAGAGGTACTCCGTCACGACCAACTCGAGCACCGCGTCGCCGAGGAACTCCAACCTCTCGTTGTGGGGCAGGCCGCCGTGCTCATAGGCGTACGAGCGGTGGGTCAGAGCCTGGGTGGCGAGGTCGACGGGGAGGGCGACCCCCAGGACGGAGTCCAGTGGCGACGGCTGCTCCGTCACGCGCGGTCCTCACCGGCGTCGCCGGCTCCGGTTGACCCGAACTTCTCCGCCAACCCGGCCCACCGGGGATCGATCCGGCCCTCGGCGTCGCCGGAGACGCCGTCGGGAGCGGGGGTGTCCGGGTTGATGCACTCGTCGTGGCCGTAGTCGGTGCACGTCGGCGACATGGGGAACTCCAGACCGAACGCGTCGACGAGCGCGGGCTCGAGGTCGAGCAGGTCGCCGTCCAGCAGGCGGACCTCGTCCTGCTCGGCGGCCTCGGCCGCGGCGGTGCCCTCGGCCGCGTACATGTCGGTCAGGTCCACGCCCACCGGGGCGGAGAACTCGCCCAGGCAGCGCGCGCACTCGACCTCGGCCCGACCGGTGACCGAGCCGGTGACGAGCACGCCCTCGTCGACGTAGGTCAGCATGAGGTCGAGGTCCACCTCGGAGCCCTCGGGGATCCGGATGAACTCCACGCCGATGGCCGAGGGGAGGACGGCGGCACGCTGCACCGGCACCATCGAGCCGGGGGCGCGTCCGAGGACGCGGGTGTCGAGGACGAGCGAATCGGCGGCGGGCCGGCCGTGGCGGGGGGTACGGGAGGTGGTGGACACGCCCAGCAGACTACCCGCCGGGGTCAGTAGTCCCCGTACCCGTCGCCCGGGCGCTCGTCCTCGCGGACCCCCCGCCGGCCGGTGGGCTCCCGTCGCCCGACCGGGGCGACACCGTGCAGCTCCTCGCGACCCCGGCTGACGGTGCGGATGGTGGTGCCGAGGAACTCCTCGAACCGGGCCATCTTCTCGTCGATGTAGGCGTCGCATTCCTCGCGCCGACGCTCGCTCTCGGCGTGCGCGGCGTCTCGCACCCGCGCGGCCTCCTCGTCGGCGATGCGGACGACCTCGGACTCGGACAGCATCCGCTGCTGCTCCTGCCGGGCTTCGGTGATCGTGCGGTCGTAGAGGATGTTGGCCTGTTCGACGAGCCGGTCGGCCTCCGCGCGGGCGCGGCTCATGGTGGACTCGGCATCCCGACGCGAGCGGTCGAGGAGCTCCGCCGACTCGGCGCGGGCGTCGCCCACCAGCCCGTCGGCGTGGGTGGTCGCCTCGGCGACCATGCGGTCGGCGCGGGCCTTGGCGTCGGCGAGCATGGCATCCGCGTCCTCGCGCGCCTCGCGCAGGGTGCGGTCCGCCTCGGCGTCGGCGGCGGCGACCGTCTCGCGGGCGGTGGCATCGGCCTCCGCGAGCACCCTGTCGCGCTGGTCCAGCACGTCCTGGGCGTCGTCGAGTTCGCCGGGGAACGAGTCACGGATGTCGTCGAGCAACAGCAGGGACTCGTGCCGGGGCACCACGCAGTTCGCGGTCATGGGCAGACTGCGGGCGTCCTCGATCATCGCGTTCAGCTCGTCGAGGGCCTGGAACACTCGGTACACGCTCGTCCCTTCACCGGATCGTCACTCTTGTCCCACCAGTGTGCCCGCAACACAGGTCGCCGGGCCGGTGCGTGGGCGGTGTGTCCGGCAGGTCCGGCGGGCCGACGCCCGCGACCCGCCCCTCCCCGTCAGCCCAGGCGCTCCCTCAGGGCCCGGGCGACCGGCTCCGGAAGCAGGTGGGACACGTCGCCGCCGAGTCGGGTGACCTCGCGGCACAGCGAGGAGGAGACGAACGCCAGGTCGGCCCGGGTGGGCAGGAAGACGGTGTCGATCCCCGCGATCGAGCGGTTCATGTGGGCCATCGGCAACTCGTAGTCGTAGTCGGTGGAGTCGCGCAGACCCTTGATCACCGCGGTGGCACCCTGATCGCGGCAGTAGTCCACGAGCAGTCCGTAGAAGCTGTCCACCCGCACCCCGGGGATGTCGGCGCAGACCTCGTCGATCATCGCCTTGCGCTCGTCGATCGAGAAGGTGCCCTGCTTGTTGGGGTTGGCGACCACGCACACGATCACGTCGTCGAACAGCGCGGCGGCTCGCCGGATGATGTCGAGGTGCCCGAGGGTCACCGGATCGAAGGAGCCTGGGCACACGACGGTGGTCATGGGGCGACCGTATCAACAGGCCGGGCCATCTCCACGGCGGTCTCGCCGTAGGTGCGCTCGAACACGACCTCGTACCCGCCCGGCCACCGCACGGCCGGGTCCCGCTTCGACCGCTCCCAGACGACGAGAGCGTCCTCCGCGAGCCACCCCCCGGCGAGCAGGGCGTCCAGCACCGGTTCGTCCAGCTCGGCGGACCGCTCGTACGGGGGGTCGGCCAGGACGAGGTGGAATCCGCCCTCGACGGGGCACCCGCCACGGACAGCGGCTGGCAACGCCGCGCGCTTCACTGTGAGACGGAGCGGGGACGACGACGATGAGGACGACGACGACGACGACAACGACGACGACGACGACGCGCCCGCCGTGTTCTTCTTCAGGCACGCCACCGCGCGCTGGTTCTCCTCGACGAACCACGCCACGTCGGCTCCCCTGGAGACCGCCTCGAGCCCGAGTGCGCCGGAGCCCGCGAACAGGTCGAGAACGGCGGCGCCGTCCAGGTCCACCCGGCTTCCGATGGCACTGAAGAGCGCCTCGCGGACACGGTCCGTGGTGGGCCTGGTGCCGGCCGGCGGCACGGTGATCGACAGCCCGCGCAGGCGGCCGGAGATGATGCGGGTCATGTCTTCCCTGTGGTCGTGGGTCAGTATCTGAACAGGTAGTCGGATTCCTCGGAACCGGCCAATCGGCGGACCCGCTCCGCGAGCGCCGGGTGGGCGTGCAGCCCCGGGTCGGTCTCCAGGATCTGTTCGGCGTGGCGCCGGGCTATCTCGATCACCTCACCGTCGTCCACCACCGACAGCAACCGCAACGCCGAGAGGGCACCGGACTGGGCGTCCCCGAGGACATCGCCCTCGCGGCGCTGCACCAGGTCCAACTGCGCCAGCACGAAGCCGTCCGTCGTGGCCGCCACGGCATCGAGCCGCTCCATCGAGCGACCCCCGGTGCGGGAGTTGGTCACCAGCAGGCACAGGCCGGGCAGTCCGCCCCGACCGACACGGCCACGCAGCTGGTGCAGCTGACTCACGCCGAAGCGCTCGGCGTCCATGACCACCATGACGGTGGCCTGGGGAACGTCCACACCGACCTCGATCACGGTCGTGGAGACGAGGACGTCGAGAGCGCCGGCCGCGAACGCCGCCATGGTGGCGTCCTTCTCCTCCGGCGGGAGTCGGCCGTGCATGAGTCCGATCCTCAGTCCGGCCAGGGGCCCGGTGGAGAGGTGCTCGTGCAGGTCCACGGCCGCGGCCAACGGTGGTCGGTCGCTGCCGTTGTCGTCGTCGCCCTTGTTGTCGCCGCCCTTGTCGTCGCCCCCCTTGTTGTCGCCGCCCTTGTCGGCGCCGCCGCCCTTCTCGGTGTCGTCGGCGTCGATCCGCGCGCACACCACGTACGCACGGTGGCCGGCCTCCACCTCCTCGCGCACCCGCTCCCAGGTCCGCTGGAGCCATCGCGGCTTCTCCCTCGCCGGGACGACGGAGGTGGAGATGGGGCGACGCCCCCCGGGGAGCTCCTGGAGCTCGGACACCTCCAGGTCCCCGAACACGGTCATGGCGATGGTCCGCGGGATCGGGGTCGCGGTCATCACCAACAGGTGCGGCACCAACCCCGCCCGCCCCTTGGCGCGCAGGCGATCACGCTGTCTGACGCCGAAGCGGTGCTGCTCGTCCACCACCACCAGGCCGAGGTCGAAGAAGTCCACCGAGTCCTGGATCAGCGCATGCGTCCCCACGACGATCCCGGCCTCCCCGGTGACGATGTCGAGCAGGGCCGCGCGCCGCTGGGCCGTGGACATCGACCCGGTGAGCAGCACCACGCGGGTGGCCTGCTCGGCCGCGCCCAACCTGCCGCGCTCACCGAGATCGCCGAGCATCGCCGTCAGTGAACGGTGGTGCTGGACCGCCAGGACCTCGGTGGGGGCCAGCATCACGCACTGCCGGCCGGCGTCGACCACCTGGAGCATCGCCAACAACGCCACCACTGTCTTGCCCGACCCGACCTCGCCCTGCAGGAGCCGGTTCATGGGCTCATCACGGGTCAGGTCCGCCGAGATCTCCTCCAGTACCGCCGACTGTCCGCCGGTGAGCTCGAACGGCATCCGGGCCTCCATGGCCGCGCGGAGCCCGTCCCCGCGCACCGGACTGGCCGGCGCCGGGTCCCGCGCGACGAACCGGCGCCTGGCGCCGAGCAGCAACTGCAGCGCGAGCGCCTCGTCGAAGCGCAGCCGGTACCCGGCCCGATCCTTGTCCCGGGAGTTCTCGGGCAGGTGAGCCTTACGCAGTGCCTCGTCGAGGTCCATGAGGCCCGCCACCGACCGGACCGTGGCGTCGAGCGGGTCGACCACCGGCACCAACGCCCGCAGGGTGATGACCACCGCGCCGAGCAGGTCCCAGGAGGTGACCCCCTCCTTGGCCGCGTACACGGGCAGCAGTGGCCGGTCGAACAGGCTCGGTCCGCCCTCGGCGTCGATCTCCGCGGCCAGGCGGGCCAGCGCCGCGAGGTCGCCGGACCCCTTGAGCTGGCCGCCGGGGCCGGTCACCGGACGCAGGACGAGGAACTCGGGATGCTTGAGGTCCAGTGACCGGCGGAAGCGGGAAACGGTGCCGTCGAACATCGCCAGCGTCCCCACCGGAAGCATGAACTTGATCTTGCGCCCGGCGAAGAACACGACCCGGAACGTGGTGTCGCCGTCCTCGACCGTCAGCGTGAGCATCTCCCGCGTCTGCCGCTGCTTGGTCTGGTAGGTGCGGGTCTGCGCGGTGGTGACCTTGCCGATCACCGTGACCCGCTCGCCGTCGACCAGTTCCCGCTTGTCGTAGCGCTGCCCGTGCTGCCGGTAGCGGCGCGGCAGAGTGTGCAACAGGTCGCCGACGCTGCGGTGCCCGAACGCGGCGGTGATGCGCTCCGCCAGCCCGGGGTCGAGAACCTCGGCGAGCGGGGTGTCCGTGGTGGCCAGAGAGGTCATTCGACCCCGACTTGGGCCACGGCCCGCCCGGGGCCGGCGGCGTACCCGACCACCTCGATGTCGGGGTGGGAAGACCGCACGCGGGACAGCGCCGACTCGGTCGCCGCCTCGTCGTAGGCGTCACCGAACAGTACGGTGACGAGTTCGCCTCCGGAGGACAGCACCCGGTCGACGAGCGCACACACCGCGTCGACCGCGTCGGACTCGATCAGTGCGACGTCGTGCCCCACCACGCCGAGCAGGTCGCCGGCGGTGCACCGACCCACCAGGGTCAGCGCGTCCTGCTCCGCCCGGATCAGGTGGGCGTGCCGGGTCCCGGCCGCGGCGTCGGCCATGGAGAACCCGTCCAGCGACAGGGTGGTCGTGGGGTCGTGCACCGCCAGGGCGGCCAGGCCCTGGACCACGGATCCGGTCGGCAGGATCAGTGCGTGACCCTCGCCGTCGCGCAGCGCGGCGTCGATCGCGCCGATCTGGTCGCGGGACAGTTCGCCGTTGGGGAGGACGAGGAGCTCGTCGGCGTCGACGGCGAGCACCGCGTCGATCACGCCCTCCCCGTCGTCCCCGGGGTCGACGGTCTCCGCCCCGGCCTCGGAGAACAGGTCGGCCAGAGGCCCCTCCGGCACGATGGCGACGACCTTGCGCAGCCCGGGGTCGCCGGTTCGCTGGTCCGAACCGTGCGGGTCTCCGGCGTCGTGGGCCCGGTGCTGCCCGGGTCGATCGCCCGCGGGGTCGAGCATGTCGGTCACCCGGATCTCGGTGACCCGCCCGAGCGACAGGGCCGCCTCGATCGCGGCGCCGATGTCGTCGGTGTGGACGTGCACCGCCCACCTGGCGTTGGCTCCGGAGCCACCGTCGCCGACGACACCCACGCTGTCGCCCACCATCCGGAGTGCGGTCCGCAGCTCGTCGGCGCGCGCGTCGTCGGAGTGGGTGAGGGAGTACATCACCTCGTAGCGGGTCCCGGCGTCCTCGTGCGGTTCGTCCGTATCGTGCCCGGGCGTTGACGACGCCTCTGCGCCGTCCTTCGGGATGAAGTAGTCCGGCCGTTCGGGGGTCTGACCCGCCAGGATCTCGACCATGGCGTCCAGCAGGACGAGCAGCCCACGCCCGCCGGCGTCGACGACGCCGGCCCTGCTCAGCGCGGGCAGTTGTGACGTGGTCCCGTCGAGCGCCTCGGCGCCGGCGTCGGCGGCCACGCGGGCCACCTCGACCAACGAGGAGGCGGAGGACCGTCCGGCCGCGGTCGCGGCCTCCCGCAGAACCGTGACGATGGTCCCCTCGACCGGCTCGCTCAACGCGTGGTCCACGAGGGTCACCGCGGTCCGCAGTGCGCGCCGGTAGGTGGAGGCGTCGACCACGGTGAAGGTCGCCGCCTCGCCGACCGCCCGCAACACCTGCGATAAAATCACGCCGGAGTTCCCCCGCGCACCGTGCACGGCCCCGTGGCCCAGCGCGACGGCGATCTCGCGGGCGCCGGCGGTGCCCCCGCCCTCGGAGATCCACGCGTCCTCGCCCTCGGCCCGGTCCACGGCCGCCCGCATGGTGTAGAGCAGGTTCGTTCCGGTGTCGGCGTCGGGGACCGGGAAGACGTTGAGGGCGTTGATCTCCTCGCGGCGGGCGGCGAGCTGCTCGACGCACCGCCGGGCCCACGTGAGCAGCCCGTGCGCGTCGAGGGTCGACGGACGTTCCTCGACACGTGTCGACTCCTGCGTCATCACCCCTCCTCACCGCGCGCCCACCCCTGCGGCCATCTTCCCTGTCGGCCCGGCCAAGCCTAGTACCCTCTGCACTCGACAGCCGTCCGACTAGCCGAGACGGCCGACACGACCCGGGAGCACCACGATGACCGCAGACCTCACCGCCACCCCCCTCGTCACTCTCACCGATGGGGTACTCACGCTCCCGGTCTCGCTGGAGGGCAAGGGCAACTCACTCGATTCCGACGCGGTCGATCAGGCGGCCATCGCCCTCCGTGCGCTCCTCGACGGCGAGATCGACGCCGGGTCGGTCCTGCTGGTGGGCCTGGGCAAGAATTTCTGCAACGGCGGCAACGTCCCGGGCTTCGCCGCGGCCGAGGACCGTTCGGAGCACGTGCGGGAGCTCGCGGACCGGCTGCACGGGGTCGTCCGGATGCTCGACGAGGTGACCGTGCCCGTGGTCGCCGCGGTCGCGGGGTGGGCGGCCGGCGCCGGCGCCTCGCTGGCCATGGCCGCGGACTTCTCGGTCGGCGGGCCCGACACCCGACTGCTCGCGGCCTACCCGGGCATCGGGCTGTCGCCGGACGGAGGGATGTCGTGGCGCCTGCCGCGCGCGGTCGGTCAGCCCGCGGCGCGGGCGTTCATCCTCGGCAACGAGCCGATGGACGGTGAGCGCGCCTTCCAGTTGGGCGTGCTCACGACCTTCGTCGACGGCGACGTCCGGGAGGCCGCCCGGTCGCTGGCTGTGCGTCTCGCGGCCGGACCGCGCGAATCCCACGCCGCCGCGAAGGCGCTCCTGCGTGCCTCCGAGAACGCCACGCTGTCGGATCAGCTCGACGCCGAGCGCGAGTCGATCGCCCGCCTCGCCGTCTCGCCGGACGGCATCGAGGGCGTGGATGCGTTCGTCGCCAAACGTCGTCCGGAGTTCGGACGGGGCTGAGCCGGGAACGCCACGTCGTGGACCGGCCGGGTCCGCTACATCTGTAGCGGATCCTCCGGTAGTCGCCAGTCCATCGGCTCGGCACCGAGTCGCCTCAGTTCCTCGTCGGCGCGGCTGAACGGCCGTGAGCCGAAGAACCCGCGCGACGCCGAGAGCGGCGACGGGTGCGCGGAGGCGATCACGGGGGTGTCCCCCAGCATCGGCGCCAGCGACTGCGCATGGCGCCCCCACAGGATCGCCACCATCGGGCGATCCCGCTCGACCAGGGCCTCGATCGCCCGCCCGGTGACCTCCTCCCACCCCTTGCGACGGTGGGAGGCGGGCTCCCCGGGCGCGACGGTGAGCACCCTGTTGAGCAGCAGCACCCCTGCCCGGCTCCAGGCCCCGAGGTCGCCGTGGCCGGGGGCCGCCAGTCCCAGGTCGTCGGTGTACTCGCGATAGATGTTGACCAGGCTTCGCGGGAGCGGACGCACGTCGCCGTCGACCGCGAAACTCAGTCCGACCGCGTGGCCGGGCGTCGGGTACGGGTCCTGCCCCACGATCAGCACGCGCACGTCGTCGAACGGCTGGGTGAACGCGCGCAGCACCCGGTCGGCGGCGGGGAGGTACCCCCGGCCCGCCGCGTTCTCGGCGCGGAGGAAATCACCCATCCGGTGGATCCGTTCCTCGACCGGCGCGAGCGCGCGTGCCCAGCCGGGGTCGAGAAGGTCGGACAACGGTGCGGGCGGGGTGTGTCGGTCGTCCACCGGTCAGTCGAGCCGACGCAGGTCGGCGCGGTAGCGCATGGCGTTGTCGTGGTACATCTGCGTGTTGCCCTCGAGCATCGCGGGGTCCACCTCGACGCCCTCGCGGATCTTCGCCGGCGTCCCCATCGCCATGCGGCGGGCGGGGAGGTCGAACCGGGGCGGGACCAGGCAGCCGGCGGCCACGACCGCCCCGTCACCGATCACGGAACCGTTGAGCACGATCGAGCCCGACGAGATGAGGACGCCGTTCCCGATGGTGGCCCCCTCGATGTGCGCGTTGTGGCCCACCACGCAGTGTTCACCGATGATCGTCGGTTCGGTGGCCGTGCAGTGGACGATCGTGCCGTCCTGGATATTGCTCATCGCGCCGATCTCGATGCGCCCGTAGTCGCCGCGCAGGACGGCGGTGGGCCACACCGAGGCGCCGGCGCCGAGTGTCACCCGGCCGATGACCACCGCATCGGGGTGCACCCAGGCGTCGGGTGCGATGTCGGGTTCGAGGTCTCCCAGTGCATAGACAGCCATGCGGATCACCCTAGTTCGCGCCGCGGGCGGAGTCCCAGCCTCCCGGCGTGCGGGGCTCACCGTCGAGGGTGACCAGGCCGGGTTCTCCCGACCGGACGGTGCCGATCGCCGTGAACCCGGGCGGGATCACCGCCCCGGGCGGGAACGTCCCGAGCAGTCCGTGGTCCTCGCCACCGTCGAGGACCCAGTCCAGCACCTGACGCCCGGGGTCCGCGACGCCCAGGGTTGCCGCGGCCTCGGCCAGGACCGGGTCGACGGGCAGCGCATCGGTGACGAGGTCGGCCGCGACGCACGAGGCCCGCGCGAGCCCCGACAGGTCGCGCAGCAGCCCGTCGCTCACGTCGGTGAGAGCCCGCGCGCCCGCCAGTCGGGCGGCGGTGCCGGAGCCGATCGGCGGTACGGGTACCCGGTGCGACCGCTGGAGCGGGCCGTCGGGGTGCCCGGCCAGGAGCAGCGCCAGCCCGGCGGCCGAGCGTCCGGGCGCGCCGGTGAGTGCGACGGTGTCGCCGGGCTCCGCCCCGTCGATCCGGAGGGGGCGGGCTCCGTTCGGGAGGGTGCCGATCGCCGTCACGCCGACGACGACGAGGTCCGCTCTGGTGAGATCCCCGCCGACCACGACGGCGCCGGATCGCGCGGCCTCCCCGTGAACACCCTCCGCAAGGTCCGCGATCTGCCCCATCGTCGTCGCGGCCGGTACGGCGAGGGCGACCAGGACACGTGTGCACTCGGCCCCCATCGCCAGGACGTCGGAGACGTTCTGCGCCACCGCGCGCCTGCCCACGTCGCCCCAGCCGGTGAGGTCGAGACGGAAGTGGGTGCCCTCGACGAGCATGTCGGTGGTGACCACGGTGGCGGCGGCGGGTCCCAGGACCGCGGCGTCGTCGCCGTTGCCGACCGGGTCGTCCGCGGCGTGCCCGGCCGCGCCGCTCAGGACGGCGAGCACCGCGGCCTCGCCCGCCTCGGCGACGGTGAGGGCGCGGTCGGACACGGCGGCCACCTCTGCTTCCCGTGGTGTCTCGTCGCCGGGCACACCGGCGGGGGTCTGTAGCGTTGCCGTCAGGTTAGCGGCCGCCCGAGTCGGCGGCCGATCGTGGGAGGAAGGACGACACGACGTGGCTTCGACGGATTCGGACCCGGCCGGGCGGTATGACGCCGGCCCGCGGGACACCGGTACCCCGGGTGCGCGGGCGGTCCCCGTGTCGACCATCGTGGTGGTCCTCGCGGTGGTCGTCCCGCTGGTCATGCTCGCCGTCGTGTTGGTGCTGGTCCGCTCGGTGGGTGAGGAGGCCACGGAGGCGGCCGCGAGCGAGCCGGTGGCCGCGGTGCCCATCCCCTCGCCCGGAGCCGGGTCTGACGAGTGCGCCGCATTGATCGAGTCGCTCCCGGAGTCCCTCGGGGAGGCCGGCCGCGTCGCTCTGGCCGAACCGGCGCCGGAGGGGACGGCGGCATACCGGATGCCCGATGCCGAACCGGTGATCGTCCGCTGCGGACTGCCGGCTCCGCCGACCTTCACGGTGGGGGTGGGCCTGCAGGAGGTCAACGGCGTCCAGTGGTTCAACGAGCCCGATCCGGACCCGGCGGTCACCGCGTCGACCTGGGTCGCCGTCGACCGTCTGCAGTTCGTCGCGGTGACACTGCCCGACGGCAGTGGAACCGGCCCGATCCAGGATCTCTCCGACGCGCTCACCGCGAGCCTCGAGGCCGTCGAGCCGGACCCCGCACCGATCGGTTGACCCGGCCGACGGGGCCGGGGTGCGGCCGTCTCAGCCGCGGGCGAGTGCGGTCCGCACCAGGGTGTCGAGCAGGGTCGGGTAGTCGACGCCCGTCGCCGCCCACATCTGCGGGTACATGGAGATCGGGGTGAACCCGGGAATGGTGTTGACCTCGTTGATCACCGGCCCGTCGGCGGTGACGAAGAAGTCCACCCGACTCAGCCCCCGGGCGTCCAACGCGTGGAACGCCTCCACCGCCAGTGCGCGCAGTCGCCCGGTCTCCTCGTCCGACAGATCGGCGGGCAGGTCGAAGGTGGTCACGTCGTCGAGGTACTTGGTGTCGAAATCGTAAAAGGCGTCACCCTCGGTCCCACCCTCCCCGCCGGTGGGCTCGCCGGGGATGTGCAGTTCGGCGGGCAGACTCGCCTCCACCCGGCCATCGGGGTACTCGAGGACCCCGCACTCGACCTCGCGTCCGACTATCGCGGCCTCGACGATCACCTTCGGGTCGAAGCGTCGCGCCTCGGTGATCGCCGCATCGAGTTCCTCCGCCCGCGACACCTTGGTGATGCCGATGGACGAGCCGCCGCGGGCCGGCTTGACGAACAAGGGAAGCCCCAAGCGGTCGAGGTCCGGCGCCGGGAGCGTCGCGGTGCCCGGCCGGAGCACGACCTGCTGACCGATCGGCAGGCCCGCTGCACCGAGGACGACCTTGGTGAACTCCTTGTCCATGCCCGCGGCACTGGCGAACACGCCCGGGCCGACATAGGGGATGCCCGAGAGTTCGAGCAAACCCTGGACGGTCCCGTCCTCCGCGTGGGTGCCGTGCATGACGGGGAAGACGACGTCCACCCGAGCGAGTTCCTCCCCGGCCCGGTCGCCGCCCGAGAACCGCAGCACCCCGCGGTCGTCGGTGGACAGCCCCAGTGCGACCCCGGGGCGGTGCGGGTCGACGACCGGCATGTTGCGATCGACGATCCGCAGGTCGGACACGTCCTCCGGGCCGAGCGTCCACGTCCCGGATTCGGTGATCCCGACGGGGATGACCTCATAGATCGCGGGGTCGAGGTGCGACATGACGGCGCCGGCGGAGACGCAGCTCACGGAGTGCTCGGAGCTGCGACCGCCGTAGAGGACGGCAACGGTGATGCGATTCACCGGGCCGAGGCTACTCGGGCTTGGTGCTCCGCCTCATGAGGCGCACCGCCACCTCGACGGCGTCGCCCCCCTCGTGACAGATCTCGTGGATCGCCTCCGTCAGCGGCATCTCCACCCCGACCCTACGGGACAGCTCGCGGATCGACGTGCACGACTTGACCCCCTCGGCGACCTGACCGTTGGTGGCCTGCTGGGCCTGTTCCAGGGTCTCTCCCCTGCCCAGACGCTCGCCGAAGGTCCGGTTGCGGGACAGGGGCGAGGTGCAGGTCGCCACGAGGTCCCCGAGGCCCGCCAGCCCCGCGAAGGTCATCTGGTTGGCGCCCAGCGCCACGCCGAGCCTGGTGGTCTCGGCCAGCCCTCGGGTGACGAGGGTGGCCATGGTGTTGTCGCCCAGCCCCATCCCGGTGGCGATGCCGCACACGAGGGCGATGACGTTCTTGGTGGCGCCACCGATCTCGCAGCCCACGACGTCGGTGTTGGTGTACGGGCGGAAATAGGGCGTGGAGAAGGCGTCCTGGAGCCGGGCCGCGCGCTCGTCGTCCGTGCAGGCGATCACGGTCGCCGCGGGCTGCCCCTCCGCGATCTCCCTCGCGAGGTTGGGGCCGGACAGCGCGGCGATCCGGCGATCGTCGAGCCCGGTGACCTCCGCGACGACCTCGCTGATGCGCATCAGGGTCCCTGTCTCGATGCCCTTGGCCAGCGAGATCACCCCGGCCTCCGGCTCGAGGTGGTCGACCCAGTGCTCGAGGTTGCCCCGCAGACTCTGGGACGGGATCGCCAGCACGACCTCCTCGGCGCCGGCCAGGACCCGCGCCGGGTCGGTCGACGCGGTGACCGTCGCCGGCAGCACGATGCCGGGGAGGTATTTGGAGTTGCAGTGCGCGTCGTTGATCCCGGCTGCCACCTCGTCCCGACGGGCCCACATCACGACCTCGGATCCGGCGTCGGCGAGAACCTTGCCGACCGCAGTCCCCCAGGACCCCGCACCCATCACCGCGATCCGCGCCATCATCGCCTCCCGACCGTCGACCTGCTCCCGACCGCCACCCTCAGGCGGATCGTGGTCAAACGCTACCCGGCGGAGGACGCTCGTGAGGCCCGGCTGGCAGGATGGCGGGCGATGAGCACAGCGGGGCACGGCGGGTCGACGGCTGACGGGTGGACGATCGTCGTCCCCGTCAAGGCGCTCGAGCGCGCCAAGAGCCGGTTGGTGCCCGCACTCACCGCGGACGGCAGGAGGGCTCTCGTGGTGGCGATGGCCGTGGACGTCCTGGCCGCCTGCCGGGAGACCCCGGGAGTCGCCCGCGTTCGCGTCGTCTCCGCCGACCCCCGTGTGGAGGAACTGGCCTCGGGGGCGGGGGCGGAGTTCGTCGACGAACCCGCCCGTACGGATCCCCGCCACGGTGACCCCCTCAATTTCGCCCTGGACAACGCACTCGCCGACGTCCCGGGTCCGGTCGGAGTGGTCGCGGCGGATCTCCCGGAACTGCGACCCGAGCACCTCGCGCGGATCCTGGACATCGCCGGCCGGCACCCGCACGCCACGGTCACGGACCACCGCGGAGCCGGGACCACGATGGCGTTCTGGACGGGCGCGCCCGCTCCCCGTGTCTGCCGGTTCGGTGTCGATTCGGCCGCCCGGTACCGCGACGAGGGCGGCGCGGTACAGATCGCGGCGGTGGGCGATCTGGCCGCCGCCGCCCGGGATGTCGACGTCCCGGAGGATCTCGCGAGGTTGCCGGGGCGGTCCGTCGGTCCCGCCACCGCCGGGGCCCTCCGTGACCCCTCCGTCCGCCTCCTCGCCCACGCGACCGGGGTATCGGCCACAATGGTCCCGTGACCGCCGAACCGACCGCCCTCCAGGGATTGCCCCGGCCCCGCGACCGCTACCTCAACCGCGAACTGAGCTGGCTCGACTTCAACGCCCGGGTCCTCGCACTCGCCGGGGAGAAGGACCTCCCGCTGCTGGAGAGAGCCAAGTTCCTCGCGATCTTCGCCTCGAACCTCGACGAGTTCTACATGGTCCGCGTGGCCGGTCTCCAGCGCCGCGACAAGACGGGACTGTCCGTACGCTCCGCGGACGGCCAGACCCCCGCCGAACAGCTGGGCCGCATCAGCCGACGGACGCGGGAACTGTGCGACGAACAGACCCGCCTGTTCGAGGACGAGATCCGCCCGGCGCTGGAGGAGCACGGGATCCGGATCCTGCCCTGGGCCGACCTCACGGCCGAGGAACGTTTCACCCTCGCGGAGCTGTTCCGTAACTCGATCTTCCCCGTCCTCACGCCCCTCGCTGTGGATCCCGCCCACCCGTTCCCGTACATCTCCGGGCTGAGCCTGAACCTCGCGGTGATCATCCGCGACCTGGACTCGGGCCAGGAGCACTTCGCCCGGGTGAAGATCCCGCACAACGTCCCGCGCTTCGTCCGGGTCGACCGCGGCGGCCCGGACGAGTACGCGTTCGTCCCCGCCGAGGACATCATCGCCGCGCACCTCCAGGATCTGTTCCAGGGCATGGAGGTCGTCGAGCACCACGTGTTCCGGGTGACCCGCAACGCGGACATGGAGGTCGAGGAGGACCGCGACGAGGACCTGCTGCAGGCTCTCGAGCGCGAACTCGCCCGCCGGCGCTTCGGATCGGCCGTGCGGCTGGAGATAGCGGAGGACACCACCCCGCGGATGCTCCGCATCCTGCAGCGTGAGCTCGACGTGGACTCGGCCGACGTCATCCGGTTCTCGGGCCTGCTGGACCTCACGGGGCTCTGGCAGATCCACGGGCTGGACCTGCCGGATCTCAAGGACCCGCCCATGGTGCCGGCCACTCCCCCGGCGTTCGGTGAGAGGGAGACGGCCCGCAACATCTTCGCCTCCCTCCAGGAGGGCGACGTCCTCGTCGAGCACCCCTACGAGTCGTTCGCCACCACGGTCCAGCGGTTCATCGAGCAGGCCGCTGCCGACGACGACGTCCTGGCGATCAAACAGACCCTGTACCGGACCTCCGGCGACTCCCCCATCGTCAACGCGCTGGTCGATGCCGCCGCGGCCGGCAAACAGGTCGTCGCGCTGGTGGAGATCAAGGCCCGTTTCGACGAGCAGAACAACATCCGGTGGGCCCGCGAACTCGAGCAGGCCGGAGTCCACGTCGTGTACGGCCTCCTGGGCCTGAAGACCCACTGCAAGACCTGCCTCGTGGTGCGCAAGGAGGGCGACCGGCTCCAGCGCTACGCACACATCGGTACCGGCAACTACAACCCCAAGACGGCGCGCCTGTACGAGGACGTCGGCCTGTTCACCGCCGACGAGGACGTCGTGTCGGACCTGACGGATCTGTTCAACCACCTGACCGGGTTCTCCAACGTGAGCAAGTACCGCCGCCTCCTCGTGGCGCCGGAGGGCATCCGGTCGGGGATCATCGAGCGGATCGACCGCGAGATCGAGCTGGCCGCCGAGGGACGCGAGGCCGGTATCCGGCTCAAGGCGAACGCCCTGGTCGACGAGCAGGTCATCGATGCCCTGTACCGCGCATCCCAGGCCGGGGTTCCGGTCGACATCGTGGTCCGTGGCATCTGTTCCCTCCGGGCGGGCGTCCCCGGCCTGAGCGAGAACATCCACGTCCGCTCGATTCTCGGGCGCTTCCTCGAGCACTCCCGGATCCTGCACTTCCGGGGCGCCGACGAGGCCCTCATCGGCAGTGCGGACATGATGCACCGCAATCTGGACCGCCGCGTAGAGGTGATGGTCACCGTCACCGATCCCCGGCTCAAGGCCCAGATCCACCGCATCTTCGACTCGGCCCTCGATCCGGCCACGCGCAGCTTCCATCTCCGGCACGACGCCAGCTGGGCCCGTATGCCCGCCCCGGAGGACTGGGCCGAGTCGGTCGACCATCAGGAGCGGTCGGCCTCACTGCACGCGGGATTCCGGGACCGATGAGCAAGAAGGCCACGGTCCGGGTGGTGCCGGCGGCGGGTGCGGTCCTGTACCGCACGGACGGCGACTCGCGCCTGTGTGCGGTGGTCCACCGCCCGCGCTACGACGACTGGTCCCTGCCCAAGGGCAAGGTCGACGCGGGCGAATCGTTGCCGGTCACCGCTGTCCGGGAGATCGCCGAGGAGACGGGATTCACCGCCGTCCTGCAGTCCCGCATCGGCACCACCGGCTACCCCCTCAAGGAGAACACCCGCAAGGAGGTCACGTACTGGTCGGCGATGGCCCGCGAGGGGACCTTCGAGCCGAACTCGGAGGTCGACGAGATCCGGTGGCTCCCGGTGGAGCAGGCCAAGGATCTGGTCTCCTACCCGTTGGACCGTAAGATCCTCACCCGCTTCTGCGCGGCCCCGCCCGAGGGAAAGACCCTGCTCGTCGTCCGGCACGCCAAGGCCGGCAGCAGGAGCCAGTGGAGCGGGAACGACGACCTGCGTCCCCTCGACAAGTCCGGACGGGCGCAGGCCGAGATGCTCGTGCCGATGCTCCGGGCGTTCGGCGTGACCCGGTTGTACAGCGCGCCCAGGGTCCGGTGCGAACAGACACTCGCGCCACTGGCGGACGAGCTCGGGGTGGGGATCGCGATCGAACCGGCGCTGAGCGACGAGGCGTACCTCGACGACCCGGCAGCCGCCGTGGCCCGGCTGGCCGCGATCGCCCCGGGCGACGGCGTCGCCGTGGTGTCCTCGCAGGGAACCGCCATCCCCGGGATGATCCGGGACCTGGCGGGCTCGACCGACATCGACGTCGGCGAGGCCGCCACCAAAAAGGCCGGCGTGTGGGCCCTGGGGTTCGACGGCACGCGGCCGACCTACGCCGACTACTACCCCAGCCCGCTACCGCTGTTCTGAGCTGCGGTAGCGGGCCGGTCGGTCAGCTGACCTTCTCGCGGTGGTTCACACCATTCTTGCGCAGGCCCCCGAACGACTGGTGGGAGCTGGAGCGCTTCGCGGCGAGCCGGTCCTCGGGGAGCGACTCGGTGCCCTGGATGACGGACTTGAAGTACTGGCCCGGCCGGAACACCGGTGAGTGGGTCGGCGGTACCGGGATCGACTCGCCGGTATGGGGGTTACGGGCGACCCGGGCCGCACGGGACTTCTTCTCGAAGATGCCGAAACCCATGATGGTGATGGATTCCCCGGACGCGACGGTCCGGACGATGATGTCGAGAGTGTTCTCCAGGGCCTCGGTGGCGAGTTGGTGATCTCCGCCCATCCGGTCCGCCAGTTCGGCGATCAGGTCGGCTTTGTTCACGTGGGGATCCCCCTTCGGGTGAGGTATGCGGGCGCGGTACCTGTCCGCGCCGAACTAGACATAAGCATACTCACATGGTTTCGCCACACGGGGGTGTTTCGGAGGTTGCTCCGAAACGACTTCTTATCCCACGATCAGCGCGGGGTCGTGACCGGCTTGAACGCGGGCCGCCGACTCTCGAACTCCTCGATCCGGTGGGCTTCGCGCAGCGTGAGGCCGATGTCGTCGAGCCCCTCCATGAGACGCCACCGGGTGTTGTCGTCGATGTCGAACGGTACCGTGACGTCACCGGCCGTGACGGTGCGCGACCCCAGGTCGACGGTCAGCTCGATACCCGGTCGCTCGTCCATGACCTTCCACAGGAGTTCGACGTTCTCCTGCTCGACCTGGGCGGCCACGAGACCGGACTTCCCCGAGTTGCCGCGGAAGATGTCGGCGAACCGCGAGGAGATGACCACACGGAACCCGAAATCCATCAGGGCCCACACGGCGTGCTCGCGCGAGGACCCGGTGCCGAAGTCCGGTCCGGCGACCAGGACGGAGGCGCGGTCGTAGGGCGCCCGGTTGAGGACGAAGTCGGGCTCCTTCGCCCGCCAGGAGGAGAAGAGTCCGTCCTCGAAGCCGGTGCGCGTGACGCGCTTGAGGTACTCGGCCGGGATGATCTGGTCGGTGTCCACGTTGGAGCGGCGCAGCGGGGCGCCGATGCCGGTGTGGGTGGTGATCGGCTCCATGAGGTGTCAGGCCCCCTTCGCGGGCTCGAGGTCGACGGGTGAGGCGAAGTGTCCGAGCACCGCGGTGGCCGCGGCGACCGACGGACTGACCAGATGGGTGCGGGCCCCCTTGCCCTGGCGGCCCTCGAAATTGCGGTTCGATGTGGACGCGCACCGCTGGCCCGGCAGCAACGAGTCCGGGTTCATGCCCAGGCACATGGAGCAGCCGGGTTGGCGCCATTCGGCGCCGAAGGCGGTGAAGACCTTGTCCAGGCCCTCCGCCTCGGCCTGTTCGCGCACGCGCATCGAGCCCGGCACGATGAGCATCCGGACCCCGTCGGCCACCGTGTGACCGTCGACGACCTCGGCGACGGCGCGCAGGTCCTCGATGCGGCCGTTGGTGCACGAGCCGACGAACACGACGTCCACCGGCACGTCCCGCATGGGGGTGCCGGCCTCGAGGTCCATGTACTCCAGTGCGCTCTCGGCGGCGATGCGCGCGCTCTCGTCCGTGAACGACTCGGGGTCGGGGACGGCCGCACCCAGGGGCACGCCCTGGCCGGGGTTGGTGCCCCACGTGACGAAGGGGGTGAGGGCGGCACCGTCGATGACGACCTCGGTGTCGAACACCGCGTCCTCGTCGGTCCGGAGCCCGTCCCAGTACCGCACGGCCTCGTCCCACTCGTCACCCGCGGGCGCGTGCGGGCGACCGCGCAGGTAGTCGTAGGTGATCTGGTCCGGGGCGACCATGCCGGCCCTGGCACCGGCCTCGATGCTCATGTTGCAGATGGTCATCCGCGCCTCCATCGACAGCTTCTCGATGGCCTCGCCGCGGTACTCGATGATGTAGCCCTGCCCGCCGCCGGTGCCGATCTGGGCGATGACGGCCAGGATGAGGTCCTTGGCGGTGACGCCGGGCTGCAGCTCGCCGGTGACGGTGACGGCCATGGTCTTGAACGGGCGCAGGGCCAGCGTCTGGGTGGCCATGACGTGCTCGACCTCGGAGGTGCCGATGCCCATCGCGATGGAACCGAACGCCCCGTGCGTCGAGGTGTGCGAGTCACCGCATACCACGGTCATGCCCGGCTGGGTCAGGCCGAGTTGCGGACCCACGACGTGGACGATCCCCTGCTCGAGGTCGCCCATCGGGTACAGCCGGACACCGAACTCCTCGCAGTTGGAACGCAGCGTCTCGATCTGGATCCGCGAGGTCTGGTCGGCGATGAGATTGACCGCGCCGCCGACGATGTCGGTCGGGACGTTGTGGTCCTCGGTCGCCAGGGTCAGGTCCGGGCGGCGGAGCCGGCGTCCGGCCAGGCGGAGACCGTCGAAGGCCTGAGGGCTGGTGACCTCGTGGACGAGGTGGAGATCGATGAACAGCAGGTCGGGCCCCCGGGACCCGCCCTCGCCCTCGCCCTCGACCACCACGTGGTCGTCCCAGACCTTCTCGGCCAGGGTCCGCGGTCGCGTGCCGCCGGACACGGTCTCGTTCATCACGCCTCCACTCCACGTCCTGATGGGATCCGATGGATTCTCACCATGTAGGACGATATAGTCGAACTGTGAGACAGTATAGCGGGATCGGGGTCCTCGACAAAGCGATGACGGTGCTCCACGCCGTGGCCGAGCAACCGTGCGTCCTGGCCGACCTCTGCGAGCGGACGGGCCTGCCTCGCGCGACCGCCCACCGGCTGGCGGTGGGGCTCGAGATCCACCAACTCCTCTCCCGTGACGACGCCGGGGTGTGGAGCCTGGGGCCCGGTCTGGCCAAGCTCGCCGCGCACGTGTCGGACTCCCTGGCCGAGGCCGCGTCCTCCGTGCTGCCCCGCCTGCGCGAGGTGACCGAGGAGAGCGTGCAGGTGTACCGGCGCGACGGTGACCGCCGGATCTGTGTGGCCTCCGCGGAACCACCGACGGGACTGCGGGACACGGTGCCCGTCGGGGCGATCCTGCCCATGACACGGGGCTCGGGCGCGAAGGTGTTGGCGGCGTGGGCCGACCCCGCCACCCAGCGCACCCTGCTCGCCGACGCCACGTACACCGAGCGCCAGCTCGCCGACGTCCGGCGGCGCGGCTGGGCGCAGTCGGTCGCCGAGCGGGAGGCGGGCGTGGCCTCGATCTCCGCGCCGATCCGGGATGCCGCCGGCACGGTGGTCGCCGCGATCTCCGTGTCGGGCCCGGTCGACCGCATCGGTCGCCGCCCCGGCGTGAAGTGGGCGGCCGATCTGCTCGCCGCCGCCGATGCGATCCACAAACGGCTCTAGTCGACAGGGACGCCGCCGCGCCGGCCCTACGCGGGCCGCCGGCCGCGGGTGAGCCGCTCGAGCGCCCATGGCAGGCTGGCCACGCTTGGTTGGCGCGCCGCGGCCACGAGATCGTCGTCGCGCGGGTCCACCCGCACCACCTGCACGCCCGGCCGCCGGAGGTCCCGGTACGGAACGGGGTCGGGGCGCGAGTCCACGTCGAAGCCCAGCGCACGGATCTCGGCGCCGAGTGGCGACGTCGCCGCGAGGGTGGCGACGGGGGTGTCGGGCCGCGCGCCGGTGCCGATGACGACGACGAGGGCGTCCACCCCGAGGCGACGCTGCCCCTCCGACCACTCCTCGAGCGCCTTCTTGGCCGTCTCGGCTGCCGGGGTGGGATCGCGGTCGACGGCCCCGGCCACGAGATCGAGGTGGTCCCGCCACCCGGGTCTCCCCTGCGGGTCGACGATCACCGTGGCGAGCTGCTCGTACCCACGGAGCTCGGGCCCGGTGACGTCGGCCGCGACCAGGACGAACGCGTCCACCCCGAACGGCAGCAGCGACCGCAGGCTCGGCAGTCCGGGGCCGTCCCACTCCGGCGACGGCGGTGCCGGGTGGTCGCGCCACGGTCGCGGGCCCGTCCCGTCGACGGCCCACGCGGCGGTGGGCTCACGGTCGAGGGCGTGCAGGACGTCGAGGTCGGCCGAGGAGAGCGCGATGAGGCGGCGTGGCGGAGCGTCCGGTGTGGGGGTACGGATCGGACTGGGGGGAGTCAGCGGGTCGCTCGCCGTCGGAGCCGGTGTCGTCGTCGTCGACCCCCCTCCCGGGCCGCACGCGGTGAGCCCCGCGAGGGTCAACCCGCCACCGACGGCCAGGCGGAGGAGGTCACGGCGAGAGGTCACCCCGGTGATCCTGCCACGGCCACAAATGCGAGATGTCCCGGCTCGTCGTTGCCGACGAACCGGGACATCTCCCCTGTACCCCCGATGGGATTCGAACC